>CAZQUQ010000001.1:0-3256 GCA_964596445.1 uncultured Oscillospiraceae bacterium
ACATGCCCCGACCAGGGGAACATGTCTACTGGTTGGGCTTCCATTACGTTGAAGCCGTGGCCGGAAAGAAATTTCAGGTCGCGGGCAAGGGTGGACGGATTGCAGGAGACGTATACGATCCTGGCGGGCTGCATGTCGGCCAACAACTGCAGCAGCGACTCGTCACAGCCTTTACGGGGAGGATCGAGCACCACGACATCGGCACGGAGTCCTTTGCGGTAAAGCTCAGGCACTACACGTTCCGCTTCCCCGACATGGAACTCTGCATTGGCCACGCCATTGATCAGAGCGTTTTTACGGGCATCATCCACAGCCGCTTCCACCACCTCGACGCCAATCACTTTCGCAGCCTTTTCTGACAAGAACAGTGAAATTGTCCCGATTCCGCAGTACAGGTCAAAAACAGTTTCGGTGCCGCTCAGCCCTGCATACTCCAGCGCCTTTCGGTACAGCACCTCTGTTTGCAAAGGATTGACCTGAAAAAATGAATGGGGAGATATATTGAACTTGTACTTGCCGATGGTGTCTGTGATGGTTTCACTGCCATAAAGCAGGATATTCCTCCTGCCAAGTATTACATTGGTGTTCTCTGTGTTCACATTAAGGTAGATGCTCCTGATCCCGGGCACACCATCACAGGATATACCTTCCCCGGATGCGTTGCCTTCATTCATGCCGTCCCCAGATATGTCTTCGGGTATACCGGTCAGCCGCCGTACAAGTTCGTCCGAATGCGGCAGGCTGTCCCCGTTAATGACAAGCACCACCATTACCTCTCCCGTGTTGAACCCGACGCGGGTCACGATATGGCGGAGCAGTCCATTCCCGGTTTTTTCGTCATATGCCGGGATCCCCTTCTCTTCGGCAAAGCGGGCAACGATGTGGCGCACTTTTTCACTCTTGATATCCTGTATGCCACAATGATCAGATCGAATCACCTCATGCGTCCTGGCGGCATAAAAACCAGTGACGATGCCGCCATTGACCTGAGCCACCGGATACTGCGCCTTGTTCCTGTAGTTGAACGGCTGTTCCATACCAATGGCGTCATGCACATTTACTCCGTATATCCCCCCTAACCTCTCGATATTATCTTTCACCAACCGGGTCTTGAATGCAAGCTGGGCTTGATAATCCATATGCTGCAGGCTGCAGCCTCCGCAGCGTTTGAAGGCTTCGCAGAACGGGGCCGCCCTGTTCGGCGGAGCTTTGATCAAAGATATCAGCTTCCCGACGGCGTAAGATTTTGTGATTTTGATTATCCTGATCTCGGCCTGCTCTCCCTCCAGCGCTCCGTCAACAAAAACCGCAAGGCCGTTGATCCTCCCTACGCCCTGGCCTTCGTGGGTCATATCTGTTATATCGATCACATAATGTTCGTTCTTTTCCACCCCTGGTCCAAGCTGTTTATTATTTCCCATATCCGGTAATGAATCACCTCATGCAATTTATCTCATATTATCGGCCTGTCGAAAACTAAAAGTTTTTATTCACCTTGGAAGTAAAACATGCCGCACACAAAAAAATAGCCCCGCGGTCGGGGGCGGCAGTAAATTTCAGATAGAATCAGTATGCCATATTATTAGTGTTCCATATTTCTCCATACTTATTCACAACATAATTTAATTATAGACTATATGCTGAACCTTGCAAGCAGGCTATTGAGCGCTTCTGTCACTTCGTCGAGTCTTGAAGTGGTTTCCTCCATCTCAGTCATTATTCTTCTGTGCTGCTCCAGTTCTGCATCTATTGCCTCTCCGGAAGCGATCGTTCTGCTTATGGCTTCTGAAATCTCAGCCGCTTCCTCCACCGTGCCGGCAGGTCTGCCCGGTGCATCCATGGCCCCCGAAAGTCCGACAACTTTTTCATTTCTTGCAGCGACGCTGCTTGCCGCAGCGATGGAATTTGATTCGGCAATAGCATTTGCCGTTTCTTTGAGTGTTTCTACTATCTGGCTGACGGTCCCTGTTATCTCAAGTATGCTGTCTCTCGCATGGTTGATCTTGCTGACGCCGATATCAACGCTAGTCACACCGTCTCCTATCCGTTCGACGGCATATTGTATCCTTCCCTGTATTTCACTTATCAGCTGTTTTATTTCTTGGGCGGCTTTGTTGCTGCCTTCCGACAATTTCCTTATCTCTTCGGCAAGCACCGTGAAGCCCTTCCCCTGCTGCCCGGCCCTTGCCGCCTCTATGGCTGCGTTCAGAGCCAGCAGGTTCGTCTTTGAAGCGATCGCGGTTATCGTATTTGTGATATTGCCGATCTTGCTTGAAGAATCCTCAAGCTCATTGATCGATTCTGCTATCTGCCTGACAGTATCAGTGACATTCCGGATGACCTCTTCGGCTTCCTGTACCGACCGCTCTCCGTGTGCGGCTATTTCCATCGCCTTTATGCCCTCTTCAACAGCTTTGCCTGTCGAAAGCACGACTGTTTCAGACACATCCTCGCCGGCTGCTCTTACGATATCGGAAGACTGCTGCCCGACATCGGTCATGATACCTTCCAGGATACTTTTCAGGCTGCCCGATACGCTGCCAGTGTTTTTCCTGCTGTGGGTGAACAGTTCAGCAAGGCTGTTCCTGAGAGTTCCGATTTTGCCGGTGGTGGTTTTCACCTGCTCTATTATCTTCTGCTGGCCATCCAATACGACATTTACCTTCTCGCTGAGTTCACCGATCTCGTCGCGTCTTTTGCCGCTGGCCCTTCCGGTAAGATCGCCCTTCCCGGCTTTATCAAGAAGCCTGGTCAGAGATCGTATAGGACCCAATATGCTGCCGGACAGCCACAGAGCAGCGGACATCCCGATGAAAAGCGACAAGAATGCGATGCCGGCAAGCGTGAGAAGCAGTTTGTTTTTCAGCTTTTCCGATTCTTCCAGATCATCGGCCAGATAAGTTTTGTATGATTTCTCAAGTGAGGATAGCACGGCCTCCTGCTGGTCCATCAGCGCTGATGCCTTTGAATAGCTTTCCTGAAGACCTGTGCTGTCAAGTTCCTTCTTTGCAGCAAACAACAGGTCTGCCGATGCAGCCAGTTCGCCGCACAACCCTGCAGCTTCCGATACCAGCGGCATGATATCTGCAGGAAGCTCATTTTCCAGCTGCTTCAGCTCCTGTTCCACAGTTCCGATGGCTGTTTTGAACGATGCCGCATCTCCGCCGCTTCCGGCAAAGGAAGCAGTACCTCCGGCAAGCATGGTCTGCATGCTGCCGTATGCTTCCATGGTGATGGATATTCCATTATTTATTTG
>CAZQUQ010000001.1:3356-58913 GCA_964596445.1 uncultured Oscillospiraceae bacterium
TGACCCGACTGCCTCTGATCCGGCAGTCCTGCAGATGATCCCCCTGATGCCGAAGACTGCTGCTTCAGTGTTTCCAATTCTGCTCTGAGTACACTTATTTCATGCCTCAGCTCTTCTGTTTCCGCCTCAAGTTCGCTTATCCTGACCTGCTGGGCTTCATGTGCTTCCATGAGTCCTGCGTTTGATTCGGCTGAAGCTTTGTATTCCTCCAATACCCTTTCTGCTGCATCCAACAGTCCATCAAGCAAGGCCAGCTGTTCCTCAGACAGCTCCCGCAGATCGGCTGATGCGCTTAACAGATTTGAGGCTGATGCATCCGCTAGCTGCTGTATCTTTTCCTTTATATTATTTTCTGTCCGGATCAAAGAATCATATTTCCCTGAGAACTCAGTCAGAAGACTGTTATATTTCGTACTGTCGGCCCGGCTGATACCTGAAGCGATATCCGTATTGCAGATCTGCATATACTGTTCCTGCAGACTCTTGAGCTTATCAAGCTCCGCTTTTTCCTTGTCCCCCGACTGAGCAGCCAGTACATCGGCTGCCTGCATGATCTTTGCGCTCTCTGTTCCGATCACATCGATCGCTTTTGCGTCCTTGCCTGTCACTCCCTGCGCCAGATTCCGCTGCTGAACGCCTATCATCGAGCCGATCTCACGGACGCTTATTATGCGGGTATTACTGCCGTCCGCGCTGGCAGCTATGCCTGAGATCATCAGATTGTAGCCGCAAAAGGTCACAGCCAGCGCAGCTATGCTGCATATCAGTATTGTAGCCGCAAAAGTTACGATGAATTTTGCCCGTATTCCTATCATCAGTTCATCTCCGCATATATGTAGACCGACGTATATTCCTTTATAATAAGGTATATAATTCGATATATTCGGACAAATTCCTGCTTGTTTATGCCAATATATGATTTGACATTGATGACAATATCAGATATAAATAGATATTGTGATATTCTTTTCCGGAAAAAAAGGATTTTTTATAAATGTGTAGAATAATAATAGAGCCTTTTTTTCTGGCCATCACTGTACAAAAGATAATAATATTGTAATTTATCATTTTTACAGGGCGGTTAGACATGAGGAAAGGTAAGGCAAAGAGGTCGCAAAAAAAATATCTTTCTATAGTACTGGTCCCGCATTCATCAAGTCATGTAAAAGTGCTGAAGTTTAGAGCATTCTATTTTAAGCTTGTTGCTGGCTTTGTCATATTGGTTGCCATATTCGTATCAGGAAGCATGTACATATCCAAAATGCTGGAGGAGAATGAAGCGCTCAAGCAAAATATCAATGAGCTTTATATTACGACCACCAAACAGAACCAGCTTATTCAGGCAAGGACCGAGGAAATCGAAAAGCTGAAGGATGAGAGTGCGGCATTCAGGGAAATAGTAAATGACAAAATAGAGGAATTCACCGAAAAATTCAATCAGATCACCGACGAATATCTGGAAGAACGAAAAAGCTTTGTCAGCCGTTCAGGCGAAAGAAACGAGAATGAGTTCACCAGTGACATGCACGCACTGAAGGATTCGCTGGACAGTCTGAGTCTTCTGTACAGCAGGTCGAAGCTCCCGGAAGCCGATATCGAAGCCGCGGAAGAAAAAGTCAATGCCTTCATGGAAACGATTCCGACATTATGGCCAACCAACGGCAGGATCACAGACAGTTTCGGATACAGAAGGGATCCGTTCACCAAAAAGAAAAAATTCCATGCCGCACTTGATATTGCTGCAGATACGGGCACGGCGATCGTAGCGGCAGCAAGTGGTACTGTCACATACGTCGATTATGTATACGCCACAGGACGGACAGTCAAAATAGATCATGGCCGCGGTGTAACAACCGTTTACGGACATTGCTCCAAAATACTCGTTGAACCGGGACAGACAGTCAAGAAAGGTGAAGTGATAGCCAAAGTCGGCAGTACAGGGCGCAGCACCGGACCGCACCTTCATTTCGAGATACTGATATACGGAACATCTGTAGACCCGCTCGAATATTTGGAGGACAAGCAATAAAAGCAAGATTCCCGTTATCGGATAAAGTCCGATAAATCAAATGTCAGTGATTAAATTCAGGGGGGTAGAACATGTTGAGAAGGAACACTTTCCGTGAGGGTGTTGATACGCTGGTCGGCGTCAATTCAGTATTTACAGGCAGCATAGAGTCCGACGGCACCGTAAGGGTCGATGGCAAAGTCATAGGCGATATCAGGGTCACAGGAGACATATACGTAGGAAACGGGGCTTCAGTTCAGGGGAATGTGGACGCAAACAATGTCCATCTTGCCGGCACCGTGGAAGGAAACATCATAGCAAAGGGATTGCTGAAAATTCTATCGACAGCAAAGCTTTACGGCGACATCAAAATCAAAAGCTTCGTAGCCGATGAAGGCGCTCTGTTCCACGGCAAGTGCGAGATGCTGGATGATCCGCCGGTCGAAAAGCCTTCGGAAAAGCCAAGAAGGAACTATAAGAAGAGCAATATACTTGAAGATGTATATGAAGAAAACAAGTAACAGAGTTCTATACAGATTTGTTCTATAGTCCTAAAAATCCTAATATATTTATATGAGTGATCAACAAAACGATACATGTGATGAATGCGGTGATGGCAACGCGGAGCAGCATGCGGAGCCTTCTGATGTTCCGCCTTTTCACATACCACCATCTGCGGTACAGAATACTGTTCCTCAGCATGATAACACCTCCGTTGCATTATAATATGCAGGAGGTGTTTTTTCGGTTACACTTCTAAAAATTTCCGCTTGTTATTTTCGCTCCATACTTTTGAGGATACCCACCGACATGTACCTTTTGAGCGTTGTTTCAGTCTGTACGTAGACATCTTCAAGAAACAGCCTGTACAGATCCTCATCTTCTATCAGATATCTGCACTCCAGCATCCGGTCAAGTATGTTGCCTATTTTCTTCTGTATTTCCTTGTCCTCGAGCGCTTTCATGTTCCTGTCCTTCGCGATGACCAGCCTCAGCAGTGAAGGGATCCTGAGGGCGGGCAGCTCTGTTTCCTGCTCCAGTCCGAGCAGAGAGTCGATCTCGATATCCAGTTCCCTGGCTATCGCAACCATCAGTTCAAGGTTCGGATTGGTCTTTTTTCCGTTCTCCAGCTGTGACAGATAACCGGGCGAGATCCCTGTCCGCCTGGCAAAATCCACCAGAGAGATCCCCAGCTCTTCCCTTTTAGCCTTTATTATTTCTCCTGCCTTTATTTGCAAGGCTTCCACCCCCCGTCACCACATCCGATCAAGAAGATACGACATGATCTGTTTCCATTTTACATAATTATATAAAACAATACAACAAACAGATTTCCATGCCTGATTTTACACCGGTTTCTGAAATGTGCTATAATGTATAGGCATTTTGATGGTTGGAACAACAAGTTCCATAAGGCAGTCTAATCATTATTGAAAAGCATCACGCTTTGCAGTTTGTTTTCTTTACAAGGAGGACACGCATGAAGTCTGGAAAGAAGCCGACCGCTAATGAAGCGGGCAAAAAACAGAAGAAATCAAAGATATCTTCATTTATAAAAAAGTTTTTGCTTACCCTTATTATATGCATTCTCATATTCATCCTGTCCATAGGCTCTGCACTGGCAGGTCTGGCTGGAGGCGCCGTATACGGCTATATAAAAACAGCCAAGCCTATCACCGAGGAGCAGCTGATAGCTAAAGCTTCCAACCGCACGACCTTGATATATGATTCAAAGGGCAATATAATCCAGAAGCTTACCGGAAGAGACAATATGGACAGTGAACCCGTTACCGACAAGGAAGTGCCCAAGTATCTCAAGGACGCTATCATTTCCATAGAGGATGAGCGTTTTGAGAAGCATCCTGGCGTTGACATTCAGGGTGTAATAAACGCAGGCATCGGGTTCATAAAAAGCATAATCACCGGAAGCAGTGCGGCAACACGCGGCGGCAGTACGATAACACAGCAGGTGGTAAAAAACATCACAGGTGACGACAGACGTTCCATCGAAAGAAAGGTACAGGAAGGATATGCAGCGATACTTCTGGAGCAAAAGCTGGAAAAGTGGCAGATACTCGAGCTGTATATGAACCTTGGATACTGGGGCAACAGTTGTACAGGGGTGCAGTCGGCATCCAAGAAATATTTCGGGAAGCCAGTCAGCGAACTGACTTTAGCTCAATGTGCACTGCTGGCCGGCATTACTAAAAATCCGTCAAAGTACAACCCCTTTACCGAAAGCGGCCGTAAGTACGCAAAGGAACGTCAGGAAATAATACTTGGCAAAATGCTCGAACTGGGCAGGATTACTCAGGAGGAGTATGACGCTGCCATAAAAGAGGATCTGAAGTATGTCCCCAAATCCAGCTCACAGAAGGTTGTAAGCGTTCAGAGCTACTTTGTAGATCAGGTCATCGTGGATGTAAGGAAAGCTCTGATGGAAGAGCTGAACATATCCGCAACGATGGCAAACTACATGATATATGGCGGCGGGCTTGAGATTTTTACCACCATGGACCCGAAGATGCAGGCCGATATGGATTCCGTCTTCATGGACGACACATTTTTCCCTACCGTCAATGAATCTGCAAAGAGGCAGATGGAGCATCCGCAGGCAGCAATGGCAATAGTGGACGTCCAGAACGGACAGGTCAAGGCGCTGTACGGCGGGTATGGAAAGAAGGAAGCCAACAATACGCTCAACAGGGCGTCTTCGTCGCTGATGAAGCGGCAGCCGGGTTCGACAGCCAAGCCGATAACGACATACGGACCGGCAATAGATATGGGAGTGATCACAGCAGCCACCGTGATCGATGATAAAGCAGTGTATATGCTTACAGGCAAGGATGCTGAAAAAGCATACCCAACGAATTATGACAATAAATATGACGGCCTCACTACAGTGAGAAACGCCATCAAAAATTCGGTAAACGTCGTTGCTGCAACGGTGTGGAGAGACTTCCTCGGCCCTGATAAATCCATCGAATATCTGAAAAAAGTCGGAATAGACAGGGAAAAGGAGAAATATATATCACTGGTCATGGGAGGCTGGGAGCAGGGCATCAATCCCCTTCAGCTTGCGGCATCATACGTTCCGTTTGCTCATGAGGGCGTGTATTTCGAGCCTACGACCTTCTCCCTTGTAAAGGACAGCAACGGCAATGAGCTTATTAACAGAAAAACAGCCAAGTTCAATATAGTATACAGCGAACAGACAGCATTCATTATGACAGACATGCTGAAGGAAGTAACCACCGGCAGGACATCGACCTACCCCCATTCCGGTACGGCCTACACCAATGTCAACGAAGAAACCGTCGGAATGCCGGTCGTAGGAAAAACCGGAACGACCACCAGCAACATCGACAAATGGTTTGTCGGATATACTCCTTATTACGCTGCTGCAGTCTGGTATGGATATGACAACAGTACAGAAGCGATCCCGGTAAAGCAGGAGGAGTTCTATCAGGCCCATAAGATATTTGCAGCTGTTATGAAAAAGGTACACGAAGGCCTGCCGAGAAAAGAGTTCAATGAAATGCCCGACAACATAGTGCAAAAAGAAATATGCATCTACTCGGGCAAAATAGCGACCGAACTGTGCAAGCGCGATCCAAGAGGCTCCAAAACGACCAAGCTGGAATACTTCATTAAAGGTACGGAACCCCGGGATGATGATTACTGTACGGTCCATGTGGAGACTATGGTCTGCACGGCAAGCAAGGATACACAAAACCGCAATCTGCTGGCAGGACAATACTGTCCGGCGGATACGGTCGAATCAAGGGTATTCATACAGCGTGAAGTCCCGTATGTCCCCACAAAGCCGAACGAGAGACCGCCCAAGGATGTCGTATACGAGTTGCCTGCAGGTGAGTACTGCACCGTGCATGGAGCTCCACCCGTAATAGAACCCGAGAATCCGCTGGATGACATATTTGATTTTCTATGGCCGTTCGACGGAAACAATGATACGGGCGGAAGCAGCGGCGGAAGCGATGACGGCGGAAGCCAGGAAAGCGGAGAACTTGAACCGTTGGAATGAGTTTATTCGGGGTCAGGCTTGAGATTTTACTTATTTTGTAAATAAGTAAAAACTCAAGCCTGACCCCATTATCACATTATCTTCCTGTAAAAAGCGTACCGGTCTCCTTGCCTGCGATGATGGACATTATGTTTTCCGGATCATCGCCGTTTGCAAGCACCATATCGATGCCGTTTTCAATAGCGAGCTTTGCAGCGGCAAGCTTTGTCACCATGCCTCCGGTACCCCTTCTGGTGCCCGCTCCGCCCGCGCATTTTTCTATGTCCGGAGTTATGCTGCGGATAATGGATAATTTATGTACATCCTGTTTTTTATGCGGATCATCGTCATAAAAACCATCTGTGTCAGAGAGGATTATAAGCAGATCGGCCTTGATAAGTACGGCCACGATGGCAGAAAGGGTGTCGTTGTCTCCGAAGACCCTCTTCTCTCCATATTCGATCTCATCTATCGAAACCGAATCATTCTCATTTACAATTGGTATTATCCCGTTCTCGATCAATGTCTCAAACGTATTCATGACATTTTGTCTTGTGTGCTCTTCTTCAACGACATCGCGGGTCAGCAGTATCTGTCCGACAGTATGTCCGTATTCCGAAAAAAACTTGCTGTAGATGTGCATGAGCTCACATTGTCCTACTGCAGCAACAGCCTGCTTTTCTCTTACAGTGGCAGGCTTGTCCTTCAGCTTCAGCTTGCCGACGCCTACGCCGATGGCGCCGGATGTGACCAGCACCACCTCCCTGTCCTGGTTGAGCAGATCCGAAAGGACCATGGCAAGCTTGTCCATCCTCGTAAAGTTGACCTTGCCGTTTTCATATGTTAAAGTCGAGGTCCCGACCTTCACTACTATACGTTTTGCCTGTTTCAATCTTTCTCTTTCGATACTCATTTCGATACTCCTTAACACTGACTGTTCAGGTATGTTTTCATCTTCCGACATTATACCACAGCATCACTTGAAAATGGAATAGCCGCAGGAATGGCCACTTTTTTATCAGATATCTTTGATTTTTACAAAATATCAAACATTGTTCTATTGCCCGCACATCAATTATTCAGTATTATATTTTAAGGGAGGGATACAACTATGTATGTCGATATTGAAAAATTCTGGGCAGACGATGAACTGGCCCACGAGGACAACTGCTTCAGCCCAAAGGCCCCGCAGGTAGCACTGGGTATCAGGATGAGCGAAGAATGTGTTTTTGCTGAGCTTGGAGAAGAAGGGAACCCTTGGGGATATACACCCAGAGAAAGAAGACTCGAACTAAATAAACGGTACAACGATAAGGCAGAAAAAATCGTCGGACGCAGGCTGCTTCCCGAAACGCTGCCGGAACCAGATGCAGAATTTCCATATGTAAAAAGGATCGGAGAAGTATTCGAAGGGAAATACATACATAACGACATCGCAGAATGGCTGGAAGGTTCAGTAAGCACTCCTTCCGAACTGGAGAAGCTGCTGGACAGAGTTGAAAAGCTCGATTTGCGCGAATTCATTCTCCCTCCCAATTGGGAAAGCGAAAAGAAACGGATTTTTGAGAAATATGGCATAAAGCCTCCGCTTATGCGGCACGTAAGAGGTCCCGTCACTCTTGCCACTTCTATATATGGTGCGGAGAACCTCATATTCCTTATCATAGATGAGCCTGATCTGGCAAAAAGGTTTTCCGATGTGATACTCAAGGTAATAACAGGCATTGCATCCATCATGGATGAAGAAGCCGGATATAATGAAACGAACAGGCCGGGCGGCTTCAGTTTTGCAGATGACAATTGCTGCCTGCTTACGCCGGATATGTATGAAATGTTCGGATACCCGGTCCTTAAAGCTGTGTTTGACCGCTGGAGCCCGAATCCGAACGACGAACGGTATCAGCATTCTGATTCCGCTATGGCGCACCTGCTTCCGATATTGGGCCGCCTTAATCTGACAGGCTGCAACTTCGGTCCGACGGTACTTGTGGACGAAATACGCAAATACATGCCCCACACAAGGATAGACGGATGCCTTGCACCATTCACTTTTATGAACAATGATACGGAAGCGATCATCAAAGAAGTAAAGCGTGACTGTGAGATGGCCCGTCAATGCGGCAGAGGACTCAATCTCTCAACAGCAGGCTCCATCAACAACGGAAGCCTTCTGACCAGCATGCTCACAGTAATGTATGCTATACAGAACTATGGCAGATATTGAAGGTCGGGTTTCCCTTTCAGCAGGACGGAAGGTGCATAACCTTTATACGCCCTGTAGACTTTACTGAAATAGAACAGATCGTCGAACCCGCTGCGGGCGGCGGCTTCACTGACTGAATAGCCGCCGGTCGACAGCAGGCTTTCGGCATTATTGATACGAATACGGGTAATATATTGTTTGATCGTACAGCCATTTGACTTTTTAAAATAAGCGCCGAGATAGACAGGATTCAGACCGGCTATCTCAGCAAGCCGGGACAATTCGATCCTGTTCATGAAGTTCCGGAGGATGTACTGCTTTACCTTAGTGAGCCTTTCATCCTCCTGTCGTATTGAGTTGCCCGCTGCAAACCGGCTGAGTATCCTGTCGATGATCAGCATAAACAAAGCCCGGGCACGCATTTTATGGTTGAATGCTTTTTCGACCCAAATATGGTCCAGTTCGCTGTACAGGCTCATCAGTTCGCCTGTTATGCCTGCTTTCAGCACAGGGCCAAGCGGCAGTACCAATTTGCTGTTTCCGCCGTTAAGATCCATGACCCTGAAATTTACAGCAAAACACTGCATCGGATCATCCGGATCGGTATATGCCTGACGGACATTACCACTCGGGATATAGATGATATCTCCCTCGTGAAGCTCGTATGAAGTACCATTGACTATATAAGTCGAGCTTCCCTTATATACATAGGTAAGATCATGAAAGTCGATTTCGGACTCGATTATGCTCCAGCCGGGCGTACACTTTCTGTTTACAAAATATACGAGTTCAGGAATCAAATTTGAGCAATCGTTTTGTTGCATTTTAACACCAAGTTTTCATTTTATATGTTCTTCGACTATTTTACTATAAAAACACGCAATACTGCAAGAAAGGGATAACATGAAAAAGAGATACGATAATGAGAGTCAGGGATATGATGCATGGTTCGGCTTTAAGCAGGCAGACCGGAGGTTGATCGGACAATATTCGTCAGTTTTCGAAAACATCTGCATCGACCCGGGCATCCAAGGTTTCGAAACCGCAGCGAACGAACTGAAGAGGGCATTGGAAGCGATTTTTGGCAGAACTCCCGGGCTGGTTCCCCAACCGGCATCATCAAAAGGGACAGTCCTTCTCCGCAAGGCTGCCATGCCTGACAATGAGGACGCACAGCTTGATGATGAAGGTTTTTTGATCAGGAGATGCAAAACTGAGAATGGTGCGGACCTCACCATTATTGAGGCAAAGACAGGTACAGGCGCACTATACGGCGTATATTCGCTTATAAGGCATATTCTTTGCGGCAGCTTCAGCGATGATTTCCATATCGCAGAAAATCCGGCGATCAAAATCCGTATGCTCAATCAGTGGGATAATATGGACGGAAGCATTGAAAGAGGCTATGCCGGGAAATCGATTTTTTATGAGAACGACATGATCAAAAAGGATGCCGGCAGGATCGAAGATTATGCAAGACTTATGGCTTCTGTCGGACTCAATGGCATCGTTCTCAACAATGTCAATGTCCACGAAGTTGAAACAAGACTGATCACAAAAGATTATTTGCCCGAAGTGGCAAGACTGGCAGATATTTTCCGCAGTTACGGCATCAAGGTGTTCCTCAGCATAAATTACTCAAGCCCCGTAGAGCTTGGCGGCCTCGATACGGCAGACCCGCTGGACGATAGGGTGCAGGCGTGGTGGGACGGGAAAGCGGCCGAAATATACAGCTATATACCCGACTTCGGGGGCTTCCTTGTCAAGGCTGACTCAGAATTCCGGCCAGGACCTTTCACTTACGGAAGGAACCATGCGGAAGGAGCAAACATGCTTGCCAAAGCTCTCAAACCGTATGGCGGCAAAGTCATCTGGAGATGCTTCGTATATAACTGCAGGCAGGATTGGCGAGACAGAGTCACCGACAGGGCCAATTCCGCATACGACAACTTCATACCGCTCGACGGCCTTTTCGAAGATAACGTCTATCTCCAGATAAAGAACGGCCCGATGGACTTTCAGGTCAGGGAGCCTGTCTCCCCTCTGTTCGGCGGCTTAAAAAAATCCAATATGATCCTCGAACTTCAGATCACGCAGGAATACACAGGACAGCAGCGGCATCTGTGTTATCTTGCTCAGATGTGGAAGGATGTGCTGGACTTTGACACATACTGCCGCGGCAAGGACAGCACGGTAGCAAAACTGCTGTCTGATCCCTGCGATGGAGTACATACGGGTATCTCGGCAGTCTCAAATATAGGGGACGACATGAACTGGACCGGGCATGATCTGGCGCAGGCCAACCTTTACTGCTTTGGCAGGCTGGCCTGGGATCCGTCGCTCATGCCGGAGACCATAGCAAGAGAATGGGTCCTGCAGACCTTTGGATGCGATGCCGCAGTTGCAGATACCATAACAGGCATGCTGATGGATTCATATCACATATATGAAAGCTATACTTCACCGCTGGGCATCGGATGGATGGTCAATCCCGGACATCACTACGGTCCGAGTGTCGACGGATATGAGTATTCTGCGTGGGGCACATATCACAGGGCGGATCATGAGGGCATCGGCGTAGACAGAACTGTAGCTGCAGGTACAGGCTTTGCAGGCAAATACCTGCCTCCGAACTCGACGATCTATGAAGATCCAAAGACATGTCCGGAGGAGCTCCTGCTGTTCTTCCACAGGATACCATACAAATACATGCTAAAGTCAGGGGTAACATTGATACAGCATATATATGACTCGCATTTCGAAGGCGCCAAAAGAGCCGCCGGGCTAGTCGAAAGGTGGAAAAGCCTTGAGGGAAGGATCGACCCGCACTGCTTCTCCAGAGTTCTGGCAAGGCTTGAGGAGCAAGCTTCACATGCTTGTGAATGGCGTGATGTTATAAATTCATATTTCTTCAGGAAAAGCGGGATACCCGACGAAAAAGGCAGGACCATCTACTGAAGCAATTCATCCGCTTGCCACATCCGGCCGCTTCTGGTATACTGATTAAAACCATAAATGCGGGGTGTTTTTATGGGTGCAGCAGAGATCTGCAGGGATGTCAAGTCAGCGGCAATAAAGCTGGCGGCATGTACCACTGAAGAAAAAAACAACGCTCTGCTTAAGATAGCAGATGAACTTATAAAATGTAAGGAAGAAATTTTTTCAGCAAACCGGAAGGATCTTGCCAGGAGCGAAGCGGAAAAAATTCCTGCGCCGCTGCTCAAGCGTCTCAAATTCGACGAGTCCAAGCTGAATGATGTAGTGTCAGGCATCCGTGATCTGGTCAGGCTCGAGGATCCTGTAGGAAAAACGCTGCTTTCAACAGAACTGGACGACGGCCTTGAGCTCTACAAGGTCACATGCCCCATCGGAGTAATAGGGATAATATTTGAGTCGAGGCCGGATGCGCTGGTACAGATATCGACCCTGTGCCTCAAGAGCGGCAATGGCGTGCTTTTAAAAGGCGGATCCGAGGCTCTTGAGACCAACAGGGTGCTGGCAAGGATAATCATCTCCGCATCCGAGGATTCCGGCATCCCTAAAGGCTGGTGCAGCCTTCTTGAAACACGTTCCGATATCAGCGAGCTCCTGAAACAGGACAAATATGTGGATTTGATAATACCAAGGGGTTCAAACGAATTCGTCAGGTATATAATGAACAACTCCAATATCCCGGTAATGGGACACGCTGACGGAATATGCCATTGCTATATAGATTCATATGCCGATCCGGATATGGCGGTGCGTATAGCGATCGATTCAAAAATACAGTACGTCGCGGTCTGCAATGCAATGGAAACACTCCTCGTCCACAGCGACATCGCAGAAACTTTCCTGCCTCTGTTCAAAAAAGCTGCAGATGAGAAGAATGTTGAACTGTATGGATGCAGCAGAACCGTTTCGATCATCGATGTCCAGCCGGCTTCGGACGAAGATTGGAAGACGGAATATCTTGATTACAAGCTGTCAGTCAAAGTAGTCGACAGCATCGATGAAGCAATAGACCATATAAACACATACGGATCAGGTCATACAGATACGATAGTGACAAGCGACGGACAAAGGGCCGCTCGCTTTATGTCGCTGGTAGACTCGGGCAATGTCTTCTGGAATTGCTCAACAAGATTCAGCGACGGCTTCAGGTACGGTTTTGGAGCAGAGGTGGGCATCAGTACCGGCAAGATCCATGCCAGAGGCCCAGTTGGGCTGGAAGGCCTCGTGATATACAAGTATATGCTCTTAGGCAAGGGCCAGATAGTTGCAGACTATGCCGAAAAGAGGAGCAGCTTTACGCACAGGAAACTCGGCAAAGATTTTCCGCTTTAATTCCTGTAATTCCTGATCAGCTCACACTTCAGATCTATATACGGGCCATACCGGGCAGCACATAAAGTCATCCCTTGACAGCGCCTATGGTAAGGCTCTTTATTATCTTGTCGTTGAGGAAGAAATATGTCACCAGACTCGGGACCACCATTATAACAACTGCGGCAAGCTGTATCGTCCAGCTCGTCGAATACTGGCCCTTGAATCTGGTCAGACTGAGTGCCTGCTTCATTTTCTTATCATCCGTCATGATAATCAACGCAAACATCAGCTCGTTCCATGCGTTTACAAAGTTGAAAATGGAGATCGTCGCAATGGAGGATTTTGAAAGCGGGAAAATGATCCTCCAGAATACTCCTTTCATACTGCAGCCGTCAATTATGGCCGCTTCCTCTATTTCCTTCGGGAATGAGGCCATAAATCCTCCGAGTATGAATATAGACGTGGGAAGCGCGAAAGCCACATAGGGCAATACGAGCGAAATGTATTTGTTCAGCAATCCCACCTTGTTGAATACCATAAAAAGCGGTATCAGCGTCGAATGTATCGGTATCATGATACCTATGAGAAACATGCCCATCACAAGGCCTGACAGCTTCCATTTGAACCTTTTCAATGCAAATGCGGCCATCGATGCAACAATGATGGTCACAGCCACAGAAATCAGAGATACCAGCACCGAGTTGAAAAAACTGGTTCCAATCTTGCCTGAAACCCAGGCAGTCGAGTAGTTAGCAGGCTGAAAAGACGGTAAGACCGACCAGGGATTGGCAAACATCTCGTCGTCTGTTTTCAATGAGTTGGTTATGAGCCACAATAACGGATAAAGATAAGTGATCGAAAGCAGGGACAGCACTGCAATGATTATTGCCTCATGTATCGAAATTTTCTTTCTGTTTCTGTAGGTCATCTGTCGGGAACTCTCCTTTTCAAGGGTGTAGCACAGCCTGTCGATATCAGGAATACTCGATGGCTTCCGATTTGAACAGCCTGTTGAGTACTACGGTTATAAGCATGCACATGCCAAGCAGGACCACTGCTATCGCGCTTCCGTACCCATACTGCATATCTCTGAAGGATTTGTAATACATGTAAAGCGCCATGACCTCGCTGGAATGGTTGGGTCCGCCATTGGACATTACATATATCAGGTCAAAATAGCGAAGAGAACCGGTGGCGATAAGTACGGTGTCGATCCCTATGATAGGCTTGATAATAGGCAGTATTATGCTCTTAAGCCTTTCCCACGCCCCAGCACCGTCAATGGTGGCCATCTCGATCAGGCTGACCGGGATGTTTTCTATTGCAGCCAGATACAGTATCATATGATAACCGATGAACTGCCAGCAAATAACGACCATAATGGACGGAAGCACAGTTTTCTGATCGGCAAGCCATAAACCTGTGAGGTCGTCAAGTCCGAACAGGATCAGCAGCCTGTTGACCAGACCGAACTCGGCATTGTAAATAAATGACCACAGCAAACCTACGGCCACGCTTGCCAATATATTCGGCATGAAAAATACGGTCTTGAAATATCTCTTGCCTCTGGCCGCGCCTGATATTGCCACCGCAAGCAGGATGGCAAGAGGCACCTGTATGACGACAGACAGCACCATCAGCAACAGTGTATTGTTCAGACTTGTTCTGAATATCCTGTCTATTGTAAACAGTTGTACGAAATTATTGAACCCCGCAAATTTTTTTACGTCTACCAGATTCCATTTGCAAAAGCTGTTATATATCGTACTGAATACCGGTGCGGCGACAACTCCGAGATAGATCAGAAGCGCCGGCATAAGGAACAGCACAATCGTCTTTTTGTTTTTTGTCATCGATACCATTTCATGGCTCCTTTAAAATGATCCTGCGGCCGGAAATTCCGGCCGCACAGGATCATTGTGTCGTCATAGAACCGGATTACTCTTCCCTGTTCTGCTCGGTGAACTGCTGAAGCGCTTTGAAAGACTCCTCAACGGACTGTCCTGCAGTGATAGCCTGTATCGTGTTGTTGTACTCATTGCCTATGGTAGCGCCGAGACCAACATCATAGAATACGAACAGTTCCTTCATATCCTTGAGAAGATCTCCGACCTTCATTGCTACAGGATTCACCTTGTTCGGGTCGGGAGTGATATTCGTTGCAACCAGGTTGCCTGCTTCATTGAGCTTCGTCTGGATGATCGGATCCGATATAGTTTTAATGAACTCGGCTGCAGCGTCGGCAGCATCCGTATTTGCTGCTATAGCGAAGCTCTGGTCGGGCTGTCCCAGCCAAGTGTCGGTATTGCCCTTACCTCCGGTAAATTCAGGGAATTTGCAAACGCCGAGTTTTTCCTGCATGTCGTTGTATAACTGCTGGATAGCCCAGCTACCCATGACCAGCATACCGCACTTGCCTGCTCTGAACTCAGCCTGTGCAGGGTCGTTGTCAAGGGCATTGAAGCCTTCGGGGAATGCCTTGAGCGAAACAAGTTCCTGTATTACCTTTCCTGCTTCGATGAATGCCGGATCCTCCCATGTGCCTGTACCATTATATACCTTGTTGTACGGCTCGGTTCCTCCGACCCTGTTTACAACGAGCTCGCTGAACATTGCACCGACCCACGGAGCCTTGTTGCCCAGCGCAAAAGGAGTTATGCCGTTATCGTTGAGCACTTTTATGATGTTCTTAAGATCGTCATAGGTTTTGGGCTCACTGAGACCATACTTATTGAATATCTCAGTATTGTAGAAGAGACATGCAACTGTCTGTGTCGTCGGAAGGGCATAGACCTTTCCGTCAAATTCCAGGGATGAATAGACTCCCGGTACATACCTGTTTTTCCACTCCGTGTCGCTGTTCAGCTTGCTGGTCAGGTCATATACCTTTCCAGCCTTTACATAGGGTTTGCGGAAACCTGCAGCCCATGTGTTGAACACATCAGCCACTTCGTTTGCCGCCATCTCGGCAGCTATCTTAGTCTTGTACTGCTCCTGTTCCGTGAATACGACTGTTGCAGTAGCATTCAGCTTGTTCCTGCTGTTGAACAGCTCAACGGCTT
This sequence comes from uncultured Oscillospiraceae bacterium, assembly GCA_964596445.1. Taxonomy (GTDB): domain Bacteria; phylum Bacillota; class Clostridia; order Acetivibrionales; family DTU013; genus DTU013. The sequence goes on from CAZQUQ010000001.1 coordinate 18,962, forward strand.
CCTTGATGATCTGTGAGTTGGGATCTGTTTCTATGCCCCAGCACGAGATTTCCAGTTCGACTTTTTTGCCGGATGCACCGCCGGTCCCGCCCTTCTCGCTGCCGCAGGCAGCCAGCATTACCGAGAAAGCAACGCATACGCAAAGCATTAAGGCCAAGATCCTTTTCATACGAACACAATCCTCCTTATATTTGTTCTAGAGTACTCTTATAAAATTGTATAGCCGTATGAGTCTTATGGAAATGCCATATTTTATACAACAATCTTGAAAAAATTAACTTTGTTTTTCACCTGCAGCTTCAGGCACTGAGTTACCAGCCGGCAGCACGGCCTTGACACATGTTCCGCTGCCTTTGACCGAAGATATGCCAAGTCCGTATTTCCTGCCGTAATACATCCGTATCCTTCTGTCAACATTGATAAGGCCGATGTGAGTATGCATGTCATCTGCAGCAGCGTTCCCGATCAAACCGGATCCTGTTCCTCCGCCGGGAGCGTGTTGCTCCTCGGAATAATCTGAAAACAGCCTGTTGAGTGAAACGACCTTTTCATCATCCATACCAACACCGTCGTCGCTGATCGTGATAACCACATCACCTTCCGACAATACGCCGGTTATTTCAATGTGCCCGCTTTCCACCTTATCCTCAAGCCCGTGAACGATGGCATTCTCGACGATAGGCTGAAGTATCAGCTTCGGTATCGTGACACGTCTTATTTCCGGACTTATTTCGATGCTCGCCTCAAACCGGTCGCCATACCTGAACTTCTGTATTTTCAGATAGTTTGAGATGTTCACGATCTCATCGTCCAGCTTTATAAAATCATCACCGCTTATGCTGACACGCATAAGGTCTCCGAGTGCCTTAACCATGTCGCCGATCTCAGGGACGTTCCTTATCCTGGCCATCCAGTTGATCGACTCCAGCGTATTATAGAGAAAATGCGGATTGATCTGCGCCCTCAGTGATTTCAGTTCGGCCTTCTGCTTAAGATACTGCTCCTGGTATACTTCCTGTATCAGCTTCTGGACCTGCGATACCATCTTGTTGAAGTGCCTGCTTAGTATGCCGACCTCATCCTTTGACCCGGATGATATCGCCACGCCGAAATCACCCTTTCCAACCTTCTCCATCATTGCGGACAGGTCTCTCAGCGGTCTGGATATGCTGTCAGATATCTTCAGCGACAAAAGCAGCGACAGGATGCAGCATACGGCGCAGATGCCAATGAGCCAGTATCTGAGCAATATAATGTCTTCCTCATATTGCTCCGTCGGTATTATTGCAGTCATCCTCCAAAGTCCCTTGTTGATCGTTCTCGATGCTATATAGTTGTTGGTCCCGTTGATCTGTGCAGTAATGAAGCTGCTTTTTATATTATCTTTGGTAAGGCCCGATACCGCATTTTCCACAAACATATCCAGGTTGTTTTTGTCCCTGTGTGATACGATCCTTCCTTCCATGTCGGAAATGAGGATATCTCCGTTTTTGAACAGATCCGTTTTTCTGTAGATGTCATGGATGGAACTTTCTTTTATCATGATGAGCTCATATCCGATCAGTTCCTGATTTACTATACTGTTGATGGCCCTTCCCACTTTTGCAGTCTGGGAGTAAGGATTTGTCCTGAACCACACTGCACTGCCCTTGCCTGCTTCGAGCGCCTCTTTTTCCTGCTCGCTTATCTCTATTGTGATCGATGCCGGGTTCACATAATATACAGTACCGGAAAGCGAAACTACCTGCACCGCTGCGATGTCAAGATCCAAAGGGACGAATCCCTTCAGCTGGTTGTCTATCGCTTTTTCGACACTTATCTTTTCATACTCGTCTTCTATCCCGAGATTGGCTTTGCGCAGCGCTTCCTGGATCGTCATGTTTGAAATGATCTGAAACGAGACCCTCTCTATTTCTCTGAGCTTAACATCGACATTCTCGCCTGTTTCCATAAGGATGTCATTTGCATACTGCTCGGTTTTATGCCTCAGGAGCTCCTGTGACGTGTAATATGAGAAAATGCCTATCGTGATGACAGGCAGAATGATAAGTACCAAAAAAGAGAGCATAAGCTTGTTGCGAATGGGCATATCCATGAACCAGTCCATAACTGATCTCACTTGCCGGACACTTCCTTGTTATCCGGCCGCGCTCCTTTCCGCTTTGAGTATATGACCTTTTGCCTGTATTCAGAGGGCGTCATGCCGAAATACTTTTTAAAGATCTGGCTGAAATACCCCGAATCCTTTATTCCGACCTTCTCTGCCACCTCATATGTCTTCATGAACGGATCGCTGAGCATTTCACATGCCTTTTGCAGCCTTATCCGCGTGAGTATATCGAGAAAGTTGTCGCCTGTTTCCTTTTTTATAAGCCTGCTGAGATATATATGGTTCATGAACACATGCTGTGATACGTTTATAAGTGAAATGTTGTTCATGTAATTGCTGTATATGTAATCGAGCACTTTTTTTATGACGGCGTTTCTGACAGGGTAATCTGTCTGTTCCGGGTCTTTTACCGGCTCTCCGTCTTTCATGCCGGATGACGTACCTGCGCCGCTCTTTCCTGCCGACATGGCTTCAAGCAGGATATCGTTCATACGGTCGATCTGCTGCCGGATCTTTTCCCTTTCATGCTTCTCCCTGTTCTCATCATCTATCTGTTTCTTCGCCTTGAGAACGGCGCCGATTATTTCATCAGGGTCGGAGGGCTTGAGCACATATCCTATGGCTCCGAGCTGTATAGCAGTATGAGCGTAGCCAAAGTCCTGATAGCCTGTCAGGAGTATGCTTTTTATTTGAGGTACGATTTGCCTTGCAGCACTGATAAGCTTAAGACCATCCATTCCCGGCATCTTTATATCCGTAAGGAGGATATCGGGCATGACGGATTTTACCATCTCCAGCGCTTCCATCCCGTTGGCAGCTGCTCCGGCAAGCTCTATTCCATGGTCGCTCCATGGTATTGTCTGAAGGCCTTGTCTGATCAAAAGCTCGTCATCTGCGATGATCATCTTTGTCATATTCCACCGCCAAATAAAATAATAGTTGTACGGGTCATAATACAAGTATACAATAAAAAACCATTTATGGACAACATTTATAACGATCGTATATGTGAAACATTCCGACAGATTTGACATAAGATGAATTATACTGATCGAAACGGTGGTATGATGGAAAATTCATTAAATATAGAAAAACTGACCAACGGACTTGTCACGCTCCAGCAGGTAAAGCAGCTGTATAAAAAGGACAAAAGGTCCTCAGACGACGGATCGGACAGATACATCCAGCCCGACAGGCTGTCTCTTATGCGGGATATCCTCACAACGATAACCGATTTTGTCCCGCAGACAAGAAGCAATACATTCAGCAACGCCTTTGAACAGGGTATCCGTTTCAGCAGCGCATACAGAGAGCTGAAGCGTCATGTGGGCAGCATGAACAGGAACGCTCCAGCACAGGAGGACATGTTCCGGACACTGAAGCTGTTTTTGCCGGTGCTCGATATGAGGCAAAAGGTGTATATGGATAAAGTCGTAAAAATAATCGATATCCTCATGTCATAACTGCGGCCCGTCCGGCGTTTCTTTCCCGGCATGGCATGCATGCACCGCGATACTTGTCATGCCCTGTTCGGAGCCTGCCTCTTGACTCATCCCGATATTTTGAAGGATAATACCTGTATCAGATCAAGCATGTATGATTTACTTATAGGTGAGGAGATACAGAATTGGTTGTCAGAGGCCGCATACATTCATATGAAAGTTTCGGAACGCTGGATGGACCGGGTATACGGTTTGTCGTGTTCATGCAGGGCTGTCCTCTTCGATGCTTGTACTGCCACAACCGGGACACATGGGATATGAACGGCGGCAGTCTCCGCACCGTCGATGAAGTGATGCAGGATGTACTCAAATACAAAAGCTTTTTTGACTTTTCCGGCGGCGGCATCACAGTATCGGGGGGTGAGCCTCTGCTGCAGCCCGAGTTCGTTTCAGCGCTGTTTGAAAGGTGCAGGGCGGAAGGCATACATACATCGCTTGACACAAGCGGCTTCACCGGCGATGCGGATGAAAATCTGATAAATAGACTCATCTCTCTGACCGATCTGGTGCTGCTGGATATAAAGCATGCCTGTGACAGCGGACATAAACGTATCACCGGCGTCAGCCGCGACAAGCCTGCCGCATTTGGAAAGCTGCTTTCCGAACGGGCAGTCCCCGTATGGATCAGATATGTGCTGGTTCCCGGATATACCGATTCTGCCTGTGATCTTGAAGCCGCGGCCGCATTTATCAAAACCATGTCAAGTGTTCAAAAGGTCGAAGTCCTTCCCTACCATACGATGGGTTCATATAAATGGACCGATATGGGCTTTGCCTATCCCCTCGAAGGTGTGCATGCCCCCGATGACGCCGCAGTGGAAAGGGCGATGCGCATACTGCACCCAAGCGTTGACTAACGCTCAAATGCCTGTTTATCGGCCTGCTTAACAGGCTGTTCACATCTTTTCATCTTTTTTTTCTTTAATTATTGACATCACATATGATATGTGATTATAATAAATTGTTTTTTGTGTTTAGTGATTCTAAACAAAATGTTTAATAATAAAAACAAGGCAAAAAGTGCTCTGTAACTGGCCTGAAAGGGAAAAATATGAATATCGGCAACAAAATAAAAATGCTGCGGATAAAAAACGGTTTGACGCAGGAGGAACTGGCAAACAGGAGTGAGCTGTCAAAGGGCTTTATTTCCCAGATCGAAAGGGATCTCACTTCACCGTCGATAGCGACTTTAGTCGATATACTTCAGTGCCTGGGCTCAAACCTGAAGGATTTTTTCAATGAGAGCGTAGATGAAAAAATCGTCTTCAGAAAGGATGATATTTTTATCACGGAAAACAGCGATCTGAAACACGAAGTCAGATGGATAGTGCCCGACTCACAGAAAAACCGCATGGAGCCGATCCTGCTAAGCCTTTCTGAAGGAGGCTCGTCTGAAGTCGACGACCCGCATGAGGGCGAAGAGTTCGGATATGTGCTGGCAGGAAGCGTATATATCCATCTGGCCGGAAGGAAATACAGGGCAAAGAAGGACGAAAGCTTTTATTTCAAACCGGGCTGTGTACATTATATATCGAACGCCGGCAAGACAGAGGCGAAGATATTGTGGGTATCTACCCCGCCGAGCTTTTGATCCGCCGGCAGACAAACAAGCATAAAACACCGAAGGAGCATGCCATATGTCAAAGCACATTATCGAACTGGTCGATCTGGCAAAAGATTATGACGGTACGGAAGCGCTAAAGAGCATAAATCTATATATAAGGCAGAATGAGTTCATAACACTGCTGGGGCCCAGCGGCTGCGGCAAAACGACAACGCTTCGCCTGATCGGCGGCTTTGAAACGCCGACCTCGGGCAAGGTGCTGTTCGAAGGTGTCGATATCACTCACGTACCGCCATACAAGAGGAAGGTCAATACCGTTTTCCAGAAATATGCCCTCTTCCCTCATATGAATGTCTATGAGAACATCGCATTCGGGCTCAGGATAAAGAAAACGGACAACGAAATAATCCGCCGGAAGGTATCCAAAATGCTGGAGATGGTGAATCTGGAAGGATTCGAGAAGCGTTCAGTAGATTCGCTGAGCGGCGGCCAGCAGCAGAGGATAGCGATAGCGCGCGCGCTGGTCAACGAACCGGAAGTACTGCTTCTGGACGAGCCGTTGGGCGCATTGGACCTGAAGCTCAGAAAAGAAATGCAGCTGGAGCTGAAAAAGATGCAGCAGCAGCTCGGCATTACGTTCATATATGTTACCCACGATCAGGAAGAAGCACTGACCATGTCAGATACCATAGTGGTCATGCAGAAGGGCACGATACAGCAGATCGGGACGCCCCAGGACATATATAACGAGCCCAAAAACGCTTTTGTGGCCGACTTCATTGGAGAGAGCAACATAATAGACGGCATAATGCTCGATGATTACCGCGTGTGCTTTGCGGACCGTGAATTCGAATGTGTGGATAAGGGCTTCGGCATCAACGAGCATGTGGATGTGGTGGTACGTCCGGAAGATATAAAGCTGGTACGTGATAATGATTCACTGCTGCAGGGCGTGGTCAAGTCCGTTATTTTCAAAGGCGTACATTATGAGATGCAGGTGTGCGGTATGAACGGCTACAACTGGATAGTACACAGCACCTCGATGGAGCCGGTGGATACCAAAGTCGGGCTGAGCATACAGCCCTTCGATATTCAAATAATGAAAAAGGTGCCGACGACATGAAAAAGGGATGGATCTCGTATCCTTATATAATATGGATGTTAATATTCATCGTTGTGCCGCTGATCCTTGTGCTGTACTACAGCCTTACCATCCAGAAGGACGGATCGGTGGTGTTTTCCCTGGACAATTATGTAAAGGTGATGCAGCCGATATATCTCAAGGTACTGTGGAGGTCGGTCCTCCTTGCTGTCATCAGCACCGTGATATGTCTGCTTCTCGGCTATCCTGCAGCGATGATACTCTCCTCAAGAGATCTGAGCAGAAAAAGCACGCTTGTGATGCTTTTTGTCATACCCATGTGGATGAACTTCCTGCTCAGGACATATGCCTGGATGACGCTGCTTGAGAAAAAGGGAATAATCAACACATTCCTTGGCGCTCTCGGACTCCCGCAGCTGAACATGCTTTACACCGACGGCGCGGTAATACTCGGCATGGTATATAATTTCCTGCCGTTTATGGTGCTGCCCATATTCTCGGTCCTCAGCAAGATAGACAGGAGTCTGATCGAAGCTGCGGAGGATCTGGGTTCGAATTCGCTCACAGTTTTCCTCAAGGTGACGTTCCCGCTCAGCATTCCGGGGGTGGTATCCGGAATAACCATGGTATTCATGCCTGCGGTCACTACATTTATAATATCCAAGCTGCTGGGCGGAAGCCAGTATACGCTGATAGGCAACCTTATCGAGGACCAGTTCATGCGCGTATATGACTGGAACTTTGGTTCTGCGCTGTCGATCATCATGATGCTGCTGATACTGATCAGTATGGGCATAATGTCAAAATACGACAAGGAAGATGCAGGAGGTGGATTGTTGTGAAAAAGACGCTCAGCAGGATCTATCTTATAATACTGTTCGCTTTCCTGTATGCCCCGGTGCTTACACTGATAGTGTTTTCATTCAACAATTCAAAGTCCAGGGCCAACTGGGACGGCTTCACACTGAAATGGTACGGTCAGCTGTTCCAGGACAAGCAGATCATGTCGTCACTGTATTACACGCTGCTTATAGCGCTGCTGTCCTCTCTGATCGCGACAGTGGCCGGTACCGCTGCAGCCGTTGGCATACACGGCATGAAGAAGGTAATGAAATCCTTCGTGATGAATATAACGTATCTTCCCGTACTGAATCCCGATATAGTGACAGGCATATCCCTCATGATCCTGTTTATATTCATCAAGCTGAATCTTGGCTTTGTAACGCTCCTGCTGGCCCATATAGCGTTCAATATCCCATATGTGATATTGTCGGTGCTTCCGAAACTGAAGCAGCTCAACAAGCACTTATACGAGGCGGCTCTAGATCTTGGGGCGGCACCGCTCAAAGCGTTTTTCAAGGTCATACTTCCTGAGATAATGCCGGGTATCATCACAGGCTTCCTGCTGGCATTCACTCTCTCGGTGGATGACTTTATAATAAGCTTTTTCACAACCGGATCAGGAGTATCGACACTGTCGATCACAATATATTCAATGGCAAGGCGCGGCATCAATCCGAAGATAAACGCGCTATCGACACTAATGTTCGCAGTTGTGCTCATACTTCTGATCATTATAAACAAACGGTCATCTTCCAACGGCAAGGATGACGCCATTAAAATAGGCAGTTTGATCTGACCGGAGTTTTTTGGGAATGATATATATTAAAAGGAGAAGTGAAAGAGAAAATGAAACAGAAATCAAACAAAATTCTTGCATTAGCTGCTTTACTGACATGCATCGCACTTGCCCTCACCGCATGCGGAGCGCCCGGGACCGGCGACGGCGGCACACAGGAGGAGAAGGTCACCATCAACGTGTTCAACTGGGGCGATTATATAGGTGAAACAACAATAGCAGATTTTGAAGATGCATACCCGAATATAAAGGTAAACTACGAAACCTTCACAACCAATGAAGACATGTATGTAAAGATAAAGACCGGCGGATCGGCATATGACGTGGCGATACCTTCCGACTATATGATCAAGCGGATGTTGGATGACGGCCTTCTGAACAAAATAAACATGGATAATATCCCGAATTACAAATATATCAGCGACCGATTCAAGAACCTCTCCTTCGATCCGAACAATGAGTACTCGGTCCCGTATATGTGGGGAACGGTCGGCATACTGTACAACAAGACGATGGTAACCGACCCTGTTGACAGCTGGGAGATCCTCTGGAATGAAAAGTATAAGAAGCAGATCATAATGTCGGACAGCGAAAGGGACAGTATCGGCATTACGCTGAAAATGCTGGGCTATTCGATGAACACTCGCAATATAGACGAACTTGAGCATGCCAAGAGGAAGCTTATCGAGCAGAAGCCTCTCGTACTGGCGTGGCTTGTCGATGAGGTCAAGGATATGATGATCGGTGAAAGCGCAGCATTGGCAGTCGTTTGGTCCGGTGACGCATATTACTGCATGTCCGAGAACGAGAATCTGGAGTATGTCATACCAAAGGAGGGAACCAACTACTGGTTCGATTCCATGGTCATACCCAAAACGAGCAAGCACCAGAAGGAAGCCGAACTTTTTATAAACTTCATGTGCGATCCTGAAGTTGCCTTCAACAATGCCGACTATATCGGATATGCCACACCGCACACCGAAGTCATGAAGATGCTCGATCCTGATCTTATAGCTGACCGGAATGCCTACCCTCTGCCGGAGGACCTGATCAATTGCGAAATATTCGAGTATCCTGGCGATGAGATCAACAGGGAATACAACCGCATCTGGACAGAGGCAAAGGCCGAATAAGATGCCTTGCACAGGAAATGCTTCTCTTTTCAAACATAGTGAAGTATAATAGAGATAGAATTTATCAAGGCATGCCATCGATCCGCATGCCGGGTATCTGGAGAAGCTATGAAGATAGAAAGAATAAGTGAAAATATCATAAGGGTAACAATAACATACAGAGATCTCGAAGAGAGAAATGTGGACCTGAATGCGTTGAACTACAACACGCCGGCGGCACAGGAGTTCTTCTGGGATCTGATGGAACAGGCCGAAGAGCAGCTCGGCTTCAGCCTGGCCGATTCTCAGATAATAATAGAGCCCGTGCCCGATTCAAGCGACGGCTTCGTCATCAATATAACCAAGCTGGATGAAGACGGTGAGTTTGAATCGATCCATAAATATATCAAAAGCAGGATGAAAAAGAGCGATCTGCGGGTAAAGAAAAAGAGCCGCAGGATATCGTCGCCTCTTTTGATCTATTCCTTCAGATCTCTGAGCGATATCTCGGAGCTGGCCGGAAAGCTCGATATGCATTACTGCGGAGAAAGCACGCTTTACAAGTGCAGGGATACCTATTATCTCACCCTTGCAAAGAATGGCCTGCTCTCGTCGGATATGAAGATGTTCGAGCTCATGCTGGCGGAATACGGTACCAAAATAACAAATATCAACTTTATAGAAGGGTATCTTAACGAATACGGAGAGAAGTTAATAGAGAGCAATGCGCTGGAAGTCCTTCAAAGATTTTACTGAATCAAAAAGTGACATTCCTCAGCCATAAAAGAATACCACATACAGAGGAGTGTCACTTTACCTTGATTAAGTGACATTCCTCAGCCATAAAAGAATACCACATACAGAGGAGTGTCACTTTACCTTGATTAAGTGACATTCCTCAGCCATCACTTGTTTTTATTCTGATCCCATTGACTGTCAGGCGCGATCTGTACTATTGATGATTCGGCAGCATATGTATCTGTGCTGATAAGCTCACCGTTCCTGTATACATTTACCGTGAGCCCTTCCTTGCCCGGATCCACAACGACTTGCTCGCCAGGATCAAGGTCTTCGTTTTGTATGTAGTAGACAGGAGGATCAAATTCCTGCACCGTTTCCCTGGTGATCTCATTCTCATCTGCTCTGTCTTCTCTGCTGCCTGCCACTGCAACCGTAAGGACACTTCCCTTTACCGCAGCAAATATTGCCACCATGTCGTCATAGGGATTTACAAATCTGAGATCTCCTGCGTCGGCTGCTATCCATGCATCAAGTCCCGGTTCAATATAATCCACCGCCAGTTCATGAGGGATCCTTGCGGTTATGGAATCTTTGGGCAGGCCTGCTTTAAGAAGCGCTGCATAAAGTGTTGAAGCGACCTGACTGAAACCCTCATCAAAGCTTGGTTCCGATACGGCTGAACGTATGCACCCCACAAACGAGAAGCTGTCCCCTCCGGCAGCATCTTTCGCCGGAGCCAGCATTATCCCGTTGATGGCATCAGCAGCACTCTTTATGCTCCCGGCTAGTGATCCGTCCTTAATGCTTGTCGAATAATCTCCAAGCACGACCTGGATACTGTCAAAATTTTTCATGGTGACGCTTGCATTGATGGTATTTAGAGCTCCTCCGGCATTGAGGTCGACTGTTCCGAAAGGATCGGTCAGAAGCTGTTTGCGGATGAGCTCCGTCGTATTGTTCACATTGAGAGAGATACCCGGATTATCGGGGATCTTTTCGATGACGCCGTCCTTGTAATATATGGCGGCATCAGTAGGGTCTGTATTTATTTCTTCAGACAGCTCAAGCAGTTTCATCCTCAGCTTGCTTTCACTAAATTTGACCACAGGATCCAATATAGCGCTGCTGCGGCCAAAATATGCATTTATCAGACGGGGTATATCGCTCAGACCTTTTATCGATCTGAGCTGTTCTATCGTCATTGCTCCGTCTGCAGCGGCATCGATGTCGGTGAAAGGGATCTCATATATTTGATCATTTCTTGCCAGCCGAAGCGCCTGCGTGTCAAATCTGGCTCCATAATCGGCTTCGATCGCCCTGGCAGCCTCTTCATAGCTTTTTCCGCCGATGCTGAGATCGCCTGCATAGATATCGGCCGGGATCTCTTTCTTCGCTACATTAAAAAGCATAGCGATCCCTGCAGCCATCGCCATCAGGCTCTGTACCAGTATGAGCAGAAAAATCAGCAGAGTTTTGCCAGTCTTCTTCACAAATAACACTCCGTAACATTTCTCATTTGTTATCCGGTATTACCGGTCACTATTAAAAAAGTATAAAGCACTCAGTACTTTATACTTTTTGATTGCCTCATGCCCTGTTGTTCATGACCAGTTCAACGAGCTTGCCCTTTGCCTTGGCTTCATCGATCACAGCATCATCTATCAGCATTCCTTCGCTGATAATTACGTTTCCGTAATTGTCTGTTATCGTCCGCGTAGCATATCTTCCTTTGAGGTATTGCCTCTGACGCTGTTCAAAAAGCTCCGACGCATTGTCTCTCTGGCTGTCGGTCCGCTGTTCTGCCGGTTCGGTCACTGTGGCATAATCAGAAGCCGCAGCGGCTTGATAAGAGGTTTCCGCAGCGTCAGCCGCCGCAGGCGCTTCGAATACATCCTGCGTCATTGGCCGTATATCCTGTTCCTGATGATTTTCTTCTATATATGAGTTATTTTTTTTTTCCGGTTCGAAGGATCCCGCATCAAATCCCAGCTGTGCGGGAGTGTCCAGCAGTGAAGCCTCTATGTCTTCCTTCACGACTGTCAGGTTTTTTCCGAATGTTATTACTGCATCTCTCGGTATCAGCCGGATCTTCTTCTGCGTAATATCGGCTATGAATTCAAGACCGTTGATCCTGCATCCGTTCTCTTCATCTATATATATATCGCCTATTTCACCTATCAGTCTGCCCTTTTTGGTGAGTACTTTCGTGCCCTTTACCCTTATATCGTTCTGAAGGAGTTGTATTGCTGCCGGGATCTTGCTGATATCAGTTATCACATCTTCGTTTTCAATAGTAAGCGCATACTCGCCTATACCTAGCACATCCTCCGTTGGTATGACTCTGGCGCTGAAGATCTGTATGCCGCTGTCAACGACGATATAGTCTATGGCTCCCCTGTCCGCATTTATGATAATGCTCTTTACGCGTCCTACCTCCATACCGTCAGAAATACTGATAATAGGCAGTCCAAGTATTTTTTGAGTCTTCTTCATTAAAAATACCCTCCTTCATATCGTAACAGACCATATTGCAAATCAAGCGCTTACTTCAGCAAGATTTCTTTGTATCTCTTCCCTGATGTCATTTCCCATCGTGTCGCCATATATGTCATAATAACTGTTCAAAATATCAAGTGCCAGGCTTTGTTGACCAAGTGACTTATACATCACGCAAATATCAAGTATGATCCAGAAGGTCAGATCCTTCTGAGGATTCTTATCGAGAGCGTACATGTAATAGATGATCGATCCTTCCAGATCTCCCAGCTCTCTCAGTCTGTATGCTTCGTCTATGCATTCCTCAATAGTCATAGCTCCGCCATCATGGATATTATTTTCTATACCCATTTTATCAATATTTTCAGTACTGTCAACAGATTTTTCTTCACTAAGCGCATCATAGACCACATTTCCAGCAATTTCTGCAGTTATTTCATCATTTTCTCCGTACCGTTCCGACAATTTATCCGTATATCCCGTATCCAGTCCGGCCCAAAGATCAGTTTCCGTATTTTCCTGCCCTGCCGGCATGTATGTCTCTTCCTGATCCGCCGGCAAGTATGCTTCCTCCTGATCCACCGGCATGTACGCTTCCTCCTGTCCTGCCTGCACATATGCCTCTTCATGCTCCGCCGGCATGTACGTTTCTTCTCCATGCGGCAGGTCGGGCTCATTGGATCCTGTTTCGGCCTGCTCTGCCGGTTTCTCTTCTTCTCTGCCGATATAGTTCAGATAAATCTGTTCCAGAAAGTTGCTGCCTGCGGCATCTGTACCTGCAGCATCTGAGATCGAACTGTTCCTGTCATCATCTCTGTGGAGGGTTTCAGGAACAGATGCGGTACTGCCGTCTGAAGCCTGCTGATCCGCCGTGTTTACTGATGCTGCATCAATGCTGACAAGACCTGCATCACTTCCGGCGCTTGCGTTTGCTCCGGCCGGATCCGCGGTTTTGACAGCTGCAGGCTTTGCTGCCTTTTTGTCCGTTTTGCTGTTTGGCACAAGGTATGAAATCAATATACTGAGTATGAAAACAATAGCCATATAAGCCACAAAGGCAGCTATGGTGATGATCAGCAGGAAAGATGCATCCGTGTCATTTTCACCTGCAGACAATGCACTGAATATGCCGGGCATGACTAATGCCGTGATCAGGGAAGCCAGTGTAACGGAAGCAATTGTTCTGAAATTGAACACCTTGAGTCGGTGGAATATAACTGACATTATGATACCGCTGACAGCCACCGTGCAAACACTTATGATCATATATACAGGCATCCGGTACCCTCCTGACACGCTTATATAAATAAGCAAATTTGCTGATTGCTGAACATTCCATACATAATTCGATACTAAACCTCATAATTCCTTCTTTTTGCAAATTTTTCTTCATTATCTATATTTGTCACCCAAGTCTGGCGGGATCCCGAGCACTGGTCAGTTGAACTCAACACACAGCAGCGTTATGTCATCATCAGCTGCACTGCCGCCGATAAACTCCTGAATATTATTTCTTAATCTGCTTATCAGTTCTGTCTTCGATTCTTCCATGCCTGCAGATGCACAGATCAATGACCTCAGCCTGGCTGCCGTATACTGCTCATTTCTGCCGTTCCTGACCTCAACAAGTCCGTCAGTATAGACATAAAGCCTGTCTCCTGCATTCACCCACATTTCGGCATCCCTGTAATCCGCTTCGCAAAACTCCTTAAGCTTGCATATCGGGAAGCCTTTTATGTCGATTTCTGTCAGCTGCCCCTGCGCATTCCCGTACAGCGGCAGCTCATTCATCCCGGCAGAGCAGAACAGAAGCTTGTTCGCTTTTATGTCATATATGAAATATATAAGAACGATATATACCTCATCTTTGAAATTGGTTTGATTAAAGGCATCATAAACATATGTCAGAACACGGGACGGCGCCGAAACGCTTCCAATGCTCCTGTCGGCCTCGATCAAGCTGCTTATGCACTGCTTCAGGAATACTGTCAGCATGGCCGCCGGCACTCCATGTCCCGAAACATCGCATACATAAAAGCCGATATGGCTCTCATCCAGCCAAAACACATCGTAAAAATCTCCGCTGAGCCTTTCGGCCGGCATATACAAAACGCTGAAGCCTATATGAGGCGTACTGGGGAAAAACGACGGAAGCATCGACTTCTGGATATCACGCGCATAGTCCAGATCCTCGATCAGTCTTTCATTTATCCGCCTCAATTCCGAGGTCCGCTGTGATACTATCATATCCAGTCCGGTGGCATATTCCCTGAGTTCCTCCTGAGCCGCACTCAGCGCTTTATAAGGAGCAAGCACGTTTTTTGAGAATACCACATTGAATACCATAAACAGAGATATAGCCTTCAAAACATGCCCGATCAAATTATAGACATCGTAAACATCGATATATATGGTGAAAGAAAACTCACCGATGATGCTGAGCAGCAGCGCCGAAAACATTGTGAACAGCACCGGGTTTTTCAGCATGAAATATTTTCTCAGATAGAAGAATGACGCTGCAGCAGTTGTCAGCATTATTACATATTCCAAAAAAATCTTGATATCGGTCATGCCATGACCCTCAATATACATGGCTGGCAAAATTCCGGGGAGAAACGTTGCTGCAGCAAAAACAGATATCGATATGAAAAAGGCGGCTGCAGTAAAATAGTACCCGCTGATTTTACTTTTTCTTTCGTCGTTCATACAGGCTGCAGTCAGATAAGCAAGAGATGAGATCAGCCTTCCCGCGATCCAGAAGATAGTTGCTCTGTCGGCTGTCAGATTCTCGGTGAAGAATGCAGGCATGCCCTTATAACTCAGAACATGGAACACATCGAGGACACCGGCGGAAAAAAGCAGCGTTCCAAGTACTATGGCCTTCAGCTTGCCCTCCTGCCGGTATGTATAGAAGGATACGAGAAATATAGCCAGATTTCCTATGACTCCGGTAATTTCAAGCAGGTTATGCCAGGCCAGGAAACCGGCAATACTCATGATTCTGTCGAATGTGGCTTCCAGAGCAGGGGCTGCCGCAAGAAGCACCAGCGATCCAATCACTGTCAGCGCAGATGCTGCCATGCCCAGGTTAATTCTTCTATTGAGTTTGACTGTCTTTTTCAATTCAGCCATGCATAACGTCTCGCATCAAAACGATTTGTACCGCAGAAAATATTATCATACCTGACATACTTCGATATAATTTTACCATAAAAATGAATGTCAGGTATAATTAATTGATACATAACAAAAAAAGACATTCCCGGAATATCCGAAAACGCCTTTTTGTCCTGTTCTAAGCAGGTCACATCTGCTGTATCCCGGCTTGTCCGTCCGACAATGAGTCTTCCTTTGCCAGCAGCATATGCTTCCGGTCTTTGCCTGCATCTTCTGCATTATCAGCTGCCTTTTCAGGAACAAGCGCATTGCACAGCACGGTGTCCATGTCGGCAGCCAATATGAACTTGATCCTGGACTTTACGTTGTCAGGAATTTCATCGATGTCCTTCCTGTTTTCCACAGGTACGATAACCGTATCTATCCCTGCTCTGTGGGCAGCCAGCACCTTCTCCTTCAGTCCGCCGATGGGAAGCACGCGGCCCCTAAGCGTTATTTCGCCGGTCATGGCTACATTCCTTCTGACTGCTCTGCCAGTCAGGGCAGATACCATTGCGGTGGCAAGCGTAATGCCTGCAGACGGCCCATCTTTCGGTATAGCTCCCTCAGGCACATGGATGTGTATATCATATTTGCTGTGGAAATCCTTGTCTATCCCAAGCAGCTCAGTTCTTGAGCGAATAAAGCTGACCGCAGCCTTTGCCGACTCCTTCATCACATCGCCAAGCTGTCCGGTGAGCTCAAGCTTCCCGCTGCCGTCCATCAGCGTGACCTCAACAGCAAGCGTATCGCCTCCCGCCGGCGTCCAGGCAAGGCCTGTGGCAATACCCACCTCGTCTTTTTCATTAGCCTTGTCATATCTGAACTTTTTAGTTCCAAGATACTTTTCAATATTCGAAGGAGTTATCGAAACGGACTTTTTGTTCTCCGCAACCAACGCTCTGGCAGCTTTTCTGCATATACCTGCTATTTCTCTTTCCAGGTTCCTTACGCCGGCTTCTCTCGTATAGTGGTTGATGATGCTCCTTATCGTTTCCTCACCAATTTTCAGGTTCCTCTTCTGCAGACCGTGCGCCTTCATCTGTTTTCCCAGCAGATATCTCTGCGCTATCTGTACCTTCTCCTCTTCGGTATAGCCCGAGATCGATATGACCTCCATCCTGTCAAGCAGCGGGCGCGGTATCGTATCAAGCGTGTTGGCTGTCGTGAGGAAAAGTACGTCGGACAGGTCCACCGGCAGCTCGAGGTAGTGATCCCTGAATGCGAAGTTCTGCTCGGAATCAAGCACTTCCAGCATCGCTGACGCAGGATCTCCCCTGAAGTCGCTGCTCATCTTGTCAATCTCGTCGAGCAGTATAAGCGGATTGCTGGAGCCGGCCTGTTTGAGCGCATTGATTATCCTGCCCGGCATCGCTCCGATATAAGTGCGTCTGTGGCCTCTTATCTCTGCTTCGTCCCTCACTCCTCCGAGTGACATCCTGACATAATTTCTGTTGAGCGCTCTTGCAATGGATTTCGCTATGGATGTCTTTCCTACACCGGGAGGGCCCACAAGGCACAATATCGGCCCTTTCAGGTGGTTCGTCAGCTTGAGCACCGCAAGGTATTCCAGTATCCTGACCTTGACCTTCTCAAGGCCGTAATGGTCTTCCTCCAGTATCTGTTCAGCCTTTTTGAGGTCTATCATCCCATCTGTCTTCCTGCTCCATGGCAGATCGAATATCCAGTCCAGGTACGTCCTTATTACAGAGCCTTCTGCAGAGCCTGACTGCATTTTCTGCAAGCGGTCAAGTTCCTTGAGCACCTTCCTGTGCACCTCTTCCGGAAGCTCTGCTGCTTCGAGCTTTTTCCTATATTCTTCGACCTCTCCGGCAATTCCGTCCTTGTCGCCAAGCTCTGTCTGTATTGCTTTGATCTGTTCCCTGAGATAGTACTCACGCTGCATTTTGTCTATCTGCTTGCGTACACGTACGCTTATGTCCTTCTCGACCAAAAGTATCTCTATCTCGCTCAGCAGCATCTCCAGAAGCTTTTCCATCCTTTTTTCGGGGTGGAACTCGCTGAGTATCTCCTGCTTCTGATCTACTTTTATCTGCATGTTCGATGCTATGATATCTGATAACTGACCGATTTCATCTATCGCCGAGATGGATGAGACCGTTTCAGGAGAAATCTTCCCGTTTAGCTTCGCATACTCATCAAAGGTACTC
Organism: uncultured Oscillospiraceae bacterium; assembly: GCA_964596445.1. GTDB lineage: Bacteria > Bacillota > Clostridia > Acetivibrionales > DTU013 > DTU013. Next base: position 36,555 of record CAZQUQ010000001.1, read on the forward strand.
AATACCTTTCGCTTCAGAGCTTCATACACTACCTTCCTGTTCTTGTCCCCAGGAACCACTTTTTCAGCGACTTCTGCAATGAAATATGGTTCAGTCTGGACATAATTCTTCACTTCCGCTCTGCTTATGCCTTCCACCAATACTCTTATCGTATTTCCGGGAAGCCTCAGCAGCTGCTTGACCCTTGATATGGTACCGACATTGTATATATCATCGACATCAGGAGAATCGTTTTTGGCGTCCTTCTGAGCTGCAAGGAATATCATCTGATTGTTGACCATAGCCTCATCCAGAGCTCTTACGGATTTTTCCCTTCCAACATCGAAGGTAAGGATCATATAAGGAAACACTGTCAGCCCTCTGAGCGGCAATAGCGGAAGAGTCCTTTTCTTTATCATCTTTTTCGATTCAGGCATTTGACCATCCCCTTACTAAACTGAATATGTTTATGCAATGGTCTTAATTATAACTTGTACAAAGTTCTTTTTCAATTGTTTTATATGGTAGTCCGTTCACAGTATGCTTCAGCGCGGGACAGCATTTCTTTATCCGGCATTTTTTCGCCGTAGCGAACATGTTCATATATTGCGGTGAACTGGCGGAGCTCATCCCTGAAGTCCTCAGGGAGGCTTTCCGATGAAGAAGCTTTATCGGCAATTTCCACTGCGGTATCCGAAGCCGTGAGCCTGACCCCCCGCGTCACAAGAGTATCCAGGATCAGCCCATACATATATCTGACTCTTTGCACAGGATCGCTTATCTTTCTAAGATGTCTGTAGGTCCTGCGTTTTTTCGGCCTGGCGCTTCTGGCAGCCATTTCTCTTACAGGCAGTACGGTTTCTGTCAGATCCACGTACTCGCTTTCAGCGTTGTCCGCTTCTGCACCCTTTATCATGAACACCTTCCTCAGCCATCCCGCTATCCTCGATACGATGGCCGGGATTTTCGATGCCGCCAGAAAGACCAGTTTGTAGAGCAGATAGAAAAATATGAAATATTTGAAAATGTTGAAAATGAGGCCGCCCAGCGGCGATGGCGGCGGCATGGCTGCATCGAACATGCCGTCACTGCCTTCGGGCAAGCCTTCCCCTGGTGCCCCCATATCGGGAGTAACCTGCCTTATAAGCCACAAAAATGCCGAAATGACGGCGCCCAAGATCTTCCTTGCAAGATCCAGAAGCCAGATGACCACTGACCTGAAGTTGAATAACAGCAATACGGATAAAAAGACGATACATACCAGCGTGGTGTTGAAACGGCGCATATTCCGCGGCAGCACAGACTTTTCCACATGCTTTTTATCGTAAATATTTCTGTCGATATCTTCCTGATTCTTTATGATCATGTATGAAAATATGAGAAAGTACATTACTCCAAAATACCACGGGCGCAAATGTGAAAGGCCGTCGATCAGGAACGGGAGCTCAAGGCATACCGTCAGGAAGAACAGGCCCGCATACAGGCTGGTGTCTCTCAGTACCTGCCCGGGGGCTCTCTCAGAATGCCTCAGTGCGGTAATATATGCAATGATCACGACTGTCAATTCAAACAATATCCTCAGAACGCTTTGACGACTATATATCACCAAGGCCGCAGCAGCAGGGACGATCATCATTGCCCATGATGCCGCTGATCTGACGAAACGGCTCGTGTTGCCTATATTCAGCATAAACGCAGCAAACCTGGCAGTTTTGGCCTGTGATAACCACCTTATCCATCGGGCGTTATCCTGAAAGATGTCTCCTGTAATGTAAGCAATACATATACTAAATGCGTAGAGCGCAAGCGCCTCAGGCCAGCCGTCATTGACAAACAGCCAGGCACGGAGCGTGACAGTACAGGCGCATATACACGAGCTGACAGCCAAGACTGCCAGTAAACGCAGCAGTTTTGTCCTTATACCTGTCTTTACTTTTTTTGCGCTCTGTTCTATTTTCGCTCACCCCATTTCATCACTGCCGGCCGGCTGCCTGTATTCAATACCGCCGACCTTCTGATGATCTCCATATAATCGCTGTGCTTCGATCCGGTTCATTTCGGAAAGCACATAAAGCTCTGCCAATTGCGGTTTTATACTGTTTTCGAACACAGTGTCGAGCAGCATTATACTGACCCTGGCTCCCTCAGCCGCGAGGCGGTCTGCCTGTCTGCATATCTCACCGCTCAGATAAGCTGTGATAATTACCACTTCAGTATTTGTCAATTCACCGGATACATCATCCAGCACCGCTTCAAAATCCTTTACGTTTTTCATAAGCAAACCTGCCAGGATCCTGAAAACAGAAGTGATATGATCCCTGCCGGCGGCTTCGCCGGTCACTATGGGCGCCCTGGCATCGGCAGAGGTACAGCCGTTGGTGATAAACCTGACCGGCCTGCCTTCCCTTAGAGCATCGTCCAATAACGTTGCGGCAACCTTTATGCCGAGTTCCGCCATTGTCTTGTCGATGGTGTCGGCATACTCATAAAGCTTCGACTGCATGTTCAGAAGTATCGACAGCTTTTGCTGCGAAGTGTACTCGTTTTTTCTGACCATCAGTTTGCCGCTTTTGGCGGAAGCAGGCCAGTGTATGCGGTTCAGCGGATCTCCCGGCGTATAGTCGCGTGCGCCTGACACGATAAACGGATCATCGATGATGTGTCTGCTGACTACAGTATCGCTTTGCTGCAGGCTGATGGGAATAAAATAGCTGTCAAGATCAATTGTTTCAGGATAAACGGTGAGTTCCGCATTCACCGGCACAGCAATGGAAACAGTGTGGAAGTTCAGCAGGTCGCCGCTTACCAGTGAGACATTTTCCGTGCGGAAGATCCCTCTTTTAAGGCATTTAAGTTTCCATTTCCTGGTGACCTTCTGATAGCTCCTCAGTGCAAAGCTGCTGGTCACATGCCTGTTTTCCTGCGCGATGACAGAGCATGTCTCTGCATAGTCCAGCCACTTCGACGTATGGATATCAGCCCTCAGCCACGGCACCGGCAGCAGCTTGCCGTTGTAGACCGTTTCGACGACACTGATCGTGTCGCCCTCATGTGCTTCGGAAACACTGAACTCGCAGCTGTACTCGAGCTTATAGAATACGTATTTACATAATATCAGCATCTGTATCCAGAATACGAACGCAAGGATCAGCAGCAGCGCTATGACATCCATCAGATCTCCTCCGTAGGAACACGGACCCTGCCCAGTATATCGCGGATAATATTCTCAGCGTTTTCAGTCCCGCTTAGGATGGCATGCCCTTTGATCATGATACGGTGGGCCAGGACCGGGACGGCTGTTTTCTTGACATCGTCGGGCGTAATGAAATCACGGCCTTCGAAAACGGCGCTGACCTGTGCCGCCTTCATCAGTGCGATGCTGCCCCTTGGACTCACGCCCAGCGTTATCCTGTCATCATGCCTTGTCGCTTCTATGATATCGATTATATATCGTGAACAGGCGTCCGAAACATTGACTTTCGTGACAGCAGACTGTGCATCGGCAATGTTTTCCGAGGATGCCGCCGTGAGAAGCTCCGCCATAGGATCGGAATTTCTGAACCGCTTCAGTATTTCCATACCGCCGGCAGTGTCGGGATATCCCATTTTCAGACGCATGAAAAACCTGTCAAGCTGTGCTTCCGGGAGCGGAAACGTGCCCCGTGTTTCAACGGGGTTCTGTGTCGCTATGACGAAGAAAGGTTCAGGAAGCTGTCTTGTCTGTCCGTCGACCGTGACCTGCCTTTCCTCCATACATTCAAGGAGGCTCGACTGAGTCCGGGGGGTAGCCCTGTTTATCTCATCGGCGAGAACTATGTTGGTAAACAACGGTCCCGGTCTGAATACAAATTCACCTTGCTTCTGATTGTAATAGCTTATACCGGTAAGGTCGGACGGCAGCAGGTCCGGCGTGAACTGTATCCTTTTGAAATCACATTCGAGAGATCTGGCCAGACATTTGGCCAGCATGGTCTTGCCGACACCGGGAACATCCTCGAGCAGTACATGTCCGCCACAAAGCAGTGATATCATTACAAAATCGATGGTGTCGCCTGTTCCTACCAGAACCTTTGAAATGTTCTCCCTCACGACCTCTGCCAGCTTTTTTACATCAGCAAGTTCCATGATTGACCCCCACATTCACCTAATTTTCATTATTCTGAGCATCCTGATGCATTTGGTTCCATATCCTCAGGTTTTCCTTATCCTGACGATACTCCGGCAGGCTCAGCACGACGGAAATTATCAGTATGATCACGATGATGATGATCTCCCGGATAACAGATGGTTCAAGCTCTCTTATCCAATTGACGATCCGCCTTAATGCCGAAAACATAAAAAACCCCTTTTTACCGCCTGCCAATATATTTAAATACTATCATTCCGTTCATATCAAGACAAGTAGACATTTTTTCTATATATGGTAGGTAAAAAGAGGTTGATTTTAAATTTTATCCCTTTATGGATTTGGCAAAGCTTTCTCCAAACTCCACACATTTACGGTGATCGTCTTCCGACAGCCTGTACTTCACCCTCAGCGGCTCCAGAGGCACGCTCAGGCCTGAATTTTCAAGTGAGGCGGATATTACCTTCGAAGCTTCTCCGCTCCAGCCGTAGCTTCCGAAGCCTGCGCCCAGCTTCCCTTTGTACCTGTGGGCTTTTATCTCCTCCAGCAGGCCGGCCGTATGCCGCATAACCGTGTTATTTACTGTGCAGCTCCCGACAAGGACTCCCTTTGCCTTGAATATGTCAGTCATCAGGTCGCTTTGGTCCGTTGCTGCAACATTGAACAGCTTGTATGGGACGCCCTGCTTTCCGAGACCTTCAGCGATCGCCTCTGCCATCGCTCTGGTCGAGTCATACATGGTGTCATAGATTATAACGGCATATCCCTCATTATAATCCTGGGACCATTTGTAATAGTTCTCCACTATCTGCATCGGATCTTTCCTCCATATAACTCCATGGCTCGGAGCGATCATGTCTATCTGGAGTCCCATGCCTTTTATTTCCTCGATCTTCTTTTTGATCAGCGGACTGAAGGGAGTCAATATATTGGCGTAGTATTTTATTGCCTCCTCCATGAGTTCACAGTTGTCCACTTCGTCATTATAAAGAGATATCCCTGCATAGTGCTGTCCGAAAGCATCATTGGAAAGGACAACACCTGCTCCCTTAACATATGTAAGCAGGCTGTCCGGCCAGTGGAGCATCTGCATTTCAACGAACACAAGATCATATTCTCCGATGTTTACGGTATCTCCGGTTTTTACCGTAACCAGATTCATATCGTCACGGTGGAAATGGTTCTTGATGATATCGGCTCCGTTCTTGGTACAATATATCGGTATATCGCGCGAAGGCAGCCTGTCGAGCAGATATCCAAGGCTTCCTCCATGATCCGGCTCGCAATGGTTGATGACGATCATGTCTATGCTGCCGAGTCCGACCTGCTTGTCCAGTTCCTTTACGAATTCCTTTTCATATGGATCCCAGACGGTATCCACAAGTACGGTCTTCCTGTCCTTTATCAGATATGAGTTATAAGTGGAACCTCTGTGTGTGGACAGTTCGTGTCCATGGAACTGACGAAGCTCCCAGTCTTTTATCCCGACCCAGAATATGTTCTTCTTTATTTCAGTCATCACTTCATCTTCCTTTCCGATCCATTTTAACAATCCTATTATTACCCGGAGGCATCCTCAATAAAACATGGACACGGCGAAAAAACAAAAAAGTACGGTCTGCAATGCAGACCGTACTTTCTGATAAGCTTGTCTATTACTCGATTATAGCAGTAACAGTACCGGAACCAACAGTTCTTCCGCCTTCACGGATAGCGAACCTGAGTCCTTCTTCCATAGCTATCGGAGTGATGAGCTTGATGGTCATTTCTATATGGTCACCAGGCATGCACATCTCTACGCCTTCAGGAAGTTCAGCAACACCGGTAACGTCGGTGGTTCTGAAATAGAACTGGGGTCTGTAGCCGTTGAAGAAAGGAGTATGTCTTCCGCCTTCTTCCTTGGTCAGAACGTAAACCTGTCCCTTGAAATGAGTGTGAGGCTTGATGGAACCGGGTTTAGCAAGAACCTGTCCTCTTTCGACTTCATTTCTCTGGATACCTCTGAGCAGGCAGCCGATGTTGTCGCCGGCAACAGCCTGGTCAAGGAGCTTCCTGAACATTTCAACGCCGGTAACGACGGTCTTTCTCGACTCGTCCATAAGACCAACGATCTCGACTTCTTCGCCAACCTTGATCGTACCTCTTTCAACTCTGCCCGTAGCAACAGTACCGCGGCCTGTGATGGAGAATACGTCCTCGATAGGCATAATGAACGGCTTGTCGGTCGGTCTTTCCGGTTCAGGAATATAAGAGTCTACTGCGTTCATGAGGTCCAGGATCGGCTTGTATTCCGGAGCACTGGGATCGGTGGATGCGCATTCGAGCGCTACCAGAGCGGATCCTCTTACGATCGGAATATTGTCGCCGTCGAATTCATATGTGCTGAGCAGTTCTCTGACTTCCATCTCAACGAGCTCGATGAGTTCTTCGTCGTCGACCATGTCGCACTTGTTAAGGAATACTACGATATAAGGAACGCCAACCTGACGGGCAAGGAGTATGTGCTCCCTGGTCTGGGGCATCGGGCCGTCTGCTGCGGAAACAACGAGGATAGCGCCGTCCATCTGAGCAGCACCGGTGATCATGTTCTTAACGTAGTCAGCATGACCGGGGCAGTCAACGTGTGCATAGTGCCTCTTATCGGTCTCATACTCAACGTGTGCGGTAGATATCGTGATTCCTCTTGCTTTTTCTTCAGGAGCCTTGTCGATCTGATCATATGCAGTATAATTAGCTTTGCCCTGGAATCCCAATACCTTTGTTATAGCTGCTGTCAATGAAGTCTTGCCGTGGTCAACGTGACCGATGGTTCCAATGTTAACGTGGGGTTTTGTTCTTTCAAATTTGGCCTTACCCATTTTTTAATTCTCCTCCCTTGTTCAGTTGAACACTGATTGATTTTATTAAAATTATAATCATGCACCGCTGTCCTCCGCATGACTGCTTTGATCCTGCGGTGCACATAATACGATCCTCTGATTGCGGGCCTGCCCGCAGCGTCATCTTCTTACTTGAGTACTGTATCCTGTATGTTCTTCGGGACGCCTTCATAATGGCTGAATTGCATTGAGAAGACTCCTCTGCCCTGAGTCCTGGAACGGAGCTCTGTGGCATATCCGAACATGTTGGCCAGCGGTACGTTGGCAGTTATCACCTGTGCGCCTGATCTGTTCTCCATTCCTTCGATCCTGCCCCGCCGTGAGTTGAGATCGCCTATTACATCTCCCATGTAGACCTCCGGCACGACAACATCCACTTTCATTATAGGCTCAAGCAGTACGGGATCCGCCTTGCGGCAGCCATCCTTGAACGCCATCGAGCCTGCTATCTTGAATGCCATCTCCGATGAGTCGACCTCATGGTATGATCCGTCCACAAGCGTAACTTTGACGTCAAGCACCTGATAACCGCCGAGTACGCCATTCTGCATGGCATCCTGGATACCTTCGTCGATGGCGGGGATGTACTCCTTCGGAATAACACCTCCGACTATCTTGTTGACAAATGTGTATCCGCTTCCCGGCTCCTGAGGCTCCAGTTCGATCACACAATGACCGTACTGTCCTCTGCCGCCTGACTGCCTTACAAATTTACCTTCGGACCTGACGGCCTTGCGTATGGTCTCCTTGTAGGCTACCTGCGGCTGTCCGACATTCGCTTCCACCTTGAATTCTCTCATCAATCTGTCAACTATGATTTCAAGGTGCAGTTCACCCATACCGGATATGATCGTCTGCCCTGTTTCAGGGTCCGTATGGACTTTGAAGGTCGGATCCTCTTCCGAAAGCTTTGCCAGCGCTGCCGACATCTTGTCCTGTCCAGCCTTGGTTTTGGGCTCCACTGCGATATCGATTACCGGCTCCGGAAATTCCATCGATTCGAGGATTACCTGGTTTTCTTCGGTGCAAAGCGTATCTCCGGTAGTGGTATCCTTCAGGCCTACAGCCGCCGCTATATCGCCTGAATAGACGATATCTACGTCCTCCCTGTGGTTGGCATGCATCAGCAGCAGCCTTCCGATCCTCTCTCTTCTGCCTCTTGTGGAATTATACACATATGACCCCGAGTTCAGCTTGCCTGAATAAACTCTGAAAAAACACAGCTTCCCGACAAAGGGATCGGTCATGATCTTAAACGCGAGCGCAGCAAACGGTCCTTCGTCGTCTGCTGGCCTTTCAAGCTCTGTCTCTCCGTCCGGTGAGACTCCCCTGATCGCCGGTACATCCAAAGGAGACGGCATATAATCCACAACTGCGTCCAGCAGCTTCTGCACGCCTTTGTTCTTGTAGGATGAACCGCATGTTACCGGTATCATATCAACTGCAATGGTTGCCTTTCTGATTCCGGCACGTATTTCTTCTACGGTGAGTTCTTCCCCTTCAAGGTATTTATTCATCAAGTTCTCGTCTTGTTCAGCAACAGCTTCGATTAAAATGTTACGATATTTTTCAACGATTTCAGCCATATCATCCGGTATCGGTTCTTCATCGAGCACCGTTCCCAGATCATCCACATAATATATGGCTTTCATGGTTACCAGGTCAACTATGCCTTTGAAGTTCTCTTCCTTGCCGATAGGTAACTGAATCGGAACAGCATTTGCCTTGAGTCTGTCCTTCATCATCTGTATGCAGTTAAAAAAATCTGCACCTAGAATATCCATTTTATTGACATATGCAATACGGGGAACATGGTACTTGTCAGCCTGCCTCCAAACGGTTTCAGACTGAGGCTCCACTCCGCCCTTTGCACAAAAAAGTGTTACCGAACCATCGAGAACTCTCAGAGATCTTTCGACCTCCACCGTGAAGTCAACGTGCGCCGGTGTATCTATAATGTTGATCCTGGTTCCCTTCCACTGAGCAGTCGTTGCAGCAGAGGTTATCGTGATGCCTCTTTCCTGCACCTGATCCATCCAGTCCATTGTAGCCGCACCATCATGAACCTCTCCCATGCTATGCACTCTTCCCGTATAAAACAGGATCCGTGCAGTCGTGGTCGTCTTACCAGCATCTATATGAGCCATTATACCAAAATTCCTGGTATTTTCCAAACTGAATTGCCTGGGCATGATTGCCTCCTTTCTTCCTCGATAAGTTCAATTCTCTATAAGTTTCTGCATATCATCGCTCTATATGCAGCGGCATGTCTGCCGGTGATATTACCAGCGGTAATGTGCAAATGCTCTGTTTGCTTCCGCCATCTTGTGGGTGTCTTCCTTCTTTTTGAAAGCTCCGCCCGCATTGTTGACAGCATCCAGGATCTCACCGGCCAGTCTTTCCTTCATTGTCTTCTCTCCTCTGGCACGGGCATAGTTCGTCAGCCATCTCAGCCCCAGGGCCTGCCTTCTGTCGGGCCTGACTTCCATAGGAACCTGGTATGTCGCGCCGCCGACTCTTCTGGCCTTGACTTCGAGCACAGGCATGATGTTGTTCAAAGCCTGCTCAAATACCTCAAGCGGATCCTTTCCTGTCTTCTCCCTTATAATGTCGAATGCGCCGTAGCAAATCTTCTGAGCAACACCCTTTTTGCCGTCGAGCATTATGTTGTTGATCAGCTTTGTCACGACCTTGTCATTATAAATAGGATCGGGCAGAACATCCCTTTTAGGCGTATGTCCTTTTCTTGGCACTTTACTTCCCTCCTTTGATGAATGATAGGGGCATACAACTCCCCTCCGAATGATTCACGAGGTACTCGGAACCCTTAGGTCCTCGTCAGTGCGTCAGTACATGTAATATATAAATCAATTTGGTTGTTTATCTATTCAACATACTTGGCACTCTTTCCTGCAATAACCTCGCCAGACGCTTTTACTTCTTGGCTGCGCCTGCCTTAGGCCTCTTTGCTCCGTATTTGGAACGGCCCTGCATCCTCTTTGCAACGCCTGCCGTATCAAGAGTACCTCTGATGATGTGGTACCTGACACCAGGGAGATCCTTCACCCTGCCGCCTCTGATAAGCACAACGCTGTGTTCCTGCAGATTGTGGCCTATTCCCGGGATATAAGCGCTGACCTCGATACCGTTAGTCAGACGAACCCTTGCAACCTTTCTCAATGCTGAGTTAGGCTTCTTCGGTGTTGTCGTTCTTACAACGGTGCAAACTCCACGCTTCTGAGGAGAGTTGATTTCAACAGGCTGTTTTTTCAGTGTGTTGAAACCTCTTTGCAGAGCCGGAGACGCTGATTTGTACTTGACCGTCTCTCTTCCCTTTCTGACCATCTGATTAAATGTTGGCAATATTACACCTCCCTTCGAGATTGTTTATCTTAAATTATTGTTGCCGCCTTGTCAGGGACGTTTCTCTACCATCAAAGCCCTGCTTCCTGCAGAGAAGCGTCCCATTACTTCAGCACACACGCGGCGGATGCCCCAACCTCTATACCGACCGCCTTGCCAAGCAGCTTCATCGTATCGGCATACTCTACCTGAACCCCGTTGGCCATACAAAGTTCCTTGAGATTCCCGGTGATTTTTTCGTCGGCATCCTTTGCAATGAATACGATCGCTGCACTACCATTTTCCACCGCTTTCAGGGTCTGTTTGATCCCAACAGCTTTATTGCTGTTTTTCAAAACCTCCAGCACTTTCTGAGCACCTTTCCCCTCTTATGGCCTTCTATCGATAAAGCGTTCAAACGCCGCCAAATCATACGCGACAGGGCATAATACCCCCTGAAATTCGCACTGAAACATTTTATCACCGCTATGCGGTGTTGTCAAGTCATACGCAGCCCGGGCGGAAGACAGATCTGCCTGGAGCCGAGCTCCGAAGTCTGGTGTGGTACCCTGACTCCGGAGCAAGTCTCCTGATCCCCTGAGTAAGTCCCCTGACTCCGGAGCAAGACCCCTGAACCAGGCATGCGGCTCTGTTTGACATGTTATTCCGTTACAGTACTGATATTTATATCCTTGTATCTGCTCATTCCCGTTCCTGCAGGAATAAGCTTTCCTATGATGACATTTTCCTTCAGTCCGACCAGCGGATCGACCTTGCCCTTGATGGCAGCTTCGGTCAGGACCCTTGTAGTCTCCTGGAACGATGCGGCTGAAAGGAACGACTCCGTGGCAAGCGAAGCTTTTGTTATGCCAAGCAGCGCACGTTTGCCCGTCGCCGGTCTGAGTCCTTCGGCGGTGACTCTTGCATTCTCCGCCTCAAAGTCGAACATGTCGACCAGTCCGCCCGGCAGCATGTTCGTATCGCCTGCATCTTCGACCTTAACTTTCCTGAGCATCTGGCGGATAATGACTTCGATATGCTTGTCGTTGATATCGACGCCCTGGAGTCTGTAAACTCTCTGCACTTCCTGCAGCAGGTACTGCTGCACGCCGTTGATGCCCTTGATTTTCAATATGTCGTGCGGGTTGACCGAACCTTCGGTGATCTCATCACCGGCTTCGATCACATCTCCGTCGGAAACCTTTATCCTCGAGCCGTATGTGATCTGATATGTTCTGGATTCACCGTCGTCAGACGTAACAATGACTTCTCTCTTCTTCTTCGTATCATTTATCCTGACAGTACCGTTGATCTCCGATATAACAGCGAGACCCTTCGGCTTCCTGGCTTCGAACAATTCCTCGACACGCGGTAGACCCTGCGTGATATCATCTCCGGCAACACCGCCGGTATGGAACGTTCTCATGGTAAGCTGCGTGCCCGGCTCGCCTATCGACTGGGCCGCTACGATACCAACAGCCTCACCGACATTGACATCCTCGCCTGTTGCAAGGTTTGCACCATAGCATTTCGAGCAAACTCCGTATTCGGAATGGCAGGTCAGCATTGATCTGATCTTCACCTTTTTGAGCCCTGCTTCGATGACCCTCTCCGCATCGTGATCCGTGATCCTCTTGTCAGCCTCGATTATGACCTCTCCGGTCTCAGGATGGATCACCGCTTCGGAAGTATACCTCCCTACAAGTCTTTCTGCCAGACCTTCTATTACTTCGGTGCCGTCCTTGATTTCGGAAACTTCTATACCCTTTCTGGTTCCGCAGTCAACTTCCCTTACGATGACGTCCTGGCTGACATCCACGAGACGACGGGTCAGATAACCTGAGTCGGCCGTTCTGAGAGCGGTGTCTGCAAGACCCTTTCTGGCTCCGTGTGAGGATATGAAGTATTCAAGGACGTTCAGACCTTCACGGAAGTTAGCCTTGATCGGTATCTCAAGAGTTTTGCCCTGCGTATCTGCCATAAGGCCTCTCATACCGGACAGCTGCTTGATCTGGCTGATGCTTCCGCGGGCTCCGGACTCCGACATCATGAATATCGGGTTGAAGCGATCCAATGTATCCATCAGCGCTTTGGTAAGGTTTTCACCGGTATCGGTCCACGCCTGTATTACCGACGTATATCTTTCCTCTTCAGAGATGAGGCCTCGTTTATACATCTTCGTAATGTTCTCTATCTTCGCTTCGGTTTCATCGATGAACTTCTTCTTGACATCGGGTATTACCATATCCGATACACTGACCGTGATGGCACCCTTCGTAGAGTATTTGAAACCGAGAGACTTGATCTTGTCAAGCACGATGGCAGTTTCAGTAGTACCGTGGACTTTGATGCATTTATCAATGATCCTGCCAAGTTCCTTTTTGGTAACGATCTGAGTTATTTCAAGATCGAACAGTTTATCCGGGTCGGATCTGTCAACAAAGCCAAGATCCTGCGGTATAGCTTCGTTGAATATCAGCTTGCCTACGGTGGCGTCGATTATCTTCGACTTCTTCTCACCGTCAATGACCTTTGTGACCCTGACCCTGATTTTTGCATGAAGGCCCAGATAGCCGTCATCATAAGCCATCACTGCTTCATCGAACGAACTGAATACCTTGCCCTCACCGGGCTCGCCTTCGCGTTCTATCGTCAGGTAATAGCTGCCAAGCACCATGTCCTGAGTCGGTACGGTGATCGGCTTTCCATCCTTGGGAGCCAGCAGATTGTTGGCAGAAAGCATAAGGAATCTCGCCTCCGCCTGGGCTTCTGCGGAAAGCGGCACGTGGACCGCCATCTGGTCGCCGTCGAAGTCTGCGTTATATGCGGTACAAACCAGCGGATGCAGCTTTAATGCCCTTCCTTCGACAAGCACCGGCTCAAATGCCTGGATGCCGAGCCTATGGAGCGTCGGCGCACGGTTGAGCAGCACAGGATGCTCTTTGATCACTTCTTCGAGGACATCCCATACCTCAGGCCTTACCCTCTCGACCATTCTTTTTGCACTTTTGATATTGTGTGCCAGACCGTCATTTACAAGCTTCTTCATTACAAAGGGCTTGAACAGCTCGAGCGCCATTTCCTTCGGCAGACCGCACTGGAATATCTTCAGTTCGGGGCCGACGACGATAACGGAACGTCCCGAATAGTCGACACGTTTTCCGAGCAGGTTCTGACGGAAGCGGCCCTGCTTGCCCTTCAGCATGTCTGAAAGGGACTTCAGCGGCCTGTTGCCGGGGCCCGTTACCGGACGTCCTCTTCTGCCGTTGTCTATCAGGGCGTCTACGGCCTCCTGCAGCATCCTCTTTTCATTCCTTACGATTATATCAGGCGCTCCGAGATCGAGCAGCCTCTTTAAACGGTTATTCCTGTTGATGACGCGTCTGTACAGGTCATTCAGGTCGGACGTCGCGAACCTTCCGCCGTCCAGCTGGACCATCGGACGGAGCTCCGGCGGGATGACAGGTATAACATCCATTATCATCCACTCCGGCCTGTTTCCTGAAAGCCTGAAAGCTTCCACTACTTCAAGCCTCTTTATCGTTCTGATCCTCTTCTGTCCCGAGGCATCCTCCAGATCCTGCCTGAGCTCTTTTGACAGCTTATCCAGATCTATCTCCGTCAAAAGCTCCTTTATCGCCTCAGCGCCCATCGATGCCTTGAATTTGTAGCCGAATTTTTCAACACTGTCCCTGTATTCTTTCTCAGTCAGTATCTGCTTTTTGGACAGCGGCGTCTGTCCCGGATCTATAACAACATAGGATGCGAAATACAGGATCTTTTCCAGCGCTCTCGGAGACATGTCAAGAATAAGGCCCATCCTGCTGGGTATACCCTTGAAATACCATATGTGCGAAACGGGAGCCGCCAGTTCGATATGGCCCATACGTTCCCTTCTCACCTTGGAACGGGTGACCTCAACACCGCATCTGTCGCAAACTATACCTTTATATCTGATCCTCTTGTATTTGCCGCAATGGCATTCCCAGTCCTTCTGCGGTCCGAATATCCTTTCGCAGAAAAGCCCGTCCCTCTCCGGTTTCAATGTCCTGTAGTTGATCGTCTCAGGCTTTTTTACCTCGCCTCTCGACCATTCTCTGATTTTCTCCGGGGAAGCCAAACCTATTTTTATAGCATCAAAATTATTCATCTCAAACATGTCTGAATCTCCCTCCTAAAAATCCTCATCGTCCAGATTATCTGCAAATTCCTCATCTTCAGAGAATAAGTCGTCTCCGAGCGAATCATCCAGATTGTCGGCGGAACTGCCAAAGTCTCCCATGTCGAACTCATCCATGCCGATATCCTCTTCCATAAGGTCGTCGCCAAGATCATCAAAATCGCTGATAGGCGTCTCATCCTCACGGCCTTCCATATTTACGCTGAGCTCTTCAAGTTCATCATCGGCAGACTCCTTGATCGTGATCTCCTCACGCTCCTCTGAGTATACCTTCACATCCAGTGCAAGGGACTGCAATTCCTTTATGAGCACCTTGAACGATTCCGGTATGCCAGGTTCGGGAACATTCTCTCCCTTTACGATCGACTCATAAGTCTTGACTCTTCCGACAACATCATCCGACTTGACGGTGAGTATTTCCTGAAGCGTATATGCTGCACCGTATGCCTCGAGAGCCCAAACTTCCATCTCGCCGAATCTCTGGCCGCCAAACTGAGCCTTTCCTCCAAGAGGCTGCTGAGTGACGAGCGAGTACGGTCCTGTCGAGCGGGCATGTATCTTGTCATCTACGAGGTGTGCCAGCTTGAGCATATACATATATCCGACGGAAACTCTGTTTTCAAACGGTCTTCCCGTTCTTCCGTCATACAGAATGGTCTTGCCGTCTTCATCCAACCCTGCCATCTTCAATGTTTCGACTATATCCTGTTCGGTCGCTCCGTCGAATACAGGCGTAGCTATCTTCCAGCCCAGCGCCTTTGCTGCATATCCAAGGTGTACTTCGAGCACCTGGCCTATGTTCATTCGTGACGGAACACCGAGCGGGTTCAGCACGATTTCCAGCGGCGTGCCGTCAGGCAGGTAAGGCATATCCTCCTCAGGGAGGATCCTTGAAATAACACCCTTGTTTCCGTGTCTTCCGGCCATCTTGTCACCGACGGATATCTTTCTTTTCTGCGCTATATAACACCTGACGAGCTGGTTCACTCCGGGCGGCAGCTCATCGCCGTTCTCCCTTGTGAACACCTTGACGTCGACTATTATTCCGGATTCGCCATGAGGCACTCTCAGTGACGTATCTCTTACTTCTCTTGCCTTTTCACCGAATATGGCCCTCAGCAGTCTTTCCTCTGCGGTCAGTTCGGTCTCTCCTTTTGGCGTAACTTTTCCGACCAATATATCGCCTGCTCTGACCTCAGCACCGATCCTGATTATGCCCCTGTCGTCAAGATCCTTCAGCGAATCTTCACTCACGTTGGGGATATCTCTGGTGATTTCCTCAGGTCCGAGCTTCGTATCTCTGGATTCTGCTTCATATTCTTCGATATGGATAGATGTGAAAACATCCTCCTTGACAAGCTTTTCGCTTATCAGTATGGCGTCCTCATAGTTGTAGCCTTCCCAGGTCATGAATCCTATAAGGATGTTCTTGCCCAGCGCGATCTCGCCTTTGTCAGTTGAAGGTCCGTCGGCTATGACATCGCCCTTCTCGACCACATCGCCCTTCCTTACTATAGGCCTCTGATTTATACAGGTCCCCTGATTCGATCTGATATATTTCAGCAGCTTGTAAACATCCTTTTTGCCGCCCTTTGTACGGATCGTGATCTCACTTGCCGTGACCTTTTCCACAGTACCCGAATTCCGTGCCAGTATCACAGTGCCGGAATCCTTGGCAGCCTTATACTCTATTCCCGTTCCGACGATAGGCGATTCGGGCCTTATCAGAGGAACAGCCTGACGCTGCATGTTCGATCCCATCAATGCACGGTTGGCGTCGTCGTTTTCAAGGAACGGGATCATGGCGGTTGCGACCGAAACAAGCTGTTTCGGAGATACGTCCATATAGTCGACGCGATCCTTCTCGACCTCGAGTATATCGTCCCTGTATCTGACGAGCACCTTATTGTCCTTGAAGCGGCCATTTTCATCAAGAGGCTCGTTTGCCTGCGCGATAATATATTTGTCTTCCTCATCCGCAGTGAGGTAATCTATCTGATCCGTAACGATTCCGGTGGATTTGTCTATCCTTCTGTACGGAGCTTCAATAAAGCCGTACTCATTTATCCTTGCATAAGTGCTCAGTGAACCGATCAATCCTATGTTCGGGCCTTCAGGAGTCTCTATCGGGCACATGCGTCCATAGTGCGAGTGATGCACGTCACGAACTTCGAAGCCTGCCCTTTCCCTGCTGAGACCGCCTGGACCCAGCGCGCTGAGCCTTCTCTTATGAGTAAGCTCTGCCAGAGGATTCGTCTGGTCCATGAACTGGGAAAGCTGGCTGCTGCCGAAAAATTCTTTTATGGCGGCAGCTACAGGTCTGATGTTTATAAGAGCCTGCGGCGTCACGATGTCGATATCCTGTATCGTCATCCTTTCCCTGACTACCCTTTCCATTCTGGCAAGACCGATCCTGAACTGGTTCTGAAGAAGCTCGCCGACGCAGCGCAGCCTTCTGTTGCCCAGATGGTCTATGTCGTCATCGTTTCCTATGCCGTAGTTCAGATGGATAAGGTAATTTATTGATGATATGATGTCCTCTTCAGTGATATATTTAGGTACAAGAGAATCCACATTTTCAATAATTGCCTTATGGAGATCCTCCTTGTCCTGGTTTTCCGCAATCAGCTGTTTGAGTACCTTGTATCTGACTTTTTCAGTGATGCCGGTATCCGTGATGTCAAAATCCACGAAAGCCTTCAGATCGACTGTGCCGTTGCCGATAACTCTTAACTTTCTGCCTTCTATATTAAGATATACGGAATCAATGCCCGCATTCTGTATCGCTTCGGCCTTTGTCCTGTCGATAAATTCGTCCTCATCCGCCAGTATCTCTCCGGTGATCGGACTTATGATCCTTTCAGCCGATTTATATCCTGTTATTCTCGATGAGAGCGAAAGCTTCTTATTGAATTTGAACCTGCCGAATTTGGCCAGATCATACCTTTTCGGGTCAAAAAACAGACTGTTCAGCAATGAAGTAGCACTCTCGACCGTCGGCGGTTCGCCGGGCCTGAGCCTCTTGTATATTTCGATGAGGCCTTCATCCTGTGATTTGGCATTGTCCTTCTGGATAGTGGACATTATCCTTTCGTCTTCACCAAGAAGCTCCGTTATCTGTAAATCGGTGCCATATCCAAGCGCGCGAAGAAGAACGGTTATGGGCAGTTTTCTTGTCCTGTCGATCCTGACATACATGACATCGTTCGAATCGGTCTCGTACTCGAGCCATGCACCGCGGTTGGGTATGATCGTGGCTGAAAAGAGCTGCTTGCCAGTTTTATCGAGTTTTTTGGAATAATACATTCCGGGCGACCTGACAAGCTGGCTTACAATGACCCTTTCTGCACCGTTTATGACAAATGTGCCGTTGTCGGTCATCAGCGGGAAATCTCCCATAAAGATTTCCTGTTCCTTGACCTCTCCGGTCTCTTTATTGATAAGGCGGACTTTTACCTTAAGAGGGGCTGAATATGTAGTATCTCTTTCTTTACACTCCTCAACGCTGTACTTCGGGTTGTCGTCCTCCAGCTTGTAGTCTGGGAATTCCAGTATCAGGTTGCCGGTGTAATCCTGTATGGGAGAAACGTCCCTGAACACCTCTCGAAGGCCCTCTTCCAGAAACCATTTGTAAGAGTTTTTCTGCACTTCGATGAGATTCGGCATATCCAGGACTTCACCTATCCTGGAATAGCTCATTCTGGTATTCCGGCCCAGTTGTACGGGATGTACCATCAATAATCACCTCATAATTTTATGACTTGTTGTAAAATGACAACGTTACATGAAAGGCTTGCATTCATGCAATTCAACCGGACCACCGGCTCTATCCAGTGATATGCCGGTGTATATAAAAGCTTTTAGTAGTATTATTAAAAGCTTTTTGGGGCTGATCCACAAGGCGCTTCGACAGTGAAATCATAATACTTATCACGAAATGATTTTTTTAGATTTCATTCGTCAAATTGCCCAAAACCACTAAATAATTATTAACAATTCTTGTGTATTTTATTCTCCTGTGCTATAATCATTTTGTCGGTCGGTTCAGACCGTAAATTCCAAAAAAGCATACTTGTATCAGATTATAACGCAGTTTATAATTTTAACATACTGCATTGAACTTGTCAATGTGTTTTTCGTATTGGTTTTTTCATAAACAACACAAAAAAATGCCCTGGTCGTAACCGGGGCATTTTCGTTGTTCTGATAAGTTCTTATTTGATTTCGATTGTAGCGCCGACTTCCTTGAATTTTGCTTCGATAGCAGCTGCATCTTCCTTGGAAACGTTCTCTTTAACAGTCTTGGGGGCTCCGTCAACGAGATCCTTTGCTTCCTTGAGTCCGAGGCCGGTAACTTCTCTGACGACCTTGATGACCTTGATCTTGTCAGCGCCGACATCCTTGAGGATAACGTTGAACTCAGTCTTTTCCTCAGCTGCGGGAGCTGCTGCTCCGGCTGCTGCTGCAGGAGCTGCTGCAACTGCTACGGGAGCTGCTGCAGATACGCCGAATTCTTCTTCAAGAGCCTTTACGAGCTCGGACAGTTCGAGAACTGTCAATGCCTTTACATCTTCAATCAGCTTTACAACTTTATCACTAGCCATTTTAAAATACCTCCATAATTTTTGATTTAATAATTAAATATTGTTTTATTACTAAGCATTTGCTTTCTGTTCCGCTATTGCGTTGAGTGCCACCACCAGGCCTCTGATATTTCCATTGAGTACATTGACGAGTCCTGATATCGGAGCGTTGAAACCACCGAGTACCTTTGCGATGCGCACTTCTCTCGGCGGCAGTTCGGCCAGCGACTTGATGCCGTTTACATCAATGATCCTGCCCTCTACAACGCCTACCTTGAGTTCGAGCTTATCAAACTTCTTTGCATATTCGTTCAGTACCTTTGCAGGAGCCACAGGGTCAGTATCGCTCGATGCCATTGATCTGCGACCGTTAAGATATGAGCTCAGGCCGGCAAGCCCGGTTTCCTTAGCAGCAAATCTCGTCAGCGTGTTCTTTACAACCCTGTATTCAACACCTGCTTTCCTCAATGCGCTCCGGAGTTCGGTATCCTGTTCCACGGTCAATCCTCTGTAATCGGCAAAAACCATCGCCTTGGCTGATTTCATCTTGCCGCTTATGCTATCGATGACTTCCCGTTTCTGGTTAAGGGTGCTTTCCTTAGGCAAACCATCCACCTCCTTGATCAAATTAAAAACCCTTGTATATCTGCACACTGCAGACACACAAGGGGTTAATCACCAGAAAGGTGCCGGAGCATTGCTCCGTATATTAACTCTTACCTCGGCAGGACGGCTGTTGTACCGATTACGCTTAATGCACCTGCTGTCTGCGGTATGCGACATATTCATTTTTGTGAACCTTGTTTATACTACTATATTATTTGCCGATTGTAAAGCTTTTTTTATCAGTCTGTAGCTCTGAGCGGATTGACCTTTATTCCGGGGCCCATCGTGGATGATACGACTACGCTCTTGAGATACTGTCCTTTTGCTGCTACAGGCTTTGCTTTTATGATGGCTTCCATCAGAGTACGGAAATTGTCTCCGAGCTTATCGAGATCGAAGGACACCTTTCCTATCGGGCAGTGGATAATGTTGGTCTTATCCAGCCTGTACTCGATCTTACCGGCTTTGATGTCTGCGATGGCCTTAGCAACGTCCATAGTGACCGTGCCTGCCTTCGGGTTCGGCATCAATCCCTTGGGACCGAGGACCTTGCCAAGTCTGCCGACGACACCCATCATATCAGGTGTTGCAACAACAACATCAAACTCGAACCAGTTTTCATTCTGTATCTTTGCCACAAGGTCTTCAGCGCCTACAAAATCTGCGCCGCCCTGTTCAGCTTCCTTTGCCTTGTCGCCCTTTGCAAATACGAGCACTCTTACAGTCTTGCCCGTACCGTGCGGAAGTACTACCGCACCTCTTACCTGCTGGTCTGCATGTCTTGAGTCAACGCCGAGCTTTATGTGTGCTTCGACAGTTTCGTCAAATTTCGCTTTAGCTGTTTTCTTCACGAGATCCAAAGCCTGTGCCGGATCGTAAAGAGTCGTCTTATCAACCAGCTTTGCACTTTCGATATATTTCTTTCCTCTCTTCATTATAATCCTCCCCTTAGTGGTAAATTCTTCGGAAACCCAGGTTCCCTCCCACATCGTCCGGACGGTCGATCCGATGATCACGGTCATCCGATCCGGTCTGTCTGGGCCAGCGGTCCATTCAAACTGGACAGCAGACCCGCACTATCACTCTTCAACTACGATACCCATGCTTCTGGCTGTTCCAGCGATCATTCTGGCCGCTGAATCGATATTTGCAGCATTCAGGTCAGGCATCTTCAATTCGGCTATCTTTCTGACTTCCGCCATCGAGATCTTCGCAACTTTTTCCCTGTTCGGCTTGCCTGAACCGCTTTCGATTTTGCATGCCCTCTTCAGAAGCACTGCAGCCGGAGGAGTTTTTGTGATAAAGGAAAACGATCTGTCGGCATAGACAGTAATGACGACAGGAATAATCAATCCCGCATCTTTCGCTGTTCTTTCATTAAACTCCTTGCAAAATCCCATGATGTTAACACCATGCTGTCCTAAAGCTGGTCCAACCGGTGGAGCCGGAGTTGCCTTCCCCGCAGGAATCTGTAGCTTTACATAGCCAGCAATTTTCTTTGCCATGGCTTATTCCACCTCCCAATTCTTTTAAAAACTATAACTTCTGTATCTGCGTCAGTTCCAGTTCGACCGGAGTCTCCCTGCCAAACATGGAAACAGCCACCCTTACCTTTTTCTTCTCGAAGTTTATTTCCTCGACAATGCCGATGAAATTCTCCAGAGGTCCGTCTATGACTCTGACACTGTCATTGACTTCATAATCAAGTACAGGAGCAAACTCTTCCACACCCATCGTACGCACTTCCTCATCGGTAAGCGGTACCGGTTTCGATCCGGGTCCGACAAAGCCGGTGACGCCTCTGGTATTTCTAACGACATACCAGGATTCATCGGTCATGATCATTTTCACAAGGACATATCCGGGAAAAACCTTTCTCAATGTAGCTTTTTTCCTTCCGTCCTTGATCTCGATCTGCTCTTCCATCGGTACGACGATGTCGAAGATGTAATCGTGCATGTTCCTGTTTTCAACTATCTTTTCCAAATTGGCCTTAACCTTGTTTTCATAGCCGGAATAGGTATGCACAACATACCATTTGGCTATCTCAGGCATATCATTTACTACCATCAGGATCCATGTCCTCCTTGATCACCTTGTCAGGGTCCATTCCACAAGCTTGCCCATAATTTCATCGGAAACCCATATAACAACACCGATCAGAAAACAGATCGCCAACACGGAGATCGTGCTTTTGATGAGCTGCTCTTTTGTCGGCCAGATGACCTTTTTGAGTTCAGCTTTGATATCCTTGAAAAATTTGGCTATCTTCTTTCCGAATGCAGCCAGTTTGGATGTGCGTGCATTTTCAGACATAAAGTGCACCTCCGCGCATTATTTCGTTTCCTTGTGTACTGTGTGCTTGTGGCAGAATTTGCAGTACTTCTTCATCTCGATTCTGTCCGGATCGTTCTTCTTGTTCTTCATGGTGTTGTAGTTTCTCTGCTTGCAATCCGTACATGCCATAACTATCTTGACTCTCATTAAAACACCTCCAGCCCTGTGCCTGTGTCGCAGGGCGCACAGATTATTGTACGGACGCCGGTGTATCACACAGCGCCGATATTCACAGCACAAAAAAAAGACCTCCGAAACGGAGCAATAACGAGTTTAACACATAACTACACCATTGTCAAGGAATATGTTTCAGTTGCTTGCATATGT
>CAZQUQ010000002.1:0-5747 GCA_964596445.1 uncultured Oscillospiraceae bacterium
ATAAGCCATGACAGCGGTCCCGCCCCGGCGGGTTACAGCTGGGTACTGGATCAGTCCCCTGATACCGCACCGGATACGGTATCCGATGGCAGCTCCGCTGCAATAAATGTAAAAATACCTTCCGACGGAACATGGTATTTCCACGTACGGGGCGTCAGCGGTAACATATGGGGGCCGGCTGCGCACTACTGCATCATAGCCAGCGAATATCCAAAAATACTCATAAGACGTACCGATGAAGACCCTGCCGCAGTACATGATACATACATATCGCAGCTTTGGGGCGGAGATGACAACTTCGGAGGATCATCCGTAATGAACATCTATAATGATGATGCCGTAAAGAGAACCCGGGGGCTTTTCCGCTTCGATCTGTCCGGAGTCAGTAAAACAGGCATTACCTCAGCAAAATTAAAGCTTTGGGCAAGCTCGCCGGTAACATCGGATATTGATTACGAACTCTTCGCGGTAACAGCCAGCTGGGCCGAAGGCACAGGAACCTGGAACAACGGAGACCATTCCGGAGTTGTCTGGAATGACGGACTGTCATTTGGCAGTACACCCATAGTCACCGGCACGATGGCCGAAGGTCAGGAATATCTCGAGGCGGATGTAACCGATCAGGTGCTTTCATGGCTGAATGGTACGCCGAATTATGGGTTCATGCTACAGCACCTGGAAACCTGGAAAGCGCTTGAGCTCATTACTTCCGAATTTGGCTTCAGGGAAATGCGTCCCACCTTGGAAATCAATTACAACACTCCTCCGGAGCAGCAAAATTATGCTCCGGTTCTCAGTCCCATCGGGCCGAAGACAGTCAACGAAGGAGAGCAGCTTTCCTTTACCGTCAATGCAAGTGACCGTGATCCAGGAGATACCCTGGTCTGGTCCATCAGCCCGGTAATACCTTCAGTCGTGCCGGCAGGCATCAGCTTCAATACCGCCACCCATGTATTCACCTGGACACCGGGTGATGAGCAGAGCGGGATATATAAGCTGCGCTTTACGGTCAGCGACGGTAAGCAAATCGATTACGAGGACATTGTGATCACAGTCAGGAACATGTCCATCACACCCCCGCAGGGACGCAATGTAAGAGTCACATCAGTCGCGGAGCTGCGCAGCGCCATTACTAATGCACAGGATGGCGATATGATAATAATAGCCGATGGCGATTACAGAAACAGCAGTCCGCTGATCCTTGACAATGTAGACAATATCGCTGTCAGAAGCGAATCCAATGACCCTGCGAAGGTTATTCTGCGCGGACGCTCCGAGTTCACCGGAACAGGGTCCTATGACGAACTTGACGACATACTGCGGATCGGGGACTGCAACAATGTGAGCATTTCCGGTCTGACGTTCACCGAGGCCCATGGGTACGGCATAAAGCTTGAACTCGACGGTGATTCAAACCCCAATGCAATAACAATAGAGAATTGCCGTTTCATTGATATCGGCACACGCCATATTAAAGGGACACGGGACAGCAATTCCGCCACAAAACAAATAAAAGGCGGAGCTATAAGAAATTGTTACTTTGAAAATACAGTCACTCCACCCGCTGCAGGCGGCTGGCACTTTGACGGCAACTATACCGGCGGGATCGACCTGATGGCGCTGGACGGCTGGGTAATTGAAGATAATGAATTCCGCAACATTCAGGGAATTACCGGAGAAGGGCGTTCAGCCATCATGATCTGGTACTTCTCCGAGAACCTGACGATCCAGCGAAACCGTATTATCAACTGCGACAGAGGGATCACGCTTGGCCTGCCCGATTCAAACCTTAACGGAGGCTTCCATGTGAAGAGCGCTCTGGTCATGAACAACTTCATTCTCCCCGGGAGCAGGAGCGGTTATCAGAGCGACGCCGGTATTGAGTGCTCAGATGTGGACAATGTTCGGATCTATAATAACACGATCTGGCGGCTGAACAACGACTATAACGGCAGAGGCATACGGTTCATCCAGAACATTGCAAATACACAGATGGTCAATAATCTGGTTTATGGCAGACTTGTCTTTGACAACGATCTCACCATAAGCCGGAATGATCATAACCTAAGCGGCAACCTGTCATCCGGATATGTAGCAAATGTACAATCCGGTGATCTCCACCTGACATCGTCTGCAGCCGGAGCAATAAATAAAGGTGTACAGCTTGCGGAAGTAACGGAAGATATCGACGGAAACACACGTGATACAACACCGGATATCGGTGCAGACGAGTATGCAGCTTCAGGCGGCGGCACTGCTGACCCCGGCGGTGGTACTACTAACCCAGGCGGCGGCACTGCTAATCCCGGCGGCGGCACTACTAATCCCGGCAGTGTCATTATCCCTCCCCCCGTGGGAGGTAATATCCCGGATACCGCCGCAACATCCCTTACAGCTACCGTTACTACTACCTCCGGTACAACTGTAACGCAGTCGCTGGTCGTATCAGACGGAACGGCTAAAGCCGCCGCGGACGCAGAACAGCTCAGAAGCGCAATGAATCAGGCATCACCCGGCAAGGACGGTATCAGAAGTGTCACTCTGACATTGCCTGAGATCAGGGAAGCAAGCACATACCAACAGGAGATCCCGGCGGATCTTTTCAGGAAAGGAACCTCAAAAGAGCGATATGAAATCAAAACACCTGTCGCCGACATCTCTGTACCGGGAAACATGTTCCCCGCAGCTTCGACTGACAAGAAGCAGCAGATGGGCATATCGGTATCATATGCAGACCTCTCAAAGCTCAATAAAGAGCTTGTTGACAAAATAGGCAGCAGACCGGCAATCAACATTGCCGCATACGCTGACGGGAGACTGATCGAATGGAAAAACAAAAATGCACCTGTGACGATAACGATCGATTATACACCGACTGAGGAAGAACTGAAAAAACCGGACCATATAGTCGTATGGTATATCGACGGCAAGGGAAATGTTATCACGGTGCCTAATGGAAGGTACGATCCCGATACAGGGAAGCTGACCTTCAAGGTCACCCATTTCAGTATCTATGCGGTGTCATATGCAGAAAAAACATATGATGATATTTCAAAGGCTTACGCAAAGGCAGCGATAGAGGCTCTGGCATCCAAAGGCTTCTATGAATGGATCGAAGGCAGCAGCTTTGAGCCTGACAGGAGCATCACCAGGGGAGAATTCCTGTACCTGCTGATAACGGCACTGGATATCGATGACACATATGAGGACAATTTCTCGGATGTGGATCCCGGAGACCTGTATTACGAAGCTGCAGGCATAGCCAAGAAATATGGTATATCCTATGGAACAGGAAGCGGCAGGTTCGGGGCAAAGCAAAACATAACCCGCGAGGAAATGGCGACAATGGTGGCAAGGGCATTGAAAGCGGCAAACAGTGAATATCCTGAAGCCGATATTTCGGAACTGAACAAATTCAGTGATGCAGGGAAAATATCCTCCTATGCGAAGGAGAGTCTGGCAATACTCGTGAAAGCCGGTTTTCTTGTTGGCTATAGAAACTCACTCGATCCAAAAGGCACCTTTACGATGCAGCAAGCGGCAACAGTCATCTGGCGGATATATAAAGACGGAGCCAAATAAACTCCCATCGCTTAACACAAACAGCCTGCATTGCACATTAAAAACAGCCTGTCGGCTCCCCCGCCGACAGGCTGTCTTTTTCATGTCGGAAGAATAATATCAGTTTTCAACAGCCTCAAGAATCGAAATGAAACAATCGGCCTGTCCGGTAAGTTACTTTTTCAGATGATCCCTGAAATGGCTCGAGTATAAAAACTCACCGCTGCCCAATATCCAAAAAGCCTCGGTGTCCGGCAAGGACTCGATGAACTCGGCGCCTTCCTCGAAAGACATGTTGAAGACAGCTGTAGACAATGCATCTGCCGCGCCTGAGTCTTTGCACAGTATCGTGACGGACTTGTATTCGTCTGAAGGGAATAATGTATCAGGGTCGATTATGTGATGGTAATCTTTGCCGTTAACAGTATAGTATCTCTCATAAACACCGCTTGTTACCAGAGATGCGTCGATCATGTCCAGTATATGGACATCTGCCTGGTTATCTGCAACGTCAGGATTCTGGACGCCGACATTCCATGGTCTGGCGTTTTCATCCTTTGCACCGATGGCACGGACATTTCCGCCGACACTGATCAGGCCTGATGTGAAGCCATTTTCAATTGCTATCCTGCTTACCTGTTCGACGGCATAGCCTTTTGCTATAGCACCGACATCCAGGCTCATCTCGGGATCTTCCAGATAAACGGTGGAAGCTGCCTCATCGATTATGACCTTGTTTATGTCCGTATGCTTCGAAGCTTCCTGCAGCATCTCGAGCGGCGGCAGTTCTGCATCATCCGGATCCTCCATGCCTCTTTCCCTGTAATCATGCCAGATCCTCAGAACTGCCCCATATGCAGCATTGACCTTGCCGCCGGTCTTATCATGCCATTGCCTGGCAAACTTAAGCAGGTCTATGATCCTGCGGTCCACTTTGACGGGAGCCTTTCCCGCCTGTTCATTAACTGTTTTCAGATTGTTTATGCCGTCATAGCTGTTATATATATCATAAAGCTGATGATATTGCTCAAGGTTGTCGTAAATCAGCTGCGCATGCCTGCTGAACTCATCCTTGTCAGCTGTGTATGCAATGATCGTAGTCTTCGTATCGAAAAGCTTCAGAAAGGTAGCCTCGTATCTGACCGGCTTTTTGGTCCCACAGGCAGTCAAACCCAATATAAAGGCTGCAGCAAGCACCAATATGGCGTATTTTATTATATTCTGTGTTTTGTAAAAGTTATACAACTCGGTTTCAATCCTCACTTGCACAATATTATAATGTGTTGAAAAATAAAGCAGAGAGGTAAATTTCACCTCTCTATCAATATTATCATATAGTTTCGATTTATGTAATTACAGGGACATTCCCGGTGATCAAAAGGTATGGTGATAATTCTCTGAAAGCGTTATGACAACACTTGCCGGAAAGCGGCATGATGACACTCCTCTGCAGGAAGTGATCCCTTATGGGAGGAGTGTCACACATGGCTGTATTATTTCGCGTTCTGTGCTGCTTTCTCAATAACTGTCAGGAAATCTGTAACATGGACTGTTACGGAGCTGGTCAGATCAGCTTCTGCCGGTGCGCCTTCCTCATTCAGAGCTATACCCTTGACTTCATCAGCAGATTTGCCGACTATATATGCAGCAAAAGCAGCAGCCTGCTCGTTCCATTCCTTACCGATACCAGATGCCTTTTTCATGCCGTATGCTTCGCCCAGTTCATTCTTTGTCTGCAGCTTAGCAGTCTTCAAGTCGGTCGTGATCTTGCCTGATGTATTGAAGTTGACATTTGACTGCGAAGCATCAAGAATGCTGCTTGTGATCTTGCCATCGGCGCCGAATGTGGTTGCGGTGTACATTGAATAAGCCTGTGCCAGACCATCCTTTTCAGCTGTTGCATCAGTAGACTTATTGATCGTGGTGACGATACCCAGACCCAGTTTGTCTCCAGTCTTGGCTCCCAGAGCCTGTGCATTGGTGACAGCCTTTTCAATTGCAGCGATGAGGTCAGTGACATGGATCGTAACAGACGAAGTAAGCTCAGAAGCTGCAGGAGCGCCTTCCTCATTCAAAGCGATACCCTTTACTTCATCGAGAGTCTTTCCGATAACATATGATGCAAAAGCATCAGCCTGCTCGTTCCATTCTTTGCCGATACCTGAAGCTTTGGTCATTCCGTAGTC
>CAZQUQ010000002.1:5847-51241 GCA_964596445.1 uncultured Oscillospiraceae bacterium
CAGCCTGCTCGTTCCATTCTTTGCCGATACCTGAAGCTTTGGTCATTCCGTAGTCGGTCTTCAGTTCCTGCTTTGTCTTGTAGACAGTATCCAGCGGTGTGGTGATCTTGCCTGCTGCAGAGAAATTGATCTTGGTCTGTGCAGCATCGATCACGCAATTGGTGATCTTGCCCTGTGAGTCTACAGTGACTGCTACTACAGTCGAATCCACCTGTGCAAGTCCATCATTCTCGCCTGCATCTTTGGATTTGTCGACCGATGAGATGACTGCAAGGCCTGTCTTAAGTGCGTCTCCGGCCACAGTTCCGCCCTGGCCGCCATCTGTTTTGCCTCCGCCGGCCGTATCATTCTGACCGGGTGTTTCATTCGAGCCTTTACCGCATGCAGCTAGCATAGTTATTGCTAAAGCAAGGCTCAGGATCAGTGCAATGATTTTTTTCATAAAAAGCTCCTCCATTTATATATTTTTTATTAAGCCAGCCTTTTGAAGGCCGGTATAATAAACCTCAGCAACGTGGCCGTAATAATGCCTGCCACCACGCCTGATATGAGCAGTGCAGGCAGATACGCCAGCAAATACATCCCCGTATAGATAAACGATATTGCAATGAACTGCCCCAGATTGTGGGCAACAGCTCCAGAAATACTTATTATCATATATGAAGCCTTTTTCTTAAAAGCCACCATTATCAAAAGCATTACCGTCAGTGATAGTATGCCACCTGTAAGGCTCAGTATTCCGGCAATCAGTCCTCTTGTAACAGCAACAAACAGTCCCTTCAGTACTGCGATCGAGTATGCCTGCCCCTTTGCAAGGAAGAAAAGCGCATACATTACTGCAATATTTGACAGACCGAACTTGACTCCCGGAACCGGAAGAGGAAGCGCCGGCAATGAATTTTCAATGACAGCAAGGATCAATGCAAGTGCAAATATCAGTCCGGTCAGCACCAGGCTCTTAGTCTTGCCGGAGCTTGATTGCTGCCGGTCGCTCCCAATTATACTGTCTTTATACTTTCCCATTCCTGCCATTACTCCCGTTAATGCCTATTTACCCCTGCTTCCTACCACAATATCGGGGTCATCCTCATTCCATCCGTCCGCGGGTACGATCTTCCCCACTATCCCATTAGGAAGGCATGCCGCACTTTGTCCCGCCAGATGTATCTTTCCTGTCTTTATGCATATCTTATCCGGACAGTCGGAATCTATAAACCTGATATTTCCTTCACCGTCTATATGTAAAACCACATCGCTGTCCTGCGGGATCGAAAATGTCTTTTCCTGCCCGGCATTGAGATCCGCCGTCATAACAAGCGACGAATAGTAATAGATCTCGGCCCTTACAGCCCTGCCCTTCGCCGTATTGCTGTATATCAGCCATAACAGCAGCGCTGCTGCAATGATCCCCGTTATTATCAGGATGTCGGTTTTTTTGAAGAATTTCATATGATATTTACCCGCATGATACATTAATAAACAACTACACCTGTGCTATACAACAGCGCCTATAAATACCAGAAGCGAAAGCGCACCCATAATTATAATGTAGTTTTTGATCGAGGTAATGAATGTAACGGCCTTATCCTGACGTTTCATGAATGTATTGATATTGCGCTGGACCAAAATGATCGTCGGCAGGAATAACAGGCAAACAGGCGGCAGGATCTTCAGCAGCACCATTACGACAACAGCGAAATAAGGTGCATAGTAAAGCGCAGCGAACAGATACAGCGCTTTCTTCCCTAAATAATAAGGCAGTGTATACCTTTTTACCGCCACATCCTTTTCTACGTCGCAGATATTGTTCGCCAGCATGATATTCGCAGTCGTACAGACCGGCGGCACCGACAGCAGCAGGACTTCC
Source organism: uncultured Oscillospiraceae bacterium (assembly GCA_964596445.1). Lineage (GTDB taxonomy): Bacteria > Bacillota > Clostridia > Acetivibrionales > DTU013 > DTU013. The sequence goes on from CAZQUQ010000002.1 coordinate 7,715, forward strand.
GCAAGGGGCATGATCTGAAAACCGATGCTGATCCTTTCCCAGTCAGCTGCAAAGGTCAGGTACGTGCCTTCCGGCATGTTTATGTAAAGCAGCAGGAACGGGATGAACAGTCCGTAAAACACGCCGGACATTACCTCACCCAAAGGCTGTCTCGAAATCGGGACCGGTCCCCAGGTATAGAGAATACCTGTCATAAAGCATACTGCTCCAAGCAGGAGCACGGCCACGTCAGTCAGATAAACAAGATAAAGGCCCAGGGCCGTACTTATGCCGAACAGCACATAAATAATGATCAACGCTGTCCTTCTCTTGAACTGCAGCACCTGTTCATTCGTTTTAGTATCGATATAATTGTTTATGGCAGTGGTCGTAAGATCGAATATAAACATCGAACCGAAGAAAACCGCAGTCCTCAGCCAGTCTATCCTCTGATCCTTATACAGTATGAATGCTATTGTCAGTAAAAATGCAAATGTGCTCGTTATTTTCGTTTTGATCTCAATGTAGCTTAAAAAACGCTTTATCATAAGATCCTCATTCACCTTCAAATCCAACTGCAATATCGCTGCCCGTTCAGAATACCCTGAACGCCTTGTTCAGTATATCTGTCAGGTTTTTACGCTTTCCCTCTGTGATATCAAGCTTATCCAAAAGCCTGATGTATTTGCTGTAATATTTCTTCGCCACCAGCCTTGTAAAGCTGACACCGCCTGCCTCCAAAACCGCCCTGCCCAGCTCTTCACCGGTCAGCTCATTTCTTGCGGCCCGTTCCTTCAGCTCGGAATGCTTCTGGAACGTCTTTATTATCGGAAGCGTCACTACATCCTTCTCAAAATCGGACTGTACGGGCTTTTGGGCAACGCTTTCAGTCGCCTCGAAGTCCATGCAGTCATCGATCAGCTGAAACAGCATTCCAAGACACCGGCCCATCTTCTTGTAATGCTTGATATCCTCACGCCTGCATCCGGACATGACTGCTCCCGCATAGAACGATGCCTCGAACAGTGCTGCAGTCTTCCCCGATATTATCTTCAGATACTTATAGACCGAAAGATCGTAATTGCCGTTGTTTATATGCTGGTTCAGCTCACCTGCGCATACTCTTCCGACATAATCGGGAATGTCGATCTCAAGATAATCCTTCTTGTTTCCGATGGATGCCGCCATACGGAGCGCTGCACAAAAAAGATAATCGCCGCATATTACCGCCGTTCTCTTGCCGAACATTTTCTGCAGCGTCGGCAGGCCTCTTCTGATATCTGCATCATCTATAACGTCATCGTGAACAAGTGTGGCAAGATGCAGGATCTCAACAGCGGCTGCCAGTTTCACTGCATCGATATCTATAAGGCCGTCTTTGTTCACAGCACAGTTCAGCAGTGAGACAGCCCGTATGAATTTCCCCTTTGTCGATGCCAGATGGCTGGTATATGTCCTGACGATTGCGGGAGAAGCAGCAAGAGCCTTGTCCACCTCTTCCTGTGCAAGCGAAAGGGCGCTTATCAGATCAGTATATTTTTTCCCTTCCGGCACGCCGCCGCCAGGTGTTATTCTATTTTCTGAAATGACATCAGTCATGATACATATACCACTTTCTAGCCCATCTTACTTTCTTCCACTTTCCTTTCAGCGCAGGCATTGCATAATAGTCAAGGCCCAACGTCCTGCCTGCTGCTACGAGCAGCGCTATTCCGGCAAAGACCATCCAGAATGTGGACAGATAAAGTCCGGTCGTTGTCACGAACATCGCCTGAAGTATCAGAGACGCGGCTGAGGCCGGAGTAGTGAACAAGCCTCCTATAAGCGCCAGACCGATCAATATCTCCGCAGCAACGATGAAAATCTGCATGATCAACTGTACCGTATCATTTGGAAGTATCAAATTATCAATAAACGAATTGACCAGCGGGACATCGAGCTTGAAGGCATAATCGCTTATGGTCGCATGTGCCGGATCTTTCCCGCTGACAAATATCGCTCTGAACAAACCTAAAAAGTCAAAATTCAAAATTGCAGTCCCGACTGACTTCACAGCCTCCACCGCACCTTCTGCCGCTGCAGTTGCCGAACTTGCCGCATCTGCCGCCGCACCGGTTGCCGAGCTCACTGCATCTGCAACTCCAGCTGCCGCACTCTGTACTGCTCCGGTAGCTGCACTGGCCGCATCTGCCGCCGTCGCTCCGCTGGTCCCATCCGAAGCACCGCCGTTCAGGATGCTGTCGTACCACTGATTAGCCCCTTTGAAGAAGCCATTGAGCTTTGGCGAAACAAACCAGCCTTCAATGATCTTCTTGATGCCTTCAAACACCCATACGGCACCAAGCCATACTCTCAGCGGCATCAGCAGAAAACTCGGAGTCCTGTTGGACAGATGTCCTCCCACAAAACTCCTGCGGTTCCTTATCGTGAAGAACTCATGCTTCAGATAGCTGAATATCTTGTTCCAGCCCAGTACCTGTACAAAATACACTATATTGATGAAATGCTTCGAGAACATCGCCAGGAATGAAGGAAGACTGAACATCATATTCGGCAGGCCTACGTGTGCAACGCCGTAACGGCCTCCGATACTGACCATGATACCATGGAACTTCGGCTTGTACTCTTCCATTTCGCCCTTGCCCGTAATTGCACAGCATATATTATGAGCCACTATGTCAGCGCTCTGCTCGCAGTTCTCGACTACCTGGGGCACCGGATGTTCTTCTCCCTCGGGAGTATAAAGCATATTGTCACCTGCGACATAAACATGGTCATTATCCACCGAACGCAGATATTTATCCAGGCTGATACGGCCTCTGTTTGCCGATTTGAGTACCTTTGCAGCCTCCGAGGTGATATCGGACGCTTCAATACCGGCTGCCCATATTACAGTTCCGGATTTCTCACGGATCACATTTCCGTTAGTTTCTATTTCGATGAAATCGCTTCCGATCGCCTTAACGTTGGTTTTCAGCATTACCCTTACGCCCATCTTGTTCAGGCGCTTTTCAACCTTTGCCGACAGCTTCTCGGGAAGCACCGGTACTGTGCGCGGCAGCACATCTATATCTGCTATGGTGACGAGTTCTCTGTCTATCTCAAATTCTTCACAGAGTATCGGGACATATTCTGCCAGTTCGCCAGCCATTTCGACGCCAGTAAAGCCTGCTCCTACGACATGGAACGACAGCAGTCTCTTCTTCTCTTCAAAGTTCCGCTCATGTGCAGCTTTTCTGAACGAGTTCCGAATGTGTTCCCTCAGGATGACAGCATCTTCATAGCTCCAGAGCTTGAATGCGTGTTCCGCCGCCCCGACCACGCCAAAATAGGTCGGCTTCGAGCCTGCGCAAAGCACCAGATAATCATACTGATAAGTCTGACTCTCACCTGTGACCGTCTTTTTCTCAAAGTCGACGGATGTCACCTTATCCAGCTTCACATCGACTCTTCTGCCTGCGAATATCTTCTTCAGGCTCATTTTTATGCTGTCTTCCTCCACACGGCCGGCTGCAACTTCGTGAAGCTCTGTCAGCATCGTATGGAAAGGATTTTTATCAATAATAGTAATACTTACATCTTTACTTTTCCTAAATTTCTTCTCCAGCTTCTTGGCAGTCAAAACACCGGCATAGCCGGCTCCAATTATTACTATTTTCGTCTCCATAGCCATCTCCTGTGCTCAAAAAATTCAATAATATTGTCGCAGATGCGAATATTATTGTCAACCAATTAACGAAATAAAATTTAAATATCGTAATATTTAAATAATTTGTTAAACTATTAACTATTTAGAACTACTAATTACATTCCCAGTATAATCAGTTTTAAACACTTCTATAACTAAAAACACGACAGGGGACGGTTCTGAGTCCCGGCTGAAACTTTGGCAGCAGCCCAGGACGCTGAACCATCCCCTGTCTTTTACTCACTGGGGTATATCAAAAATCGAATTTGCCTGCGAAGTAATCGTCCAGTTCGTCTATCCTTACCCTGACCTGTTCCATCGTATCTCTGTCCCTGACGGTGACGCTTGCATCTTCCAGAGAATCGAAGTCAAAGGTGACACAGTAAGGCGTGCCTATTTCGTCCTGCCTTCTGTAGCGTTTGCCGATGCTGCCTGTCTCGTCATATTCACATACATACTTGCGTATCAGTTGCTCATATACCTTGAAGGCATCATCCCCGAGCTTCTTTGATAGCGGCAGTATCGCTATCTTGACAGGAGCGATCGCAGGATGGAAGCGCAGCACCGTCCTCACATCACCTTCAGCCACTTCCTCCTCGTCATACGCTTCGCACAGGAATGCCAGTGTGACTCTGTCAGCGCCAAGCGATGGCTCTATGCAGTACGGGATATACTTTTCATTGGTCACGGGATCGAAATATGACAGGTCGTCCTTTGAATGCTCCATATGCTGCTTCAGGTGGAAATCGGTCCTGTCTGCTATGCCCCACAGTTCGCCCCATCCGAACGGGAACCTGTACTCTATGTCTGTGGTAGCATTGCTGTAGTGGGACAGCTCTTCCTTCGAGTGATCCCTGAGCTTCAGATTGTCCTTCGACAGTCCGTAATTCAGCAGCCAGTTGTAGCAGAAATCCTTCCAGTAAGCAAACCATTCAAGATCGGTGCCGGGCTTGCAGAAGAATTCCAGTTCCATCTGCTCGAATTCGCGGATCCTGAAAATAAAGTTGCCGGGTGTGATCTCATTTCTGAACGATTTGCCTATCTGTCCGATACCAAACGGTATCTTCCTGCGGGTGGTCCTCTGTACGTTCTTGAAATTGACGAATATGCCCTGCGCAGTTTCGGGCCTTAAATATATCTCGGCTTTCGAATCTTCTGTAACACCCTGGAACGTCTTGAACATCAGGTTGAACTTGCGTATGTCGGTAAAGTTGGCTGAACCGCAGTCGGGGCATTTCACACCCTTTTGCTTTATGTATTCCATCAGCTGTTCATTCTTCCAGCCGTCCACCGCCATAGTGATGCCGTTTTCCTGGTTCCAGTCCTCTATCAGCTTGTCGGCTCTGTGTCTTGTCTTGCAGTCCCTGCAGTCGATCAGCGGATCGCTGAAGCCGCCGACATGCCCTGATGCCACCCATACCTGGGGGTTCATCAGTATGGCGCAGTCAACGCCTACATTATGGACATTTTCCTGGACGAACTTCTTCCACCAGGCTTTTTTCACATTATTTTTCAGTTCAACGCCCAGCGGGCCGTAATCCCACGCATTGGCAAGTCCGCCGTATATTTCGGAGCCGGGATATACGAAGCCTCTGTTTTTCGACAGGGCAACGATTTTTTCCATGGATTTTTCCGTTAACATCTGATGCCTCCATTATGATCATTTATTTTTACTTTCGCCCGCAATGCTGCGCATCTCCGCTGCAATGCCGCGTATCTCGTCCAATATCCTGTGGGCGGCCTCCAGCTTGCTCATCAGCGGCAGATCCGTGACCGACCCGTCCTTCTTTATAATCCTGATTATATTGGTATCGGTACCGAAGCCCGCGCCTTCCATCGTAACATCATTTGCCACGATCAGATCAAGGTTTTTCTCCTTAAGCTTCTTTACGGCATTTTCCGTCAGATGGTCAGTTTCGGCGCAAAAGCCGGCCAGTATCGCACTGCCCTTTATTTTGCCCAGTTCCTTAAGTATATCCGGATTTCTCTCCAGCTTCAATACCAACTCATCGTCGTTCTTCTTCAGCTTCAGTCCCGATATCTCGGATGCCCGGTAGTCGGCGACAGCAGCTGCCATTATAACGGCATCGCAATCCGGGAAATGTTTCATCACAGCCTCATACATCTGCTGTGCGGTAACCACGTCTATTGCTTCGGCACCATCGGGCTTATCCAGCGACACAGGCCCGGATATCAAAAGTACATCGGCTCCGCGTTCGACTGCCGCCTGTGCTGCGGCATATCCCATCTTTCCCGAGGAGTAGTTGGAAATATATCGCACCGGGTCGATGTTCTCCCTGGTCGGGCCTGCAGTGACCATGATCTTCATGCCCTCCAGATCCCTTTTCGGCTTGAGTATGGCCGCCGCAGTCTCAACGATAACCTTCGGCTCCGGCAGTCTTCCCTTTCCGGAAGAACCCTCTGCCATCACGCCGGTATCAGGTTCCATGAACATATAGCCCATAGCCTTTAGTTTTTCGATGTTCTGCTGAACGATCCCATTGGAATACATGTTGTAGTTCATTGCAGGCACTATGAGTACCGGCGCTTTTGTTGCTGCAACGGTCGTGGTCAGCATATCATCGGCAATGCCTGAAGCCAGCTTTCCAATTATGTTGGCTGTGGCCGGTGCAATGATAAAAAGGTCTGCCCTGGCAGCCAGTGAAATGTGCTTTATATCCCAATGTTCAGGCTCTTTGAACATATCAGTCACAACAGGATTATGCGACAGCGATCTGAATGTCAAAGGCGTTACAAACTCCTGCGCATGGGCGGTCATGATGACATTGACGTCAGCTCCCAGCTTCCTGAGCCTGCTTGTGACCTCCACGACCTTGTATGCCGCAATCCCGCCGCAAACACCGACTACGACGGTCTTACCCTTCAATATCATCATGATGCCTCCTTTCATGATATGCTTGATATTATACTGCAAAAAGGTTAAGGCAGAATGATGAAACCTTAACCCCGTCTCTCCCGATATATTACTGCAGCAGCTTTTGCGTTCATTCGGCGATTACTTGATGCCGCTCTTTGTTCTGATATACGTGATCTTGTCTTCGTTGATCTCGTTCAGCGCTACCGTCACCGGCTTCTCAGACGCACATCTGGTAAGCTTGTGAGCACCGTCGGACAATTGTCTTGCCCTTTTCGCAGTCGCAACTACCAGCGTGTACCTGCTGTCTACCTTCTCCAACAGTGAACTGAGTGGCGGATATATCATGTATCAGACCTCCTTTGAAAGTCATGCTTGTAAGCTTTATTCCTCTTCCGGATCCTGGTTGTCGTCAATGATCTCAGTATCCTTTGCGTTAAGCCTGTGTGCCACCGTCTCCGGCTGCACTGCAGACAGGATCACATGGTCGCTGTCGGTTATTATCACAGCCCTGGTCCTTCTGCCATATGTTGCATCGATCAGCATACCTCTGTCTCTTGCTTCCTGGATTATCCGCTTGATCGGCGCCGACTCAGGACTGACGATAGCCACGAGTCTGTTTGCCGAAACTATGTTGCCAAAGCCGATATTGATCAGTTTCATAAGTTACCCTCCTATACGGATATATCACATTATTCAATATTCTGGATCTGTTCTCTTATTTTTTCGATCTCGCTTTTTACATCCACAACAAGCTTTGTAATCACCAGATCATTTGCTTTCGAGCCGATCGTATTTATCTCCCTGTTCATCTCCTGAACCAGGAAATCAAGCTTGCGCCCTACAGGCTGATCCATCTGGAGTATCTGCCTCAGCTGGGTGAAATGGCTCGACAGCCTGACAAGCTCTTCATCTATGCTGCATCTGTCGGCAAAAAGCGCTACTTCCATTGCGAGCCTGTTTTCATCGACTGTCTGCTGGTCCAGCAGTTCCCTGATCCTGTCGGTCAGCTTTGCTTTATACTCCTTCGGCACTTCCGGCGCCCGTCTTGCAATATCCGCGATCGCGGCTTCAATGATGCCTGCACGCTCAAGCAAAACATTCCTTAGTCCTTCGCCTTCGGCCTCCCTCATTTTTATAAGGGATTCTACTGCGCTCTCAACCGCCGGCTTCAGCAGCGACCAGAGCTGTTCCTCATCCTCCTGCGCCTGCTCGACCTTGAGAACGTCCGGATACTTCGAGATAAGTGAAACTGCGATGTCGTCCGCAAGTCCGAATCTGTCCCTCAGCGCCTCTACAGCCGCAATATAGGCTTTGGCCAGCTGTTCGTCAAATGTCACGAATTTTGAGTTTTCGCCGTAATTGTTATATGTAATGAAAACGTCTATCTTTCCTCTGGAGATCGCATTCCCGACCAGCGCTCTCACTCTGTCCTCCAGGAAGCTTATCTGCCTTGGCATCTTGATAAAAATATCCGAATATCTGTGGTTTACTGTTTTTATCTCGACAGTGAACTCCTTGCCATCCTGCGTGATCTCGCCCCGGCCGAAACCTGTCATGCTCTTTATCATATATACCTCGTATTTTCCAGCCTTTTTCAATAGGTATTATAACACAATCACTGCCAATTAAAAGGCTGTTTCATTAATTTTTTTGAAATTTCATGTCTTTACTCCGTTTTACTTCTGTTTTCTAGCTGCCGCCCATATCGCCCAGCTCGTACATCACTATCGCCGCTGCCGCAAGGCCTGCCGTTTCCGTCCGCAATATCCTCGGTCCCATGGTGACTGATATGAAACCTGCATTGACTGCCTTTTCTGCTTCGTCCCGTTCAAAGCCTCCCTCCGGCCCGATCAGTACGGCAATAGATCCCGCTGTCTTCCCACAGCTTCTGAGTACACTGCGAAGACTGCCCTCTTTCTCTTCTTCATACGGCAACAGCTTCAACTCGCATTCGCCGGCGATTTTCAGAGCCATATCGAATGTTACCGGCTCACCGACGACGGGGATCACTCCCCTGTCGCACTGCTTTGCTGCCTCCAACGCTATCCTGTTCCATCTCACGGCTTTCGCCGCCGCATCCCGGGTACTGCCGAACCTTACTACAGTTCTTGCGGTCATGACCGGAACTATTTTCGTCACGCCAAGTTCCACACTTTTCTGTATGATCAGATCCATCTTGTCTGCTTTGGGTATGCCCTGAAACAGTGTAATATGTATAGGCGGCTCCGTTTTACATGGCCTTTGGCTCTTTATCCCGGTTTCTATGCTTTCCTTGGATATATGCCGGATCACAACATCATATTCAGTGCCCGATCCGTCGCTCAGTACAAGGGCATCGCCGGCAGACGCACGAAGCACACCGGCTATATGCTTCACATCTTCGCCGGTTATCATGATCCTGCCTTCCAGAAGATCAGCCGCATCAGTTTTTACAAAGAATCTCGACATTTAAAAACGATCGCCACCCATTCGCCCATTTCATCCGCGCTGATTAAATCAAAGCCCTTTTGAGTGCAGGCCCTGATCACTTCATCCTTCCTCTCCCTGATGATGCCGCTTGTCAGAAGGATGCCGCCCTTTTTGACATAATCAGCCATGATATCGGAAAGATCGATTATTACATCCGCTATTATGTTGGCAACTACGATGTCGGCCTTTACAGGCTCAAGATCCGTCAAGACTCCCTTCATTACACGGACATTGTCCTGTACACCGTTAATGGTACAGTTCTCAACGGTTACCCTGACGGCCACCTCATCGATGTCAACAGCAGTCACTTTACCGGCTCCCAGCTTCGATGCAATTATTGAAAGTATTCCGGTGCCGCAGCCTACATCGATGACTTCGTCCTGATTCTTTACGTATTTTTCAAGAAGACAGGCGCAAAGCCTCGTTGTTTCATGCGTACCGGTCCCGAATGCCATGCCGGGATCCATCTCGATAACGATCTCTCCGTCCTTTTGCTCATACTCCTCCCAGCTTGGCTTTATCACAACTCTGTCCGAGATGTTGAAGGGCTTGTAATACTTCTTCCATTCCGTTGCCCAGTCCTCGTCGTCGACTTCTTCATAACCGGTATATCCATGTCCGGTATCAAGAAACCGGGATATGAATGCGATTTTTTCCCTGATAAGCGCAGCCAGTTCCGCAGGCTGGTGCTCCTGGTTAAAATATGCCTTGATCGTCACATCGGTCCCGAGGGAATCCATGAACTCCTGATCCGCATAATCAAGCGATCCGGGACTTTCGATCTGTCTTCGTATTTCGTTGGGGTCCTCGATAACGACCCCGCCCGCACCTATGGAGGTCAGCATTTCCGATACCGCTTCGCTTGCCTCTTCAGTCGTTTTTATACATACCTCTGTCCACTTCATCTGCCTGCCTCCAACTCCGGTACTGTCCTACATGCCCAGCGCATCCTTCATCTTGTCGAAAAAGCCCTTGCGCTGCTCATAAACATCGTCTCCGCTTATATCGGCAAACTGCCTCAGCAGCTCCTTCTGCTTGTCGTTAAGCTTCTTCGGTACATCTATCTCCACCTTGACATACTGATCTCCTCTGCCGCTGCCCCTCAGATAAGGTATGCCCTTGTTCTTCAGCCTGAATATCGTACCTGTCTGAGTTCCCTCAGGCATCGTATACTTCACCTTTCCATCGAGAGTCGGCACCTCCAGTTCAGCGCCTAATGCAGCCTGTACGAAGGTTATCGGAATCTCACATATCACGTCATTGCCCTGCCTCTTGAAAATGGGGTGAGGTCTGACGGCAACAGTAACGAAGAGGTCTCCCGCAGGGCCTCCCCTTGAACCGGGATCTCCTTCGCCCCTGATGGAGATGGTCTGACCGTCATCTATGCCTGCAGGGATATCCAGCTTCTTCCTGATCGTTTTCCTGACCTTGCCCCTGCCGCTGCACGCAGGACACGGATCCGTTATTATTTTACCCTCGCCGCGGCAAATATCACATGTCTTTACATTGATAAACTGTCCAAAGGGGGTGCTTTGCTTGAATTGCACCTGTCCGGTGCCGCTGCAGTGCTTACAGGTCGTCGGACTTGTGCCGGGTTTGGCTCCCGAACCGCCGCAGGTGCCGCAGTTTTCATGCCTGTTTATCGTTATTTCCTTCTCTACGCCAAATGCAGCTTCTTCAAAGGAAATCTCCACGGAATACTTCAGATCGGCACCCTTCTGAGGGCCGGAACGGCTTCTTGAAGAACGCCCGAACCCGCCTCCTCCGAAAAATGACTCGAATATGTCTCCTATGCCGCCGAAATCGAAATCCCCAAAACCGGCGCCCGCGCCTCCAAAGCTGTTGGGATCGACTCCCGCATGTCCGAACTGATCATATCTCGATCGCTTCTGAGGATCGCTCAGAACCTCATAGGCTTCATTTATCTCCTTGAATTTTGCCTCGGCAGCTTTATCACCAGGGTTGACATCGGGATGATACTGCTTGGCAAGCTTTCTGTAAGCCTTTTTTATCTCGGCGTCCGAAGCTCCCCTGCCAACCTCAAGCACCTCGTAATAATCCTTTTTTGTCGGCAATATCCAACAACTCCTATCACAGCATACTAAAACAATCATCCAAAAGGGGACATTTCAAGCTGTCCCCTTTTTCAGCGAAGCAGGATGTCAAATCCCGCTCACATATTATAACTTTTTTTCGATATATAGTGCAATCGTTACTTCTTATCGTCGTCAACCACCTTGTAGTCGGCATCGTATACATTATCCTGGCCGGCGCCTGGTCCTGCATCCTGTCCGCCTCCGAAGCCGCCATCTCCGCCGAAGCCTGCACCCGGATTCGGTCCTCCTGCAGCGCCCGGATTCTGCTGATATATCTTCGCCGATATATCATAGAATGCCTTCGTCAACGCTTCTGTTGCCGATTTGATAGCTTCGGTGTCCGTACCCTTCAGCGCTTCCTTCACATTATTTATCTCAGTCTCGATCTTTGCCTTGTCGTCGCTGCCGAGCTTATCACCCAGGTCCTTCAGCGTCTTTTCGGACTGATAGACCATGGAATCGGCATTATTTCTGACCTCTACCTCTTCCTTGCGCTTCTTGTCCTCAGCGGCGAACTTCTCAGCTTCCTTGACCGCCTTTTCGATATCGGCATCGGTCAGATTTGTGGAAGCCGTAATAGTTACCTTCTGCTCATTGCCCGTTCCGAGATCCTTTGCCGATACATGCACGATACCGTTTGCGTCTATATCGAAGGTTACTTCGATCTGAGGTACGCCTCTGGGTGCCGGCGGGATACCGGTAAGCTGGAACCTTCCGAGGGTCTTGTTATATGCGGCCATCTCCCTTTCTCCCTGGAGCACATGGACTTCGACGCTTGTCTGTCCGTCTGCGGCCGTTGAGAATATCTGGCTCTTCTTTGTCGGTATCGTAGTATTCCTTTCGATTAGCTTGGTAAACACACCGCCGAGAGTCTCTATACCAAGTGATAGCGGGGTTACGTCCAGCAGCAGCAGGTCTTTGACTTCGCCGGTCAGAACGCCTGCCTGTATAGCCGCACCTATAGCAACGCATTCGTCAGGGTTGATGCCCTTGAACGGCTCCTTGCCGAGATATTTCTTGACTGCTTCCTGAACAGCCGGTATCCTGGTGGATCCGCCTACGAGCAGTATCTTGCCGATCTTTTCCGGGGTCAGGCCGGCATCCTGCATAGCCTGCCTTGTCGGGCCCATCGTCTTTTCCACCAGATCTGCGGTAAGTTCGTCAAACTTCGCTCTGGTCAGCGTTACATCCAGATGCTTCGGACCCGATGCGTCGGCTGTAATGAACGGAAGGTTGATATTGGATGTCGTTACTCCTGAAAGCTCTATCTTGGCCTTTTCTGCCGCTTCCTTCAGACGCTGCATAGCCATTTTGTCATTCCTGAGATCTATCCCGTTCTCTCTCTTGAACGTATCGGCAAGATAATCCATGATCCTCTGGTCGAAGTCGTCTCCTCCGAGCCTGTTGTTTCCGTTGGTTGCCAGCACCTCGAAAACTCCGTCGCCTATCTCAAGGATCGATACGTCGAATGTTCCTCCGCCAAGGTCGAACACAAGTATTTTCTGGTCGTGCTCCTTGTCAAGTCCATATGCGAGAGCGGCAGCCGTAGGTTCGTTTATGATCCTCAGGACCTCCAGCCCTGCAATTTTTCCTGCATCCTTGGTAGCTTGCCTTTGTGAGTCGCTGAAATATGCCGGGACAGTGATGACAGCCTGTGAAACCGTTTCTCCCAGGTAAGCCTCCGCATCTGCCTTCATTTTCTGAAGGATCATTGCGGATATCTCCTGCGGAGTATAGCTCTTGTCATCTATCTTGACCCTCCTGTCGGTACCCATATCTCTTTTTATCGATATGATGGTCCTTTCAGGATTGGTAATAGCCTGCCTCTTGGCAACCTGGCCGACAAGCCTTTCACCGGTCTTGGAGAATGCGACGACGGACGGCGTGGTCCTGTTTCCTTCGGGATTCGGGATGACCACCGGTTCGCCGCCTTCCATAACGGCTACGCATGAATTCGTAGTACCAAGATCTATACCTATTACTTTTGCCATAATGTACCTCCTGAACGTTGTATATATTTGATTATGATTCGAATCTGTTTTAAATTATCGGTCTGGGCTGTCTATCGCTAGTTGGCCACCTTCACCATGCTGTAGCGTATCACCTTGTCTTTGTATATGTAGCCCTTCTGGAATTCTTCGATGATCACGCTGTGGCCCAAAGTCTCATCCTCTACATGCATGACCGCATTATGGACCGTTGGGTCGAAGGTTTCGTTCAATGCCTTGATTTCTTCGACTCCGATGCCTTTCAACACATCGCCGAACTGCTTGAACACCATCTCGACGCCTTCCTTCAGCGACTTTGCCGAACTGTCTTCGGAGATCGCTTTCATCGCCCTTTCCACATTGTCGATGACCGGAAGAAACGCACTGACGACATCACATACGGCATCGATATATAAAGCTTCTTTTTCTTTGATGGATCGCTTTTTGAAATTATCGAATTCGGCTGCTGTTCTTTGCAGCTTATCCATAATCTCGCTGCACTTGTCCGACTTTTCCGCCAGTTCTTTTCTGGCTGCATCCAACTCTTCCTGAAGTGCTTTCAGTTCTGAATCGCCTTTGCCCGGGCTGCTCTGCCCGTTTTGTCCTTCGCTGCAGCATTTTTCCTGATGGTCTGTTGATGTTGCTCCGTTGTCACTTACAAAATCTGTATCGACTTCGTTGAGATTTTCAGCATCGCATGCTTCTGCATGCTTTTGCCGATTCTTTTCGCTCATTTTCTCCTATCATCCTTTGATCAGTATTTCCCGTATCGGGATACACAGGCTGTCGTACAGGGCCGTTCGCCGGCCTTTTTATCCGTCTCCCGGATCCTGCCCCAGCAGCCTGTTTATTTCATCACTTACCAGCATCTGCACATACCTCATTGACGATATGACCTTCGGATACTCCATCCTTGTGGGACCAATGATGCCTATCGAGCCGATCAGTGTATCAGCCACATTATAATTGACAGTCACCACACTGCAGTCCTTTATCCCGGAAAGGTCGTTTTCCGACCCTATCTTCACGGTTATGCCTTCAGGACTGATGGCGTTGAACAGCGCCTTGCACAATGAGGTCTTCTCATCGAGCATGCTCATGAATTCCCTGGCCTTTACAACATCTTTGAATTCAGGGTGATTCAGTATGTTCGTGGTACCCTCCACATATATTTCCTGTTCATCCATCTGATCTATACATACGGCAGCGCCGTCCAGAATAGGCCTGAGTATTTCGAAGGGCACACCTGTCTCCCTCTCCATATCCATGATCCGTTTCATATCCACCTGCTCTATCGTCAGGCCTGCCAGCTTGTCATTTAGCATGTTCGACACGCGTATGAGTGCATCCGGCATCACGTATTCGGACAGTTTGATCAGATTGTTCCTGACGATGCCGGCATTGTTGACTACGATCACCAATGCCTTTCCTGCCTCTATCGGCACCACCTGGATCGCCTTTATGGTACTGCTCTTCAGATGAGGCGTCACCGCCATCGATGTATATTTCGTAAAGCGCGACAACACGGCTGACGCTTGTCTGATCAGCTGGCTGAGTTCATTGATGCGCGTTTCCATTGCAGATCTAAGTTTTTCTATTTCATCCCTGTTCAGGCTGTGTGCAGGCATCAGCTTGTCGACATACAAGCGGTAGCCCTTGTCCGAAGGGATACGGCCTGCCGAAGTATGAGGCTGTGCCAGATAGCCCATTTCCTCAAGGTCCGCCATCTCATTCCTGATAGTAGCCGAACTCAGTCCAAGTTCATGCTTTCTTGCAATAGTTCTTGAGCCGATAGGTTCGGCGCTATCAATGTAATCATCGATGATGGCCTGCAGGATCCTCTTTTTTCTGTCATCCATTATCATCTCATACACCCCTGTAACATTACACATCCGCCAAGCCGCCCACTCTCCCTATTGATAATAACCAACATGTACAACATATTATACGGACCGCTTGTCATTTTGTTTGTTAGCACTCCAAGTCAACGAGTGCTAATCTACAATAAAAATACCACCATGGAATTTTTTTGTCAAGAACAATTTCATTCAAATAAACTCGACAAAAACCTTGTTTGCTAGATCAGAGCCAAGGCTTGTGAGGGTGTATCTCATGCCGTTTTTTTCAGGATCGGCGGTGTCTTCCCAGACCAGACCTTTTTTTACCAGCATGTCCAGCTTGCTGCCATATACGGCGTCCAGCTTCTGTCCGAACCGCCTCTCGAACTCGGCCGATGTGATCCCCTCATTCAGCCTCAGACCCAGGATCATGTATTCGGACATGGCTTCATCATGTCCGATAATATCAATGTTTTCATGAAGGCCGTTATATACATCCTTACCTATATTTGCAGCTGTTTTTGTGTCGGATTCACAATAGTCATCCTGCGCACTGCATGATCCAGGCATACTGCATGATCCAGGCGCATTACATGATCCAGGCACACTGCATGATCCAGGCGCATTACATGATTCAGGCGCATTACACAATTCAGGCATACTGCATGTTCCGGGCGCACTGTACATACCGTTGCGGCAAATATCATCAACTGCTTTTATATAGTCCTCGATGCCTGCAGTATTATTGAACCGCACCGAATCAAGGTAAGAGTGGGAACCTGCTCCGAAACCCGCATACTCCGCTGCTTTCCAGTATATGAGATTATGTCTGCACTCATATCCGGGCACGGCGAAGTTGGATATTTCATACTGTCTGAAACCCCTTTGCGCCAATGCATCTACGGCATGGTGATACATCCTTCTGTCCAATTCGTCATCGGCAGGCTGCTGCGTACCGGCCTCGAACCTGT
Organism: uncultured Oscillospiraceae bacterium; assembly: GCA_964596445.1. GTDB lineage: Bacteria > Bacillota > Clostridia > Acetivibrionales > DTU013 > DTU013. The sequence continues at coordinate 23,622 of CAZQUQ010000002.1, forward strand.
CTCCAAAGACCGTTCCTTCCTCTATTTTGAGGCTGTAACAGGATATGTGCCTGACCGATCCTGTTTTTGTGACTTCTTCGATCGTTTCCGCCCAATCCTCAATACTCTGTTCGGGAAGGCCGAAGATAAGGTCGGTGTTGATATTATCAAAGCCGGCCCTCACCGCAGCTTCCAGGTTGTCAGTAAATTGCCGCCTGTCATGTATCCTGCCCAGCATTTTCAGCAAACGATCCTGCCATGCCTGCAGTCCGATGCTGAGGCGGTTGATCCCGGCCATCCTGTAAGATCTGAGGCTTTCATATGTGAGTGTTCCAGGATTGCTTTCAATGCTTATTTCAGCATCTGCATCGATCCTAAGATACTTTGAGCAAACTTCGAGCAGACCTCTGATATACTCCGGTCCGACCAGCGACGGAGTGCCTCCGCCTATGAAAACGGTGCTTACAGGCCTGTCCCCGATGGATGCGCTCCTGATTTCTATTTCCTTATAAAGCGCATCAAAATAAGAACCGGCAAGAGGTTCCCTGCCGGAGTATGAATTGAAGTCGCAATAATAGCATTTTGATCTGCAAAAGGGTATATGGATATATACACCGATATTTTTATCTTTGCTCATATTTTTATCTCCGCACGCCACGCGGCCTAGTCCAGCTTAAGCACACTCATGAATGCCTCCTGAGGCACCTCCACCGATCCGACCTGACGCATCCTCTTCTTGCCTTCCTTCTGTTTTTCCAGCAGCTTCTTCTTTCTCGTTATGTCGCCGCCATAGCATTTTGCCAGAACATCCTTCCTGTATGCCTTGACAGTTTCCCTGGCAATGATCTTTCCTCCGATGCATGCCTGGATCGGTATCTCGAACTGCTGCCTCGGGATCGACTCCTTTAGCTTCTCCGCTATCCTGCGCCCCCTGGCATATGCCTTTTCCGAGTGGACAATGAACGACAATGCATCGACGATCTCGCCGTTGAGCAGTATATCCAGCTTGACCAGGTCGGATTCCTTATATCCGATGAGCTCATAGTCAAATGATGCATAGCCTTTTGTCCTCGATTTCAGGGCATCGAAGAAATCGTATATGATCTCATTGAGGGGCAGCTCATACGTCAGGATGACCCTGTTCTCATCAAGATATGTCATATCCTTGTACACGCCTCTTCTCTCCTGAGAGAGTTCCATGATGCTGCCCACATATTCCTCCGGAGTCATTATGGTCGCTTTTACAACAGGCTCCTCCATTTTATCAATAGATGTTACCGGCGGCATGTTTGTCGGATTGTCGATATTCATGACCTGGCCGTCCGTCAGCGTGATCTTGTAAATAACGCTGGGTGCGGTCGTGACAAGATCCAGATCGTACTCCCTCTCAAGTCGTTCCTGTATTACCTCCATATGCAGCAGTCCCAGGAATCCGCATCTGAAGCCGAAACCCAAAGCAACCGAGGTCTCCGGCTCGAAGGTCAGCGCCGCATCATTCAGCTGGAGCTTCTCCAGGGCATCTCTCAGGTCATTGTACTTTGCTCCGTCAGCCGGATATATTCCGCAGAACACCATGGACTGCACCTTCTTGTATCCGGGAAGCGGTTCTGCGGCAGGCCTGTCCGCCAATGTAACAGTATCTCCGATCCGTGTGTCTCTCACGTTTTTTATGCTGGCCGCTATATAGCCCACATCTCCTGCCAACAGGCCATCACAGGGAGCATATTGCCCCGGCCTGAAATATCCGACCTCCGTTACCGTAAACTCCTTTTTGGTATACATCATTCGGATCGTATCGCCCGGCCTGACTGTCCCTTCCTTGACCCGGACATGTATGATGACTCCCTTGTAGCTGTCGTAGAAGGAATCGAATACCAATGCCCTCAGCGGCTCATCTTCTCCGCCCTTCGGCGCCGGTATATGCCTGACGATCTGTTCGAGCACCGCTTCTATATTAATTCCGTTCTTTGCAGAAATTTCAGGCGCTTCACTGCAGTCAAGCCCGATGATATCCTCGATCTCTTTCTTGACATGTTCCGCCTGTGCGCTGGGCAGGTCTATTTTGTTGATAACAGGCAGGATCTCCAGATCATGCTCGAGAGCCAGATAAACATTGGCCAATGTCTGAGCTTCGATGCCCTGCGACGCGTCAACGACCAGCACTGCGCCTTCACATGCGGCAAGGCTCCTTGATACCTCGTAATTGAAGTCGACATGACCGGGAGTGTCGATAAGATTCAGTATATATTCCTGCCCGTCGGATGCCTTGTAGACCATCCTTACAGCCTGCGCCTTTATCGTGATGCAGCGCTCGCTCACGATATCCAGAATGTCGAGCACATGCTCCTGCATCTCCCTTTCCGTGAGGACTCCCGTCATCTGTATCAGCCGGTCTGCCAGCGTTGACTTGCCGTGATCTATATGTGCGATTATGCAAAAATTTCTGATATTGTTCTGTCTGTTGCCAGGCATTCTTTTTTCCCCTTCGTCTGATATGAATAAGCTGATATCTACTGTTTCAGAGTATATAATAGCATCTCAATAAATGCAAAACAATTATAACATATGCGTCAAGCCAGCCCGAACTTCTTCTCGGCCGATTCCACCGTCTGGGTGATCAAACGGTTGATAGTCATCGGACCTACTCCACCCGGTACAGGCGTATAAGCGGAACACTTTGCTACCGCATTCTCCAGATCGATATCTCCTATATTGCCGGGGTTATAGCCTGCATCAACAAGCACACAGCCTTCCTTGACCCAATCTGCCTTTACGAACTTCGGCTTGCCGACGGCTGCGATCACGATATCCGCTCTTCTTACTATGCTCGGAAGGTCCTTTGTCCTTGAATGGCAGATCGTGACCGTTGCGTTCTCATTGAGCAGCAGCATTGCCACAGGTTTTCCAAGGATGGGGCTCCTGCCTATTACCACGGCCTCCTTGCCTTCCATTTCGATATTGTAATGCTTCAATAACGTGATGATGCCGTACGGAGTTGCACATTTGAAGGAATCCATCTGCATTGTCATCCGTCCAAAGGTATTGGTGTTTACTCCATCCACATCCTTGGATATGTCGATGCTGTTGAAGCATGCCGATTCATCGATATGCGCAGGCACTGGATGCTGGAGCAGGATGCCGTGCACATTCCCGTCCCTGTTCAGTTCCTCGATCTTGTCGATCAGCTGCTGAGTGGTCGTCTCTTCCGGCAGTTCCACCTTGAGCGATTCCATTCCGACTCTTTTGCATGCATTGCCCTTCATTCTGACATATGTGACAGATGCAGGATCGCTGCCGACCAGTATGGTAGCCAGGACCGGCGTAGTTCCTGTCTTATCCTTTATCCTCTGTACCCTCACCGCGAGCTCCTGCTCTATACTTTTGGCCAGTGTTTTTCCATCCAGTACGAGTGGTGTGTTCATAAGCTCTATCAACCTTTCTTTACGGCTTGTCTGTTAAAAATACATTAAATGTTAACAATTTATATAATATATTAAAATGAAAATATTTCAATGGGTGTTATATAGATTTATAAGAGGCCGGATATACAGGCTTTTGCTTTTTTATCAAGCAGGCCTCCCGTCAGTGCATCCATAATATAGGCTTCGATTTCATCATTCGCGATGTGCTTCCTGATATCGGCCAGTATTTCGAGGATGTCGACAAGGATCAGCTTTCGCATTGTCTCCCTGATGCCGGCAAGATCTATCTTCATCAACGCCGAAGCTATCCTCGAAGCCAAATGGGGCTTGTATGGCAGGATACTTTTCAGCGCTTGTATGCTTTGACGCATAGTGATCGGCTTTTCGTCATGGAACAAGGCAAAATAATCGTCAAGCATGTCATCAAGCCTGCCGGACTTGTCCCACCTGGCGTTTTCCGCAATCAGCATCATGCCTATGCTCCTCTGATATGAATTATCACTTTTCAGCTTTTCGCTAAAAACATCCCAGTAAGCGCAGACATCGCTGCTGATGGCTGAACGGCTCAGCAGCAGCAACAGCGCCGGGTATCTGATTTTATCATCCTTTTCAGCCAACAGCTTCACCAGAAACTCTATGTCCTGAGTCTCAAGAATTTCTGCCGTTTCACAGGCATTATCCTTATTCACGCCAAGCAATGTATCGATACTGATCATTTGACCTCACCTCGTGTATATTAATGGTAATATTGATAATATATCATTTATCCTGACATCTGTGTGTCATAATTTTATCTGGCGAAACTTTATTACCTCAAAAACCGGATGGCACAAACTAATAAGTTAGAAGCTATTGATATCAGTCGCCTTTGGTAAAGAAGTGCTTGATACGCTCTATGTCCCGGTTCAGGTACTCGGTGTTTATGCTGAATGTGCGGTTCATCAGCGTGATTTCGATGCTTGAACTGCGGCATTCGAAAGATAATAAAGCAGATCCTTCATATCCGGCAACAAGTCCATTTACGGCTCGGTCGACGACAATGATACCGCCGGTAAGCAAAATGATGGTCAGAGTAACAGCAGCAAAACACTTCCTGCGTCTGATCCGCTTTTGCCTGTATATATCCAGCCGCTTCAAAGCCGTATTATCTGTATCCATGAGTTATTGCTCCCTGATGGCAGACTTCTGTGTTATTATTGACATTATGCAAAATGATATTCAATGGGGACGGTTTTCACTTTTTCTACAATTCTGCGTAAGTGAAAGCGGCAGAACCGTCCCCAAAATGGGAGAACCGTCCCCAAGTGGCAAATGGCAGAAGCGTCCCCAACTCAAGAGTTCTCCTCGAGCACGTCGTGCAGTACCTCTGCGAGGTATTTTGCGGTTTCGAGGCATTCGCTGAGAAGGTTGCCGTCGCCTCCCACTTCTATGAGTATGGATTGGCTGGAGATATGCTGGTTATATCGCTTGGGCTTGATCAATATGGGTTTTGCAAGCCCGGGATACTTCTCATTGAGCTTTTGCTGCAGCTTGAGTACGAACTTGAGGTTTTCCTGCCACTTCGGGTGCGGCAGCGTGCCGTCCGTACCGACTACGAACATTATCTGGGCGCAGCTCTTGCCGTTGATTTCCGTGGTCATGCGGAGCTTGGGCTTATCCTCCGCTACAGCGTCCCTGTGCACATCGATATATACCTGGATCGACGGATAACTCTTCTTATAGCTCTGCAGCGTATCGATCGATACGCCGTAAGCAGCATCCCGCACCTTGTCATGTACGGTGCCGTTGTGAAGCGTTGCGATTCCATATTTTTTAAGATGTCGGGTCAGTTCCTCTCCAACACGGACGACATTATACTTGGGATTGCTGTTAAAACTTGCGGTGTCTTTCTTCCCAAGGTCCGCCTCCTTCAGGACATAGCTTTCGCTCGTGTGTGTATGGTAAACAAGGACCTTCGGGCCTTTTTTCGACATATCGATCTTCAGCGGTTCCTTCAGCAGCTTTGCAACATCTATCTTGAACTTCGAATTGTTCCTGATGGCGATCTTTTCGAGCTCAACAGTTTCCGCCTTGTCGTCCTCATCTTCATCCTCAACTTCCCAGCTTATACTGCTTATACTCTGCAGAGCAGAACCCTGGCCAACAATACCCATTCCCGGCCATCCGTAGCCGCAGCCTGCTCCGTCATCGGTGCTGATACTGCTTTCAGGGCTGCCCTCCCCGGTTTCTTTCCCTGTCATGCCGTCTGAACTGTCCTTGTTGCCCGAACCGCCGGCACCACCCGGCAAATCGCTGTTCTTTCCTCCATCAGAGTTGTTTGGTCCCGTGCCTAAGCCTGAACCGTTGTCCTGGCCTGGATCCTGGCCGGTGCCCGGTCCATTTCCGTTATGGCCGCTGTCATCAGCCGTCTGCCCATTTTGCCCGGACGGCGTCCGTCCGCTCCCATCGGTTGCCGGAGGAATCTCATCTGAAGGCGACTGCCCGTCCGATCCAGATTTATTGATGTTCAGTAATCTATAGTATTTGGTGAATATCGGCGACTGTGCATTAAATATCGTAGCAGGCGATTCCAGATCAAAACCGAAAAGCCCGACAAGCAGTCCCTTTATCTCACTGGAGAAGGAAACGCTTGATTTTCCGCTGTTATAGACCGTCTCCATGATCGGGAGAGAAAAGTTCATTACTTTTTTGAAATTTTGTGTATCGATCTTATTGATCACATTAAGATCGAAACGATAAAGAAGATTACCGAGCTGGATCCCTATCAGGATAGCAATAGCGGACAGGATCAGAAAGAAGAAAGAATTTGCAGCTGTTTTCAATGGTTTATCAAATATCTTCTGCTTATTGTTGATATTCATTTTTCCTCCGGTCGGCTGCGGCTGCAGCTATTCGTTTGTACAAATATATATAATCATATTCATACGTACAGCCGCTTTATGACAAGTCAACAAAGAAGACGCTGCTGCAATTTGATATTTAATATTGCAAATGATAATAAACAACAGATATAATTGTTATGTTCAAAATAAACAGAAAGGTGAAAGGGCAAAGATGACATTTCAGATTTATTACCTGATTGCTATCGTTGTCATATTGGGAGCAATCGCTCTTGCTATGCATTTTTCGATCAAAAGTTATGATAAGAAAATGGCGGAAACAAGAAAGAAAAAACGCCGCAGATAAGACCCAAACTCTCATTCGCTGGCTGTAAAAGCCACATCTGCAGGACCGGACGGTGCAGCGGCAATATTTTTCGCCGGTGCATTTTCCATATTTTTGAATGCAGCAGCCAGCATCAGCTTTATCCTGTTCAATTGGTTAACCTCGCTTGCGCCGGGATCATAATCCACAGCAACGATATTCGCACTGGGGAAGCGCCGTTTCAGCGCTTTGATCATGCCCTTTCCCGTCACATGATTGGGCAGGCAGGCAAAAGGCTGCATACAAACGATATTGCCTGCGCCCTCTTCGATCAATTCTATCATTTCGGCGGTCAGGAACCATCCCTCACCGGTGCAGTTGCCCAATGACAACACCTTCGCCGCCTTGCGGGCAAGTTCATATATGCTCGACGGAGGATCGAATCTGTCGCTTTCCGCCAGCACTTTTTTCATATAGCTTCTGTAACGCTCGATAGCCCAAATGGCAAGACGGCCGGCAACAACGCCCGGAAGTGAGGCAGACATTTTCTTCCTTTTATAGATAGGCGCATATGCACAATACAGGAAGAAGTCGGTCAAGTCCGGCATAACTGCCTCGGCTCCTTCCCTTTCGACCACATCGACTACGTTGTTGTTCGCAGTTGGATGAAACTTGACAAGTATCTCGCCGACCAGGCCGACGCGCGGCTTATGCACATCATTGAGCTCAAGATGGTCAAAGTCTTCCACTATCTGCTTTATATTACGCCTGAATACGCTGTGCTTACCGCTCCTGACAGATTCCATGCACCGGTCGACCCAGCTTTCATAAAGCAGATCAGCCGAGCCTTTGATCTTCTCATACGGCCTGACCCTATACAGCACCCGCATCAGCAGGTCTCCGTATACCAGAGCCATCAGCGACTTGTTAAGCAGAGAAGGCGTCACCTTAAAGCCCGGGTTCTTTTCAAGCCCCAGTGCATTCAGAGAGATTACCGGCACATGCTCAAATCCCGCATCCTTCAGCGCTTTCCTGATAAAGCCGATATAGTTGGTAGCTCTGCATCCGCCGCCTGTCTGTGAAATTATCACCGACACGTTATTCAGATCATATCTGCCTGATTTTAGTGCTTCCACCAGCTGTCCCGTTGTAAGGATCGACGGATAGCAGGCATCGTTGTTAACATGCTTCAGGCCTTCGTCAACAGCGCCTCTGTCGACGGAAGGCAGCACCTCAAGGTTGTACCCCGCCTCCCTGAAAGCGGTCTCAAGGAACTGGAAATGTATCGGAGACATCTGTGGCGCCAGTATCGTATGCCTGCTTCGCATTTCTTCCGTAAAAGGCACCCTGTTAAAGCTGTAAATGCTGCCCGTTCGCTTATATCCGCTTCTGTCCCGCTCCTCCATGGCGGCCTTCAGCGAACGCAGCCTTATCCTTGCGGCGCCGAGGTTGCTGATCTCGTCTATCTTGAGCACGGTATATATCTTGCCCGCAGCATGCAGGATCTCCTGGACCTGGTCTGTTGTAACGGCATCGAGTCCGCAGCCGAAGGAGTTCAGCTGGACAAGCTCAAGATCGTCCCTCATCCCGACAAATGTAGCCGCAGCATAAAGCCTGGTATGGTACATCCACTGGTCCACGACCCTCAAGGGTCTTGCCGCACATGACAGATGCGATATGGAATCCTCCGTCAGCACCGCCATGCCGAACTCAGTGATCAGGTTGGGAATGCCGTGGTTGATCTCCGGATCGATATGATAGGGCCGTCCCGCCAGTACGATTCCCTTGCCTCCGGTGGCCTCAAGCTGTGCCAGTGCTTCTTCTCCTTTTTTCCTGACAGCGGCCTTGAAGCGCTCATCTTCCTCCCACGCCTTGTCCACAGCAGCCTTTACCTCGCGCTTTTTCACGCCGAATCCCTTCAGTTCATCATAAAGCCTCTGCACCAGGCGCTTTTTATCATAATAAGGCAAAAACGGGTTCATATAGTTGATGCCCTTTTCCTCGAGCACTTCCATATTGGCCTTGATGACCTCGGAATAGGAAGTCACGATCGGGCAGTTATAGCAGTTGTCCGCATTTTTGTCCTCTTTTTTCTCATACGGGATACAGGGATAAAAAATGTTTACAACACCGCTGTCCACAAGGCTCATTATATGACCGTGCACCAATTTGCCGGGATAACAGACGGATTCGGACGGCATCGTCTCGATGCCTGCCTCATATATTTTCCTGCTGGAACGCGGCGACAGTACGACTCTGAATTTGAGTTCAGTGAAAAATGTATGCCAGAACGGATAATTCTCATACATGTTCAAAACTCTTGGAATACCGATAACTCCCCGCACTGCAGATTTCTCGTCCAAAGGTTTGTACTGCGTCAGCAGCTTGTATTTGAAGTCAAAGAGGTTTGGGACATCGCTGTGACGGATCTCTCCTCCTGCTCCTCTTTCGCATCTGTTTCCGGAAACGAAGACCCTTCCGTCGATGAAATTGTTTATCGTAAGCAGACAGCTATTGCTGCACTTGCTGCAGCGCTTCATCGTGATCTCGGTCCTGAAGCTCTCCAGATCCCCGGCAGCCATTATACTGCTCCTTTGGCCTTCACAGCTTCTTTCGCAGGCGATCAGCGCAGCTCCGTAGGCTCCCATGATGCCTGCTATGTCCGGCCTGATGGCCTCTCTTCCCGAAATCAGCTCAAAGCTCCTGAGAACAGCGGTATTATAAAAAGTACCGCCCTGTACGATTATCTTCTTGCCTATTTCCCTCGGGTCTCTGATCTTGATGACCTTCATCAATGCATTCTTAATAACTGAATAGGAAAGGCCCGCCGAAATATCGCCCACTGAGGCTCCTTCCTTCTGAGCCTGCTTCACTCTGGAATTGATGAAAACAGTGCATCTGGAACCGAGATCTACCGGGTTTTTCGCCAGCAGCGCTTCATTGGAAAAGTCTTCGACGCTCATATTGAGAGAGTTGGCAAAGGTTTCGATGAATGAGCCGCAGCCTGACGAACATGCTTCGTTGAGCATGATATTGTCGATGACTCCGTTCCTGACCTGCATGCACTTCATATCCTGCCCGCCGATATCGAGTATGAACTCGACTCCCGGAAGGAAATGCTCAGCCGCCTTGTAATGCGCGATGGTCTCTATCTCCCCTGTATCCACATGGAGAGCAGCCTTGATCAGGCCTTCACCATAGCCTGTTACTGTCGAGTTGGCTATATATGCATCCTGCGGCATTTTAGCGTACAGCTTCCTGAGTTCCTGAATGACCGATCCAAGCGGGCTGCCCCTGTTGCTTCCGTAATGGCAGTACATCAGCGCGCCTTCCGGATCGATCAGCGCCAGCTTCGTAGTAGTCGACCCTGCGTCAATACCTAGATAACATGCTCCGCGATGTGACGCAAGATCCTTCCTTTTGACTGAATGTCCCGAATGTCTTCGGCTGAACTCTCCAAGCTCGATCTCATCCCTGAAAAGCGGCCTGAGCCTCTCGACCTCCTGAACGACAACGGTATTGATCACAGGCAGTCTGTTTTTGAGCGCTCTGAAGCTTGACGGCTTTTTCTGCTTTGATGCCAGTGCCGCGCCAATTGCGACGAACAGCTGTGAGTTCTCCGGAAACACTATCTGCTCATCGCTCAGGCCCAGTGTTTCTATGAATCTTTTACGAAGTTCGGACAGAAAGTATAAAGGACCGCCAAGAAATGCCACATTGCCTTTTATGGGTCTTCCGCATGCAAGACCGCTGATCGTCTGATTAACTACCGACTGGAACACTGACGCCGCTATATCTTCCTTTGCAGCGCCTTCATTCAGGAGGGGCTGTATGTCGGTTTTCGCAAAAACGCCGCACCTGGCGGCGATGGGATAAATGACCCTGTACCCTTCTGCCAGCTTGTTGAGGCCTGCCGCATCAGTCTGCAGCAGCGACGCCATCTGATCGATGAATGCGCCGGTACCGCCGGCACAGGTGCCGTTCATACGCTGTTCGATGCCGCCCTTGAAAAATGTGATCTTCGCATCCTCGCCGCCAAGCTCGATGGCAACATCGGTCTGCGGGATGATCTTTTCGATGGCGCCGGCAGCAGCTACGACTTCCTGCTCGAACGGCAGATCCAGCCACTGTGCCACTGAGATCCCGCCGGAGCCTGTCAGCGTTACAGTCAGGTCATCATCTTCAAAAAGAGAGCAGGTCTCATCCACCAGCTCAAAGATCGTCTTCCTTATATCCGAATAATGTCTCTGATATTTACTGTACAGTACCTTATCATTATCATCAAGCACAGCCAGCTTGACAGTTGTTGAGCCTACATCCAGGCCCAGATGTAAAAGCCTTTTCATTTGATCTCCCAAAATACATCAGTTGCATACACGCAGCTGTCATATGTCTTTACAGTACTTTCGATATGCCGCCCTGCCCGGTTCAGTCGATAGTCCCGAACTTATTGAACGGATAAAACCTGAAAATAGCACGCCCCTTGATCCAGTCCATTTCTATCGGACCGAATTCAGTACTGTCCAGACTGTATTGCCTGTTATCGCCAAGGATATAAACCATCCCCTCCGGAACTGTCAGGTTGGTATACTCAGGAAGAGCTCCGTCGGGCGTATCAGGTTCATCAGGAAGCCCGGTCAGAAAAAGCTCGCCATTTACATAAACTTTTCCTTCTCTTACTTCCACCGTGTCGCCTTCGAGTGCGACGAGCCTCTTTATCAGCAGTCTGTCCTCATACGGGGACTTAAATACTATGATATCGCCCTGTTTGAGCCATCCGAAGCGGAAGCCCAGTTTTTCGACCAGCACATTGTTGCCTTCCGACAACGTAGGCTCCATTGAAATATCATGCACTATCGTATTCTGCGCAACGAATGTGACGATCAAAAGGCCGACGATCACCGCAGCCGCAATATGAAAGAACCAGTCAAGCGCTTCGTTCCACATCTTCTTTGTGGTCTTCAGGGTCTCCCCGGCCTTCGCGGGCTCTTCGTCAATACTCATTTTTTCCTTAAACTCATCCATTCAAAACCCACATTCTTTCTTGCTGCACGCTTTTTGCAGCACCAGGCAGTTCATATCCGCCTGATCAGTCTTTTGCCTTCAGCGGATCACATCGACACGATCAGTCTTTTGCTTCAAGTATATCACATTTTTACAATCAGTTTACTGAATTCAAGTATATCACATTTAAACGCTCACTCGACAACTTTCAGGTGAAGTTCATCAAGCTGTTTCTGATCGACCACATCAGGCGCATTGGTCATAAGGTCCGATGCATTCTGTACCTTCGGGAACGCAATGACATCCCTGATGCTGCTCTTGCCGGCCATAAGCATGATCATCCTGTCCAGGCCGTAAGCCATTCCCCCATGCGGAGGAACACCATACCTGAAGGCTTCGAGCAGGTAGCCGAATTTTGCCCATGCTTCCTCCTGGGTAAAGCCAAGGAGCTTGAACATCCTCGACTGCAGATCCTGCATGTGTATCCTTATACTTCCGCCTCCAAGCTCGGTTCCGTTCAGCACTATATCATAAGCTTTCGCACGTACGCTTCCGGGATCGCTTTCCAGCAGATCCATATCTTCATCCATGGGCGATGTGAACGGATGATGCTTTGCCACCCAGCGCTTCTCCTCCTCATCATGCTCGAGGAGCGGGAACTCGGTCACCCAGAGGAACTTGAAGTCCTTATTGTCCAGTATGTCAAGCCTTCTTGCGATCTCTACCCTCAGTGCGCCAAGCGAGTCAAATACTATCTCATTTTTGTCCGCAACAAAGCAGATCAGGTCTCCCGGCTGAGCTCCGGTCCTGTCAAGGAGCGCTTTCATCTCATCTTCGCTGAAGAACTTCGTCAGAGACGACCTTATCTCACTCTCATCAACGGCTATCCAGGCCATTCCCTTGGCCCTGTAAGTCTTCACGAATTCGACCAGGCTGTCGATCTCCTTCCTGCTGAACCTGCCGCACCCCTTTGCATTTATTGCACGAACGCTCCCGCCGGCTGCCACCGCATCGGCAAACACTTTGAAACCGCATCCTGCAACGAGGTCAGAAACATTGACGAGCTCCATACCGAAACGCATATCAGGCTTGTCTGTGCCGAACCTTTCCATTGCCTCCTTGTACGGCATCCTGAGAAACGGCGTTTCTAGCTCGACCCCCAATGCCTCGCGGAAAGCCCGCTTAATAAAGCCTTCATTCAATGTAAGAACGTCATCCACATTGACAAATGACATCTCCAGGTCTATCTGCGTGAATTCAGGCTGCCTGTCGGCTCTTAGATCCTCATCCCTGAAGCATTTGACGATCTGGATATAACGGTCGAAGCCGGACACCATCAGCAATTGCTTGAAAAGCTGGGGCGACTGCGGCAGCGCATAGAACTTCCCAGGGTGCACCCTGCTTGGCACAAGATAGTCTCTTGCGCCTTCCGGTGAGCTTTTTATCAGCATCGGAGTCTCTATTTCCAAAAACCCATTCTGATCAAAGTAATCTCTTGCAATTTTAGCCACCCTGTGGCGCAGCATCAGACCGGCCTGCATATCAGGCCTTCTAAGATCCAGATACCTGTATTTCAGCCTCATGGCTTCATTGACGCCTGAATCCTCCTCGATATGCATCGGAGGCGTCTCAGCCCTGCTGAGTATCCTCAGTTCGGAGGCGATTATTTCTATCTCCCCTGTTTTCATGGACGGATTAACGGCCTCAGGAGCCCTCGCAGCCACTACTCCCACTACTGCCAGCACATATTCGCTGCGGATGGTCTCTGCCTTTTCAAAAACCTCTTTGTCGGTCTGGTCGCTGAAAACTATCTGCAGCAAGCCAGTCCTGTCTCTGAGGTCGACAAATATCAAACTGCCAAGATTCCTTCTTTTATGGGCCCACCCCATGACCGTTACCTTTTTGCCGATATCGGCAGCACTGAGCTCAGTACACCTGTGAGTCCTTTTCAATCCGTATATCGTTTCTCCCATTTAGCCGTCATCTCCTATAGTAAATTACATATAACTTTCTCGTTATTATCGGATACCATCTTGTCCGTCCCGTATTACTTAATGTGATTCCTCAGCCTGTCGACGATGGAGTCCAGGCTCACATCCTTCTGTTCTCCAGTCCTCATATCCTTCAGTACGCCTTTGCCGGCTTCGATCTCATCGTCTCCCAGCACAATAGTAAACGAAAAACCTTTTTTATCAGCATACTTCATCTGTGCTTTCAGGCTTCTTTCCATCAGGTCCGTCTCGGCCTTCACGCCAAAGCCTCTGAGCCTGTAAACGAGCTGCTGTGCAAAATCCACAGCATTCTTGCCCATCGTGGCGATATAGATATCCGGCGGAGCCGGTTCAGCAATACTGATGCCCTGACTTTCCAGCTCCATCAGCAGCCTTTCAACACCCAGGGCAAAGCCGATGCCAGGAGTTGCCGGACCGCCGCATTCCTCGACCAGCCCGTCATATCTTCCGCCTCCGCAGATCGTACCCTGGGATCCGCCGTTTTCCGAAACGAATTCAAAGACTGTCTTCGTATAATAATCCAGGCCCCTTACGATATTCGGGTCGATACTGTAGCTGATGCCAAGATTGTCAAGCCCTGACTTAAGGCCTTCAAAATGTGTGCCGCATTCCTCACACAGATTGTCTATAAGCCTTGGCACTCCCGCGACGAGCTTCCTGCAGCCTTCATTCTTGCAGTCGATTATCCTCAGAGGATTTTTTTCGAACCGCTTCATGCAATCACCGCACAGTTCGGACAAACGAGGTCTGAAGTATTCCTTCAGCATCTCATGGTATTTTTCTCTGCAAACAGGGCATCCGATACTGTTTATGTTCAAGCCGGTCTGCTTCAGTCCCAGTTTCTCGAAAAACATATAGAGGATGCTGATTATCTCCACATCGATTTCCGGCCCGGCGGATCCGAATGCTTCGACACCGAACTGGTGGAATTCCCTGTAGCGCCCCTTCTGCACATTTTCGTACCTGTAGGCTGTAATGTCGTAGTACAGCTTTATGGGCTGCGGAAGCGACGCCATTCCGTTTTCGATATAGCTGCGGACTACGCCTGCGGTTCCCTCCGGCCGAAGCGTTATGCTCCTTCCGCCCTTATCTTCGAATGTGTACATTTCTTTCTGGACGATATCGGTAGTATCACCGACACCTCTCTGAAACAGCTCCGTATGCTCAAATACAGGTATCCTTATCTCCTTATATCCAAAGCAGTCGCAAAGCTTGGCAAACACTTTGCTCACATACTGCCACTTGTGTATCTCCGAAGGAAGTATGTCGCGTGTTCCCTTTGGCGCCTGAATCTTCATGATTACCTCCTGATATGTATTTTCGCTAAATCATACCTGAGCCATACAATAAATATAGCAAATTGCTATTAATATGTTCCGGATTAATAAATAAAACTCTCGTCAGACAAGCAGGTCAAGGACGAGAGATTACCTTTATTGTAACCACATTGGTCTAAATTGTCAATAGACCGCAGTTCATGCTATAATCAGCATATTGGTCGAGCGTACCGGAAAAAATATTGCAGACGGATCAGGAAAAACATGACTCGAAAAATAATTTCAGGAAATTATAACCACACTATCTATGCCTCCTGTATCGGATTTATCACGCAGGCAATTATCAATAATTTCATACCGCTGCTGTTCCTGACATTTCAAACTAAATTCGGGTTATCTCTCGACAAGATCGGTTTTCTCATAACGATAAACTTCGGCGTCCAGCTTCTTACAGACATGCTTGCGGCAAGATATGCCGACAGGATAGGCTATCGAAGATCTGTTGCAGCCGCACATGTTTTTTGCGTCATCGGCCTTGCAGGGCTTGCAGTTTTTCCCGACTTGCTTGCAAACAGCTATATTGGGATCATGATGGCGGTAATATGCTACGCCATAGGCGGCGGTATGATCGAAGTGCTGATCAGCCCTATAGTTGAAGCATGTCCGACAGAAAAAAAAGAAGCCGCAATGAGTCTGCTCCACTCCTTTTATTGCTGGGGGCATGTGTTCGTAGTGTTAGTATCCACGGCATTTTTCCTGGTATTCGGCATTGAAAACTGGCGTATCCTGGCCTGCTTATGGGCAGTCATTCCGCTGATGAACGTTTTTTACTTCCTGAAGGTTCCGATCGCTGAATTGGTTAAGGAAGATGAAAGGCTGCCGGTCTTTGACCTGATGAAGAACAGGATGTTTTGGTTATTCATAGTCCTAATGCTCTGCGCAGGCGCATCCGAGCAGGCAATGAGCCAATGGGCGTCGGCTTTCGCAGAATCAAGCCTTGGAGCGTCAAAAGTCATAGGCGACCTGGCCGGGCCGACCCTGTTCGCGGCTTTGATGGGATGCGCCAGGTTATTCTACGCAAAGTTCAGTCATACGATCAGTATAGAGAAATTCATGTCCATTAGCAGTCTGCTTTGCCTGGCATGCTATCTGCTTGCGTCATTGTCTCAAAACAAGCTGGTAGGATTTATCGGCGTTGCAGCAACAGGCATATCGGTCGGAATTTTATGGCCGGGAACGCTGAGCCTTGCCTCGAAGGGCATACCTAAGGGCGGTACCGCCCTGTTTGCATTCCTGGCCCTGGCGGGAGATCTGGGATGTTCTGTCGGACCGACTTTCGTCGGGGTAGTTTCAGAGGCATTCAACGAAAATCTGAAGAAAGGCATTCTCTTTGCAGCAATATTTCCAATTGGCCTGCTCATAATATTAGGTGCGTATAAAATCAGAAAAATGACGATCCCCGGGCAAAATCGATCATAATGACCGCATTGATCACAGTGATTGCAAATATCACAGCCATGGGTTGAACTGCCTCTCGTAATCAATGTCGGTCGCAGGCCCGTGTCCGGGATATACTTTTATATCGCCGTCCAGCTCCATCAGCTTGCGGACCGAAGCCATCAGCAGATCCTGATCGCCTGCTCCGAGGTCGGTCCGTCCGACCCCGAGCCTGAATAATGTGTCTCCAGTAAAAACAGTGTTTTCTGTCAGGATGCAAATCCCGCCGGGCGTATGGCCGGGCGTATGCAGTATCTGCAGCTTTGTTTTGCCCAATTCGAGCGTATCGCCGTCTTTGACGAGGACATCGGCGCCGCCAAAGACCCTGTTCATACCGAACAGAATGGAACCGTTGAGCAGCGGATCACGAAGCAGGGGCGCATCTTCCTCATGTATCACTACTTTTCCCCCGCGGCTGCTCCTCAGTATATCTGTTTCTATAATATGGTCTATATGTGCGTGTGTCAGTATTATATATTTCAATGTCAGGCCATGCTCATCGAGTACCTTGGCTATATCTTCATGAGCTGCTCCCGGGTCGATGACGGCCGTTTCACCGGCATCTCCCAGTATATAGCAGTTCGAATCCAGCATGCCTGTCCGGAGTATTTTCATTATCATTGGTTATCGTCCTTTTGTTCAATTACTGTTTGCTTCTGGTGACTTCGAACACTCCGTCGACCTTTCTCAGCTTCTTTATTATCTTTTCGAGCTGTTCCGTATCGGTGATCTCCAGCGTCAGCCCGATCAGCGCTATCTGGTCGCGGGTCGTCCTTGCGTTCATTGCCTTGAGCGGTATCTTTGCCTCACCGATGGCATTGGTCACTTCCATCAGCAGCTGCGTCCTGTCATTGGCCAATACCGTAATGTCAGCCTTATAAGCCACATTGCTCGCAGTATACCATTTTACCTCGATCAGCCGCTCTTCCTCACCCTGGCTGTTGGCCACATTGATGCAGTCGGACCTGTGGACCGAAACACCGCGTCCTCTTGTGATATACCCGATGATGTCGTCGCCGGGTACTGGGTTGCAGCACCTTGAAAGTCTCACCAGGCAGTTCTCTATACCCTTGACGATCACACCGTTCTCAGGTATGTTCTTCTTCTTTTTTTCCTTGTCCTTCTCCTGCTTGAGAAGCTGCTCCTTCTCAAGCTCCTCTTTCAGTTCTTCAGGCTTCAGAGTCTTGCGGTATTCCTCCCGGAGCCTTGAAACGATCTTGCTCGCCCCGATGCCGCCGTATCCTACAGCAGAGAACATATCCTCCAGTGAATTGAAGTTGTACTTCTTTAATACTATCTCGACCCACTCATTTTTGAAAAGCTGATTGTAGGTAAGGTTCAGCCTCTTCAGTTCCCTGTCTATGTACTCTCTGCCCCGAAGTATATTCTCTTCCCTGTTTTCTTTTTTAAACCACTGATTTATCTTATTTCGCGCCTGCGAACTCTTTACTATCTTGAGCCAGTCGCGGCTTGGCCCGTGGACGCTGGATGATGTCAGTATCTCAACGATGTCCCCGTTTTTTAGTTCGTAGTTGAGCTTCACGATCTCACCGTTGACCCTGGCGCCCATCATTTTATTGCCTATTGCACTGTGTATCGCATATGCAAAGTCTATAGGATTGGATCCTATCGGCAGGTTCACAACATCGCCCTTCGGAGTGAACACAAACACTTCGTCTGCAAACAGGTCGACCTTGACCGTTTCAACGAACTCGTTGGCGTCATTGGCTTCTTTCTGCCATTCCAGCATCTGTCTCAGCCATGCCAGCTTATTATCCAGTTCGCTCTTGCCCGACGAACCCTCTTTGTATTTCCAGTGCGCAGCGATACCGACCTCAGCCACCTTGTGCATGTCCCATGTCCTGATCTGCACCTCGAACGGATGCCCGTCATGGCCTATCAGCGTCGTATGCAGGGACTGGTACATGTTCGGCTTCGGCATCGCGATATAGTCCTTGAACCTTCCCGGCATTGGCTTGAAAAGCTCGTGAACGAGTCCCAGCACGGCATAACAGTCCTTTACCGAATTAACTATGACACGCACAGCAAACAGGTCATATATCTGGTCAAGAGTCTTATTCTGATTCTGCATTTTTTTGAAAATACTGTAGAAATGCTTCGGGCGGCCGTCGATTTGTGTTTCGATACCGAGCTCCGTCGTTTTTTCCTTAATTTCTGTTATGATGCTGGAAATATATGCTTCGCGTTCGCGGCGCTTCTTTGCGATTTTTTCAACGAGATCATAATATTCATTGGGATGAAGATATCTGAAGCTGCTGTCCTCCAGCTCCCACTTAATCCTTGATATACCGAGCCTGTGCGCCAGAGGAGCATATATCTCCAGCGTCTCTTTTGCTTTTTCGATCTGCTTCTCCTGAGGCATGTATTTGAGCGTATGGATGTTATGCTCACGGTCGGCAAGCTTTATAAGTATGACACGGATATCCTTTGCCATGGCGAGGAACATTTTTCTCAGGTTCTCAGCCTGCTGCTCCTCCTTTGTGGTATACGGTATCCTGTCGAGCTTAGTAACACCATCGACAAGCGTGGCAACAGCCTCGCCGAACTGCTCCTTTATCTCATCAAAGGTACAATTGGTGTCTTCGACCGTATCATGCAAAAGGCCGGCAATGATCGCAGTACAGTCAAGCTCAAGATCCGCCAGGATATGCGCCACTTCTATCGGGTGAATGATGTATGGTTCCCCGGATTCCCTCAGCTGTCCTTCGTGGGCCTTCTTTGCCATGGCATAAGCCTTGTCGAGCAATTCGATATCACAGCCGGGATTATATTTTTTGATTTTTTCCTTCAGCTTTAAATACCGGTTGTCCATCCATTCCTCCACATGTACGAATGCCGTATATCTAGAATTTAACGACCGACCTTACATTATAGTTCTTCAGCTTTTCCCTTCCGTTGAGAAAACCAAGCTCTATAAAGAAAACAAGCCCAACGACCTCTCCGCCAAGCTTCTCAACCAGCCTTGCATTGGACTCGGTGGTTCCTCCCGTAGCCAGAAGATCATCCACTATCAGCACTTTTTGCCCTGGTTTGACGGCATCTTCATGTATCTCAAGCTCATCTGTTCCGTACTCGAGTTCATACTTGATGCTGACGGTCTTGTACGGCAGCTTGCCTTTTTTCCTTATCGGTGCAAACCCCTTATTCATCGCATAAGCCAATGGTGCTCCGAATATGAACCCCCTCGATTCGGGGCCAACGATCATGTCAAAATCACCCAGCTCTGCTGCCAGCTTTCTCATCTCATCTATACTATGCTGCAGTGCTTCTCTGTCCTGCAGTACAGTCGTTATATCGATGAAATCGATCCCCTTCTTTGGAAAATCCGGTACGTGCCTGAGTTTTTCCTTAAGATCCATTGTGAACTCCCTCCGGCCTTCATAATTTTGGTGTTATCCCTGATCCAACCGACTTGCATCGGTCGGACCACTGCCTTTCGGCTCAGCTGCCTGTCTGCTCAAAGCAGTTTTTTACGGCCTGCAGCCAGGTATAAAGCTTCGATGATCCCAGATCCACCTTCCCGACACTTTCAGGCAGGCTGACGATCATGGCCATACGGTCCTTGTCATCAAGCTTTAAAAGTCCAAGCTCCTCAAATATCTCCAGCGCTTTTTTCTGTTTGAAAAAATTCATTGGGATGCTGTATTTCTCAGACAAAAGTGCGCTCAATCCATACAGATCTCCAATGATAAACGAAGCCGTACCTTCAGCCGAAACCCTGCCCTGAACCTGCATACCGCGCATATCCTTGCTGCATGCATTCTTTCCGTATGCCCTAATATATCGGTAGACAACTTCGAGTTCCGATCTGTCAGGCACCAATGCTGCCGGCTTCAGCCTGTACTGGCCCTTCAAACTGCTTATTTGCCGCATGACAATATTATTATAGTCATTAGAAATATTAAAAACAATATTTTTGTCGAGATTAGTAAAAACACAATGCCTTATATCTCTTATATTCAGTTGGAGTTTCTCGGTCCCATTCCATACATTTATATCAGGAGTAAAAACGATATCGACCGCATCTCCTGCCGTATACTTGTCAGCAAGCTCACCGAGGTTGAAGCCGACAGCCTCGGCAGTAAAACCTCCGTCACACAGATTGAGCTTTAAGTGTTTGCCCTGACTCATGGTCCGGACATCGGTGATCTTCAGAGCCATATACCCAAAATTCGGAGTTGGGTTGGACTCGCCATAGGGAGCCATTTTCGCCAGCTCTCTTACGCTCTCGAAGGTGATGTCGCCGCGGTCAAGAAAAACATCAACCCTGATGCACGGCTTCATGTCATCATCGGTCAGGACTTTGTCGGCATACTCGTTTATCCTCCTTCTGAGCTCTTCAATATTGCTGCTGCTGATGGTCAGGCCTGCCGCCATTTCGTGGCCGCCGAACCTTTCCATGAGATCACCGCAGTCCGTAAGCGCTTTGAACAGATTGAAGCTCTTTATGCTTCTGGCCGAACCCTTTCCTGTTCCTTCTTCATCTACTGAAATAACTATGCTTGGCCTGTTGTAGCGCTCTGTTATTTTTGACGACACGATGCCGATCACGCCGTGGTGCCAGCCTGTTCCGGAGATAACCAGCACCTTTTCCCTGTTTGGATCCAGCTTCGATTCGACATACTCGAAAGCCTCTTCCAGTATCTTATCCTCGGTGGCCTGACGAAGCCTGTTTTCTTCATCCAGCTCTTTGGCAAGCGCTTCAGCCAATACCCTGTCGCCGGTCGTGAACAGCCTGACTCCCCTTTCAGCGCTGCCGAGACGCCCGGCCGCATTCACTCTCGGCGCAAGTCCGAATGCTGCGGCATATGACGAGATTTCCTTTCCGCCATACCCGGCTACTTTGATAAGCGCTTCCAGCCCTTTGTTTGACGTAGTCTCCATAGCTTTCAGCCCCAGGCTTGCAATGATCCTGTTCTCACCGACCAGCGGCACGATGTCGGCAATGGTGGACAGCGCCGCCAGATCGATATATTTCATGAAATCCATGCTGCCAGCTCTCGGATCACTCATGTTCCCGGCGATTATGGCACCTGCAGCCGCCTCAGTACCGGTCCCGGTCCAGGTCTCGGTCTTGGACTCGGTCCCGGTATCGGTCCTGGACCCGGTCCGCATGCATACAGCATGTATCAGCTTGAACGCCACACCTGCTCCCGACAACTCCTTGAACGGGTAGGAACACCCGGGCTTGTGCGGATTCATTACCGCTGCAGCTTCCGGCAGGATTTCCCTGCATTCATGATGATCCGTAACTATAACATCTATACCGGACTCCATCAGAAAATGTACTTCATCGACAGATGTGATGCCGCAGTCCACTGTGATTATCAGGGACGGCTTCATCGCCCTCGCCTTCTCCGCGCCTGACATCGTAAGGCCGTAACCGTCTTCCATTCTGTCAGGGATAAAGTACTTGACATCAGCGCCTCTTGAAGTCAGAAAATTATACAGTATCGATGTGCTCGTCACGCCATCGACATCATAATCACCGTAAATCAGTATACTTTCACCGCTGTCAACAGCCCGGATCACCCTGTCCGCCGCTTTGTCCATCCCGTCCATCAGGAACGGATCATGGAATCGTGCGGCGTCAGGCTCCAGAAAGTCCCTTACATATTCTATTCCATCCTGACCGCAAATGCCCCGGCTGACAAACACTCCAGCAAGAAGACGCGATATGCCCGCCCCCTTCGACAGCCTGTCCACTTCCTCCTCGTCGATATCCTTATAGACCCACAGCTTCTCACTTATCATAACGACCTCACTTAAAACCGGATTTATTAATGCTGCTTCACCGCGCTAAAGTGAAAAAGCGAGAACCGTCCCCAAATTAGGACCGTTCCCAGAACCGTCCCCAAATATGTGCCCGCTTGGCACACATATGAAAAAAGCCCGATATGCATCGAGCTTTCTCCGTATTTGATTTAACCTAGAATCTTTTTTACGATCATATTGATCATCTTGCCATCCGCTCTGCCTTTCACCTTCGGCATGACCGCCTGCATTACCTTGCCCATGTCTCTCGGCGAAGATGCTCCGGTCTCTTCCACCGCCTGGCGGACTATGACCTCGAGTTCCTCTTCTGTGAGCTGCTCCGGCAGGTACTTTAGCAGAACGTCTATTTCGGCCTTCAAACCATCGACCAGATCCTGTCTGCCACTTTTCTCGTACTCCGGCAGAACATCCCTTCTCTTTTTTACTTCTTTTGCAATGACATCTATTACACCATCATCATCAAGAGTTATCCTATTATCCTTTTCTACCTGAAGAACTGCCGCCCTGGCCATCTGGACCGTATTCTTCCTGATGGTATCCTTATCCTTCATGGCATTCTTCATATCTTCAAGCAACTGCTCCTTAAGGGACATCAGCCAGCCTCCCTGTGACAAAATAAGCCAAAGCCTGTCAGCGCAGACTTATTTGAACTTTCTTTTCCTAGCCGCTTCAGACTTTTTCTTCCTTTTTACGCTCGGCTTCTCATAATGCTCTCTTTTTCTAACTTCAGCCAGAACGCCTGCTTTGGCACACTGACGCTTAAATCTCTTAAGTGCACTGTCGAGAGATTCGTTCTCTTTTACCCGAACTTCAGACATGTATATCCCTCCCTCCGATGGTAGCAATTGTGCCGTGTATAAACTGTGTATATTGCTGCATTTTCCTGTGGGAACCAAGCTATGTGTAGCACACAGTATATTATATATTATACTTCAAAATAAAGTCAATAGAGTCAAAACACAAATCAGACGACCGTCGCAGGCTCTGGTATCATGACTCATGCCGGCCTGGCCCACACAGATTTCTGTTGCATAATTAATTATTGCCTATATTTTACAAAAATATTGACATTTTCACAATCACTGCGGTACGCTAAAGCAAAGGAGTGAGAACCGTCCCCATTTGGGTCCAAGGGAGGAATATGGATATGACGTTGATGGAAGCAATAGATAAGAGGATATCAAGGCGCAGCTATATAAATGAGCCGATACCTGAAAGCAGTGTACAGATACTGCAGAATACAATAAATCAGTACAATGAACTCAGCGGCTTATCGATACAGCTTGTTGAAGACGGCAGAGAGGCATTCAACGGATTCACCAGAAGCTATGGCATGCTGAGCGGGGTCAGGAGCTTCTTTGCGCTTGTCGGCAAGCAGGATGATCCGGAATTGCTCGAAAAAGCCGGCTACTATGGCGAGTAGCTGCTACTTGATGCAACAAGGCTGGAACTGGGCACTTGCTGGGTTGGCGCTTCCTTCAGCAAAAAGCACTGCAAATGCAGGATAGAAGATGACGAAAGACTTGTCTGCGTCATCACCGTAGGATTAACAGAGCAAAATAAAAGCATGCGGGAAAAAGTAATATATAAATTCACACACCGCTCAAGCAAATCTCCCGAACAGCTGTATAAAGCCGACGGGCCTGTTCCGGACTGGTTCACAGCCGGTATCGAAGCAGTACGGAAAGCTCCCTCGGCAATGAATCTGCAGCCTGTGATGTTCACTTATCAAAACGGCATCGTCACAGCCGCAGCAGTAGGAAAAAGCCCTTACCGCATGATCGATCTTGGTATAGCCAAAGCCCACTTTGAAATAGCTGCAAACGGGCGATTTAGCTTCGGAAACGATGGTGAATTTGCAAAAGTATAGATTACGGAATAAGCTAATCAGCATGGCCGAAGTATGCTAATATATTAATACAGGCAGAAGATAAGGAGTGTCTTAAGTGAGTAATGCGAAAAAGCAGAACTAATTGACCGCTTTGCGCAAATTTGCAGGTAATGGCAGAAAAACATATATTAGCGGATGACATAATGTTTCATATGGCTACTTATGTAACATATTATAGAAAACAAGCTATAAAATGCTTAAGAAATCAACCCATTACTTGCAAATTTGAGCAGTACAGCGCAGTTTTGAACCAGCTTCTGTCCTTTTTACGAATCAATCTCCGTACCCGTCAGGGTTCTGGGACTGCCAGTTCCAGGAATCCCTGCACATATCAATGATGTTCCTTTGAGCGGCCCATCCGAGTTCTTTTGCCGCCTTTGACGGGTCGGCATAACTGACCGGTGCATCTCCTGGCCTTCTGGCTGTTATCCTGTATGGTATCCTGATCCCGGTAGCTTCGCTGAATGCAGCTATCACTTCCATTACGCTCGATCCCTTGCCCGTGCCAAGATTGTAAGCCACAATACCAGGCTTCGATGCCAGCTTCTCAAGCGCCTTCAGATGCCCGTCGGCCAGATCCATCACATGTATATAATCCCTGATGCATGTCCCGTCCGGCGTCGGATAATCATTCCCGAAAACACCAAGTTCTTTCAGCTTGCCGACAGCAACCTGTGAGATGAACGGCATCAGGTTATTGGGAATGCCGTTGGGGTCCTCTCCTATCCGTCCGCTCGGATGTGCGCCTACAGGGTTGAAATAACGGAGCAGGATAATATTCCACTTATTATCGGAAGCATAAAGATCGCGGAGTATCTCCTCGATCATGTACTTCGTGCGGCCATAGGGATTGACACAGCCCAGCGGCGCATCCTCGGAAATAGGCATCTTGTCAGTCGTGCCGTAAACCGTCGCAGACGAGCTGAACACGATATTCCTGACATTATGTCTCTGCATAGCTTCAAACAGCACTATAGAACCGCCTACATTGTTGTGATAATAGCGCAGCGGGATGCTTACCGATTCGCCCACAGCCTTCAATCCGGCAAAATGTATGACAGAATCTATATCATATTTTGTAAAAATATCATCAAGCAGTTCACTGTCCAGCATATCGCCCTTGATAAATGTGAAATCCCTGCCGGCCAGCTCACCGATCCTCCTGACAGCTTCCATCTTGCTGTTCGATAAATTATCAAGTACAACGATGTCATAGCCCGCCTCAAGCAGCTGAACGCATGTATGACTCCCTATATATCCGGCGCCGCCGGTAACCAATACAGCCATCTCATTACTTCCTTTCATTTATGCACGCGCAATGCATATCATGGATACAGCAATGATATGCATTACATCACTAAATTTGCGCTGTCACTATATTATTTTTGCACCAAGCTTTACACCTGCGATCAGATGGTAATGGAGATGGAATACTGTCTGCCCTGCATCAGCACCGCAGTTGTTGATCAGTCTGTAACCCTTGTCCGCAACGCCGAGCTTCTTTGCGATTTTTCCGGCAGCCAGATGGATATCGCCCAGAACCGCTGCGTTTTCCTCTGTCAGTTCGTTCACGTTCGCGATATGGACCTTCGGAATGATAATCACATGGACAGGCGCGACAGGATTGATATCGTTGAACGCCATCACCTTGTCGTCTTCGTATACAACGGTCGAAGGTATCTTCCTCTCGATTATTTTACAGAAAATGCAATCATCCATTATAAGACCTTCTTTCATTATATTACTTTATGGTAAAAACGTGAGAACCGTCCCCTATTGGATCGTCCCCCTATTTGATCTGTGTCTTGATGGCCTCCAGTGCTGACTGTAATGCATCGTCCAGCTTCGATGCATCCTTCCCTCCGGCCTGCGCCATGTCGGGCCTGCCGCCTCCGCCGCCGCCTGCTGCCTTGGCTGCTTCCCTCACGATGTTGCCGCAGTGCGCGCCGCGCTCAACAGCATCCTTTGATGCCATCGCAACAAAGCTTACCTTGCCGCCAAAGGCTGAACCCAACACCACAACGCCGGTGCCGATCCTGCTCCTCAAATTCTCGCAGGAATTGCGCAATGCATCCATATCAAGCTGATCGAACCTGGCGGTAACAGCCTTGACACCATTGATATCGGCAGCCTTTCCAAGCACCTCATCAAACGAACTGCTTACCAGCTTTTCTTTCAGCTGCTCAATCTCCTTTTGAGCAGCCTTTAGCTCGGCACTCATCGTCTCGACTCTCCTCAGGCTGTCCTGAGGCGTAGATTTCAATGCCGCTGCTATGCTGTTGAGCTGTTCTTCCTTCTCATTGAAATACTCAAGCGCCTTGCTGCCAGTCAATGCTTCTATCCTCCTGACGCCTGCCGCAACACCGCTTTCTCCCAATATCTTTATCAAACCCGCCTGTGCCGTTGATTCAAGGTGTGTTCCTCCGCACAGCTCGATGCTGTAGTTGCCGGTTTTCACAACTCGAACGATATTACCGTATTTTTCGCCGAAAAGCGCCATGGCACCAAGGCTCTTAGCCTCATCCACAGGCATTTCCCTGACTTCTACTTCCATGTCCTCAAGTATTTTAGCATTGACCTCTTTTTCGACTTTAAGAAGCTCTTCCTTGCTCAATGCGGAGAAGTGATGGAAGTCGAATCTCAGCCTGTCCGGCTCCACCAGTGAACCCGCCTGTGTGACATGATCCCCCAGCACATTCCTCAACGCCTTCTGAAGCAGATGAGTAGCAGTATGGTTCCTGGCCGTCGCCAACCTTCTTTCGATATCAATTGATGCAGTCACAACCGAACCCTTCTCGATGATCCCCTGCTCAACGATGCCGCTGTGGAAGTACAAACCTTCGGCAGTCCTGCTGCAGCCGCTTACAGCGACCACACCGTCTTTGGCCGTGATCGTACCGGTATCAGCCACCTGACCGCCGCTTTCAGCGTAAAATGGAGTCCTGTCAAGGATAATCGTCACTTCATCGCCCTGCTGGGCATTCTCGGCCTGCTGCCCGTCGGAGATTATATATAATATCCTGCTTTCACATGAATAACTTTCATAACCAACAAACTCAGTCCTAAGGTCTTTGTCGATCCCGGCTGCAAGGTCCTGGCCCCATGCCGAGGTTTCCTTGCTTTTCAGAGCCTCCCTGGCCTTTTTCTTCTGCTCCTCCATTTCGGCCTTAAAGCCTGCCTCATCGACTGTCAGTCCGGCCTCTCCTGCTATCTCCCTGGTCAGATCCAGCGGGAATCCATATGTGTCATGCAGCTTGAATGCCATGTTTCCCGGCAGGACGCTGCTGCCCTTTGACTTCAGCTCAGAAATGAATTCGTTAAGAATGGCAAGGCCTTGATCTATGGTTGCAGCAAAACGCTCCTCCTCTATCCTTATGACCTTGCAGATATACTCTTCCTTCTCGATCAGCTCGGGATAAGCTTCTCCGGACTCCCGTACGACAACCCTTGCCACATCATGAAGGAACGGCCCGTCGATCCCCAGCAGCCTTCCATGTCTTGCAGCTCTTCTCAGCAGCCTTCTGAGCACATAGCCGCGTCCTTCGTTGGAAGGCAGTATGCCATCGGAAACCATCATAGTCGTGCTTCTGATATGATC
>CAZQUQ010000002.1:51341-55575 GCA_964596445.1 uncultured Oscillospiraceae bacterium
AAAACAAGGTTCCAGAACTCTATATAGCGGTCGCAGTCACAGCCGACCTTGCAGTCAGGCTGACCGCATCCCCTTTCAGGGCCTCTGTCGAAATATATCTCGGAACATGGTCCGCAGGGGCCTGTGCCGTGCTCCCAGAAGTTGTCCTTCTTACCCATCCTGAAAATCCTGTCCGGAGCCAGCCCAACGTCCTTGTTCCATATTTCGAATGCTTCATCATCTTCTTCGTAAATGGACACATAAAGCTTGTCTTCGGGAATCTCCATGACCTTAGTAACAAACTCCCATGCCCACGGGATCGCTTCCTTTTTAAAATAATCGCCAAATGAAAAGTTGCCGAGCATCTCGAAGAATGTCCCATGCCGCGCGGTCTTTCCGACATTTTCAATGTCAGGCGTCCTGATGCATTTCTGACAGGTTGTGACCCTGTTGCGCGGCGGCTTCTCCACGCCTGTGAAATACGGCTTCAGCGGCGTCATGCCTGCATTTATCAATAGTATGCTCGGGTCGTTCCTCGGTACCAGCGAAAAACTCGGCATACGCAGATGATCCTTGCTCTCAAAAAAGCTCAAATAACGTTCTCGTATTTCATTCAATCCCAGTTTTTTCATCATGTCCATCCTCTTATTCTGCGTTATATTGTCAAAATTATTTTTGCAATTTATAAATTATAATATAGAAGTAACCAGGAATAGTCAATAATCTTCTCGCCTCCGCACAACAAAGGGAGCCTTTTGAGCTCCCATGTTGCTTCGAATGTGCATATAAATCCACAGGACAATTGTCCGGAAATTATCGTCTATGGTTCCTTCAGTACCCTGTCGGTCAGCTCTGCAGTGACGATAAGCCTGTGTGATGCTACGTATACAGGCGTACATGTGATAAGCGTAACGATATTTTTATCTTTCGTACCGGCGAGGACTGAAACATCATCCGGTTCTACAATAACTTTTCCGGTCACTTTATATGTAAGATCCTCACTCTTCGTGGTTATCAGTATCTCATCTCCGGCCTCAAGCTCATCGAGCCTCCTGAAAAACTTCTTGAACGCATAGTTCCTGTGGCCCGCAAGAGCACAATTGCCTGGCTGTCCCAATCCGGCAGTGCCCGGGATATGCCCGATGCCTGCCTTAAGGTTCGTCTTGCTGACACCTTCCACTATAGGCTCCTTAACCTTGATCTTCTTTATCTGGATGATACCGAGCACCTTTTGCTCGGGAGCTTTTGAACCCGACGAAGCGCTGCTCCCGGACGAACTGCTGCTCGAACTGCCACTGCCTCCAGCCTGGCCGGCACTGATATCCTGGTCCGGTTCGTTGCCCTCGGTATTGTCGGCTGTGTCGAGACCGTCACTATCGTCCGGGTTGTTATCAGCATCTCTGTCCTGATCATCATCTGCGCCAAAAGCCTCCTGCAGCATAGCATAAGCCTCTTCCGGATCAAGCACATCAGTATCTTCGGCATCATCCGCATCAATACTGTTCAGCCACTCCTCCATCATCCTGTCTTCCTGATATTTTGCATAAAGTTGACCCACAAGCGGTATAGACGCTATAAGAATGCCTGTTATCAATAGTATTATGGGAAGTTTTTTCATATCTGCCTCGTAAAAAATTAGTGATAGCAATTAATAAAAAAGGATACCCGAATTGATCAGGAATCCTTTTATTTTGACAACCGAACATTAGCCATATAATTAATAGCTGCATGTAACTCCGTTACACATGCAATCCGTTGAATGTTACTGCACCGGATCCGGTTATGCGGATTTTTTCCTTGTAAGCGTAAGAACAATTGCAGCTGCTACGAACAGTCCGCCTGCTCCATAGAACAGCTCAGCTGCAACTCCGCCTGTCTTCGGAAGCGATCCTGCCAGCGGAACTTCTGCTTCTTCGATATCTACAGTATCCTGAGAACTCCCTGACGTACCTGCCGGTATGTCGTCATCATCAACAGTAGTCGTCTCTTCATCGTAAACAACATCAGTAGCAGTCTGTCCAGCCGGAGTCTCCTCATCTTGGATATCAGTCTCAGCAAAGCAAAAACTTACAGCTGATACAACAATCATCAATGTGAGAAAAATACTTACAAATTTCTTCATTTTTAAACCCCCTTACAATACACTCATAATTATATATAAGATGTAATTTTTTTGCAACACTATTTTTAAAAATTATTTAATATTTGTCAATAAACTTTCAGTCTTCTCCAGATAACCTGCTAAAACTTTACTGTGTTTATAGCTCTCCAGGACTTCAACCGAACCCAATTCCTCCGGTCTGTCGACTACAGACCCGCGAAGATATGGGTCACTATCTATTTCCAAACACATCTCCAGCATTTCTTTCGCTTTCGCTACGTCGCTTCTGTCAATATAATACTGAGCAGCTTCAATATAACTTTTTGCAAGCAGTTCATATACCTCTGCATTATATTTCTGACATACCGTCAGCTTCTGTGCAAGCTCAAGTGCTTCGAGAGGCATATCCGAATCGAGGTATATCCTTACCAGAGTATTCATATATGCCGGGTAATTTTTGTATCCACTGACACACAACTCTCCCGCTTCACGGGCCTTTTCCAGCCAGGCAGCAGCAGTGTCCGTGTCGGTACTTTTTCTTCCATAGTAATGATAGATCTTGGTTAGCTCGAATATATAAGCTGTATTCGAAGGATCCAGCCTGTTTGCTTCCTCATAGTAAACCATTGCATTTTTGTAATCCCTTTTAAGCATATAATTCATGGCGGTCTGACCGTTATACGCTGCCGTAAAGTAAAATGTGAACATCGAAAACAACAGTGAACCCACGCCGACAAACAGCAGCTTCCCAATATTACCGGATAATACGGTCTTCCATCTAGTATTTTGCGCAAATCCTATGACTCCGGTAAGTCTGCTGTGTTCTACTTCACCATTTTCATCACCATTTACTGCTTCCTGAGCCGGCGGATCTATGGCTGCTGCGACAATCATAACCCAAAGAAGCAGTAGAATCGAAACATACGACAAATTAAAGTCTAAGGCTGAATGGATCACAAGTGCAATAAAAGCACAAAGCAGTCCGGCGGCACAGGACTTCAGCAGCCTGTCCACTGCCCTGATATATGAATAAATAGCGCTTGCGACAGTAATAATCACTAGAACAGTATATGAGGCAAAACCAATTATGCCATGGTCAACAAACACCTGGAAAAAGTGATTGTGTACATATGATGAAGTGTAGAAGAAATCCTGTACGCTTTGATACAACGCTTTCCAGCCATTGCTGCCGATCCCGAAAAGCCAGTGGGAGGCGATCAGTTTAAGGGCATCATGGTTATATATAAGCCTATATAAAAAGTTTTTACTCTTTAATCCGTCAGTGAACAGTAGTTCTATCCTTTTTACCATAATCGGCGGAAGAAGCTGAATGATATTATCCTTAAAAATGGTAACTGCGATAACCGATATCATAGCTAAAGCTATAAATGTTATGCCTACCCATTTGCCCATCCTAACTTCCACATCTTTAACTGCCTTATTATTTATCAGCGATATTATGAAATACATTACAGTTGATAATACAAATGAAAGAACAATCCATTTACCGGTTTCGAAGTTATCCCCCACCGAAACACCAGCATTGAAACCCTTCATTACGGTAAAGACAGGCACCGACGAGCAAAAAATTCCGATTATGATACTTAATTTCATGGCTCCAGGCTGAATTGCAAAAAGCATCAGCAAAGCGAAAGCACCTACTATATAGCCGCCCCTTGAGCCGGTCAAGAAAAATGCAAAGATAAGTATACTGCCAAACCCTGTCATCAGTGATTTAAGTATCCTGTTTCTATATGTGTTTGCAAGTGTCAATGCGAACACAAAACAAATAAGAAAATAAACTGAAGCAGTATTAGCATATTGAAAAACAGTTTCTACTCTGCTATTTCTGACCGTTACCTGCCATACATTAAATTTTCCGGTCAGCGCCAGCATTCCAACAAACCCAGCAACAACTCCCGTCAGTACCACAGGCAGCATCAGAGTTTGTATAAACTGTTTCTTTTCCTCATAAAAAGAGTCATATAACACAATAAAGATAATCAGAAGTTCCAGATATAAAAG
Source organism: uncultured Oscillospiraceae bacterium (assembly GCA_964596445.1). GTDB lineage: Bacteria > Bacillota > Clostridia > Acetivibrionales > DTU013 > DTU013. Next base: position 55,447 of record CAZQUQ010000002.1, read on the forward strand.
CAATGCTTCAAGTGTCTCCCGCCGGTTCATAGCGCCGGCGTAACTGAAACAGATAGCTGCAAGCAGCAGTACACCGACCGATATAAAAAGTTTATTTATACGTAACGATTCATGCTTTATTATTTTTAT
>CAZQUQ010000003.1:0-250 GCA_964596445.1 uncultured Oscillospiraceae bacterium
TGGAAAGAAAAAGATTGCTTTGCAAAATCGGCATCGTCATATCCGCTTAAGACAATAATCTTCGTATTCGGAAGCAATCGGTGTATGTTTCTTGACATCTGAATACCGTCCATCTTCGGCATCATTATATCAGTAATAATTATATCCGGACGATACATCTCAGCCATCTTTATGCCTTCAGCGCCATTACAGGCGCATCCGGCCACATCGATTCCCAGACTGCGCCAATCAAGAAAATCTCGTAGTCCTT
>CAZQUQ010000003.1:260-2455 GCA_964596445.1 uncultured Oscillospiraceae bacterium
CTCTTTCCCACTTTTCATCTTCTACTATCAATAACCGGTACATACGATAACTCCTGTCGACGACATACGCATCCTCATCCACATTGATTTCATTACCTTAATCGTTTTCTCGGTTAAAGGCTCAATGAATATTAATCGTTTAATTTACTATTATTATATCAAACATTACGCACTCACGCATAGTAATTTGCAGGTAATTTTCTTAATTGCAATTTTACATATATTATGCTATATTTTATCTTGATTTCTATCAGGAGGTATGATTATGAGCGAACTAAGAGGAGCAGCAATATTCGGCCAGTCGGGAGGTCCGACGTCAGTCATCAACGCCAGCGCTGCAGGCGTTTTTCAGGAAGCACTGAAACAAAGCGCCATCACGGCGGTTTACGGTGCTGCTCATGGTATCAGGGGTGTACTGGATGAAAAATTTTATGATATGAGCAAAGAGGATCCATATGAGCTGGAGCTTCTGAAAACAACTCCCTCATCGGCATTGGGCTCTGTGCGCTACAAGCTGAAGAACGCTGATGATGACGATACAGATTACAAGAGGCTGCTGGAAGTTTTCAGGAAGTATGATATAAGGTATTTCTTCTACAATGGCGGCAATGATTCAATGGATACCTGCAACAAGATCAGCAAGTTCATGCAGAAGTCCGGATACGAATGCAGGGTAATGGGCGTGCCGAAGACCATAGACAACGACCTTTGGGGCACGGACCACTGCCCCGGATACGGCAGCGCCGCAAAATATATCGCAACTTCCACGATGGAAGTCTATCACGACGCAAGAGTCTATGACAAGGGCATGATAACGGTCCTTGAAATAATGGGAAGAAATGCAGGCTGGCTGACAGCATCGTCAGCGCTTGCTGCATATGCAGGATTCGGGCCTGACCTTATCTATCTGCCCGAGATCACGTTTGACCTGGAAAAGTTCATAGAAGAGACCATGACAGTCTACAGAAGGCAGAATAACGTTATCATAGCCGTTTCTGAAGGCATCAGGGACAAGGACGGCAAATATATCTCAGAATATGGCTCCGACCTGGCAAAATCCAAAGATGCATTCGGACATGCCCAGCTTGGCGGTCTCGCCTCCACTCTGGCGAACATCCTGAAAGAAAAGACAGGTGCTAAGGTGCGCGGTATTGAGTTCAGCCTTCTGCAGAGATGCGCAGCTCACGTTGGCTCGCTGACCGACGTGAACGAAGCCTATATGGCCGGACAGATGGCAGTCAGGTACGCCGTCGAAGGCAAGACCGATTATATGGTGGCATTCGAAAGAGCCGCAGGTCCGGAGTATAAATGCAATATCAAGCTGATAAACCTCACCGATGTGGCCAACACCGAGAAGAAGATCCCGCGCGAGTGGATCAATGAGGCCGGCAACGGACTGAAGCAGGAGTTCATCGATTATGCTCTGCCGCTGATTCAGGGCGTATCGGCTCCTCCGCTGGAGAACGGCCTGCCGAGGTTTGCCAAACTGAAAAAGGTGCTTGCCGCGAAGTAAGCCCAAATGTACACTGACCAATAATACACAAAACACAGCGGAGCGCTTCACATCGCTCCGCTTTATTTTTGCTTCTTTTCGGGAATTTTTTTCGGGGACATTTTTCGGGGACTTTTTTCGGGGACGGTTCTCACCTTTTTGACATTCGGGGACGGTTCTCACCTTTTTCACTTATCATTTTATCATCTTTAGCATTTACTGAGTAACTTATCACTTAGTACACAACAGATAACTTATGTAGCACGCATAGAATACCTCAAGCGTGAGGTAAACATCAGATAGCCTCATCATGCGGAACACATAATCAGCCCTGACGTGAGGTAAACAACAGATAACCTCATCAATGCGGAACACATAATCAACCTTGGCATGAGTAAACATAATGTAAAACAAAGTGAACTGTACCAAATTGCAACTTTTGGGCATAAAATTCAAAATTTTATTGTTCTCTGTCTATAAATAGTAAACATAATCTGGTAAGAATGCACATTATCTTACCATTAGAAGTGATAACTACCAAATTTAGCGCCCAAAAGTTGCAAAACGGTACATTATTCTTTGAAGAAACATTGTGATGGATTTTCTTACCCGCTTCCCGTTCAAAGGTGAAAACATCCACTGTGCAATTATGCTCCCATGCGAGGCCCCTATATGATTGCGTCCCCTATATGATTGCGTCCCC
>CAZQUQ010000003.1:2555-8575 GCA_964596445.1 uncultured Oscillospiraceae bacterium
TGATTGCGTCCCCATGCAATTGCATCCCCTATGCAAATCACCTGTACGACGGCCTCCACAGCATGAGTCCAAAAATTATTGACACATTTCAACTGCAAAGTTATACTTATCTTGGCTGGATCGTTGGATCTGTCCGAGTTGATCAAATTTAACATGAGCCGTGTTACTGGCGGAAGTGGAATCAACCACAAGGGAGCACGGTGTTCAGGATTGTCGGCCGACCGCCTGGGTATATGGACTATGCATGCAAGAGGTGTTCTTTATGTTTGAGGATGCATGGAAAGGCTTTATAACAGGTAAATGGACCGACAATATCAATGTTCGGGACTTTATTGCAAAAAATTACACACCTTATGACGGTGATGAATCATTTCTGAGTGAAGCTACGATAAAAACAAAAAAGCTGTGGAGCAAATGTAAAAAGCTGCTGCGGGATGAGTTCACAAAGGGCGGCGTACTCAGTGCCGACACTAAAACCGTGTCCGGCATCACAAGCTATGCTCCAGGCTATATCGACGATGAGTTTGAGGTCATCAAAGGCTTGCAGACCGATAAACCGCTAAAGAGAGCGATCGTGCCCTTTGGCGGCATCCGTATGGTAAAGCAGTCCTGCGAGGCATATGGATTCAAGCTGCCGGACAAGTTTGACGAAATATTCGGAAAATATCGCAAAACCCATAATGACGGCGTGTTCAGCGTGTATACTCCTGAAATGAGGAAAGCACGAAAATCCGGCGTGATAACTGGTCTTCCCGATGCATATGGCAGGGGCAGGATCATCGGTGATTACCGGCGCGTGGCGTTATACGGGACCGCAAGGTTGATAGAGCATAAAAAGCAGGATCTGAAAGAGCTTCATGCAAAGGGTATGAGTGAAGAAACTATCAGACTCTGCGAGGAAGTGCATGAGCAGATCAACGCCCTCGGCGAGCTCACGGAGATGGCATCCCAATATGGGTTTGACATAAGCACACCTGCGAAAAATGCAGCAGAAGCGGTTCAATGGACATACTTCGCATTCCTTGCGGCTATGAAGGAGACAAACGGAGCTGCAAACTCACTCGGAAGAGTATCGACCTTTTTTGATATATTTATCGAACGGGATATAGCAGAAGGAATGCTGGATGAAGCGGGTGCCCAGGAGCTCATTGACCAATTCGTGATCAAGCTCCGGCTGATAAGGCATCTGCGCACTCCCGAGTACGACGAACTGTTTGCCGGCGACCCTGTCTGGATAACGGAATCGATCGGCGGGATGTGTTCGGCCGGCAGGCACATGGTCACAAAGACTTCTTACCGATTCCTCCATACGCTGTTCAATCTCGGCCCGGCCCCTGAACCGAATCTCACCGTATTATGGTCGGTACGCCTCCCTGCCGCATTCAAGAAGTATTGTGCAAAGGTCTCAATGGTCACAAGCGCGATCCAATATGAAAACGACGACCTAATGATGCCTGTGTTCGACGATGATTACAGCATCTCCTGCTGTGTTTCGGCTATGAAGACAGGCAAGGATATGCAGTTCTTCGGTGCACGCTGCAATTTACCGAAGCTGTTGCTTCTGGCACTCAACGGAGGCCGGGATGAAATAACCGGCGATCAGGTGGCTCCTGCAGCAGAGCCATATATGGAAGAATACCTGGATTACAGGAAGGTCGTATCAAGGCTGAAGCAATACCAAAAATGGCTTACGGGGCTGTATGTGGATACGATGAATGCGATCCATTACATGCATGATAAATATGCATATGAGAGGCTGATGATGGCATTGCACGACACAGAACCCCGACGGTTCATGGCCTTTGGGATCGCAGGGCTGTCGGTGCTGGCCGATTCGCTAAGCGCAATAAAATATACGTATGTCAGGGCGATCCGCGATGAAAGAGGCCTGATTACAGATTTTGAGATAAAAGGCTCTTATCCTCAATTCGGTAACGGAGACGACAGGGTTGACAGTATAGCGGTGGAAATAGCAAAAAGCTTCATAACGGATCTGAGAAAGCACAAAACATACAGAAATGCCATCCATACGCTTTCCATACTCACTATCACGTCTAATGTAGTGTACGGGAAGAAGACTGGTTCCACACCAGACGGACGAAAGCTGGGCGAACCATTCGCACCGGGCGCAAACCCGATGCACGGAAGGGACAGGATGGGTGCGCTTGCTGCGCTTAATTCTGTGGCCAAGATCCCATACGAATATTGCAGAGACGGGATCTCACTGACTATGACGCTTGTGCCGAAATCTCTCGGAAGAGACACACAGTCGCGCCTTACCAACCTGGCAGCGCTGCTGGATGGCTATTTCGCACAGGGCGGCCATCACATCAACATAAATGTGCTGGAGCGTATCGTTCTTGAACAGGCAATGAAAGATCCCTACAATTATCCTCAGCTCACGATCAGGGTTTCCGGTTACGCCGTTAACTTCATACGTCTCAGCCGCAAGCAGCAGGAAGAGGTCATAGCCCGCACCTTCCACTCCGCAGTTTGACTACATTGTCGCATAACTAATGGGACGGTTGTCTTAACCGTCCCATTTATGCTAAGCTGTCCAATTTATTCAAAATGTGAGAAGCGTCCCCAATTAAGAACCACTCAAAATGTCAAAAACGTGAGAAGCGTCCCCAGATGATTAAAACGTGAGAACCGTCCCCAAGCAAGAGAACCGTCCCCCGCTACCTCACAATGTTCTTCTTCTTTGCGACGGAGTAACCGAAGAAACCGAGTTCCTTGCCCAGCGACCAGTATTTGCCGTGTGAGTAGCAAATAAGGTCCGCTTTCTCAAGAACCAGCTTGCCCTTGTCATCAAGCAGTGATTCATCTGCCTGTACGGCAACTACTTCAGCGATGAACATGTCATGGCTCCCAAGTTCGAGCACATTTTTGACGACACATTCGAGTGCGACCGGGCTTTCCTTTATTATAGGGACATCTATTACCGATGCCTTTTCCGCGGTTAGTCCGGTCAGTCGGAATTTATCGTTGTCCCGGCCGGATTTTACACCGCACAGGTCTGTAGCAAAAGCCAGCTTCTGCGTTGCAAGATTTATTGCGAACTGTCCTCTATCTTTTATCAATGCATGAGAATATCTTTCTTTCCTCACGGATATTGAGACCATTGGCGGATCCGAATTTACAGTACCGGCCCAGGCCAGAGTAATTATGTTCGGCTTGCCTGCAGCATCGGCGCATGTTACCATAACAACCGGAACAGGGTTGAGCAGTGTTGAAGGTTTCCAGATTTGCTTTGCCATTAATCATTTCCTCCCTGCATCAAAAGTCTCTACAGCAAGTATATACTGAAGTCATTTTAATATCCATACTCACACACTGGAACCTAAATCCAGTGCGTAATTCGTTTGCAGCTTGCTGAACAAATGTTGAGATAAGCTTCTATTTCGCTGTATTTTTCTCTGCTGGAAAATACATTACCTGCAGCCTGCAGAGCAAATGCAGCATCAGGCTTCTATTTCCCTGTATTTCTTCTCTGCCAGAGAATCCATCACTGCCAGCAATATTGCACCAAGGATGACTGAAACCACAAACACCGCTATAATGGCAGCTTCGACAGGCAGTGACAGCAGCAGCGTCCCACCTGCCGCAGCACCCAGTACGAGCATTACAGCAAAGGAAGCAAGCATCCCAAGCAAACTGTTCATGTTTTGCTTCATAGCTTCCTGCTCGCTGTTCCATATGAGCTTTGGGTGAAAAACATCGATCATAAGGCTCAGCACCGTCATGGGCACAGTTCCGGCAAGTCCGGCCAATGTTGCTCCGACGATCCACAGCAGTGGTGACTTCAGGAAAAATGCCATAATGATGCTTGTGGCGAGCACTCCTATGGAAGATACGGCACAACCGCAGAGAAACTTGGCTCTGACCTGCTGTTTTGCTTCAACGGGTATCATTTTGGCGATCCATATCGTCCTGCCTTCTCTGGATACGGCTGTAGATGCAACAACGTTCATGCCTGCCGTGAACAGCATTATTCCCAGAGTGACAAGTGCCGCATACGGTACTATCTCCGGATCCTTAAGGCTTCCAAGCATCTCTGCCAGTTCGGGATCGCTTCCCTGCACCAGGATCATCATTACCAGTATGAGTGGTCCCGTCACACTTCCGACAAGACCATTCAATACATACAACGGTGTTCGTATCATAAGCTTCCACTCACGTTTGAACAGAGACAGCACAGGACTTGTCTCCCTGCCCATCTTCCTGTCCATCTGAACGCCGGACAGCTGTTTCCTCTTTCTTCTCACTTCCTGTCCGGCAAGCAGCGCCTTATAAAACACCAGGTTCGATATCCAAAGCAAAAACAATATCAGAACAATACTAACAGTCAGAAACAGCAGAAAATATCCCAGACCTGCCAGACCGCCTTCAGCAAGACCTCTTGTTGCCCATATGCCAGGCGGGAACCTGCTGCCAATCAAATCGACCAGCCCTGTCTGACTTGCAAAGAAGTTCTGCATATCATCAATATTTTCAGGCACTTTCTGCAGAAGCATGCTCCCAAAGAAACTGACAAAAATAAGGACCAGACCTCCCACAATGACAAGCAGGTCTTTATATCGTCCAATATTGACCACTCTCATGACCAGCACGACCAGGATCGCAGCAACGGCCAACGGTATTGCAGGTGCCGCTGCCATTAGGATGATGCTTTTGATCCAGTACAGCAGTCCCTGCGAGGTCCCGATGCCGCAAATGATAACATGCGGCAGCAGGTTCGGATGAGAAGTAAGATATTCGTTAACCATGACAACGGCAAATTTGCCGCCGATTATCTCATAAGGCTTGAGCGGCATAGGTACGAAAGTCTCCAGATCCTTTGAGAAATAGAACGTACCCATTATGTAGAAAATGCCGAATATCAAAATAGTGAACTGCGCAAATACAAAGGCAACAACCAGGACCATTTCCGGCTGTCCGATCAGGGCTCCGCCGGCAAATACCGTCATCATCAGACCGGTATACATGGCAAGCAGCGGCAGAAACGAGATCATTATGGCAACTCCTATCAGCACAGGCTCCCACAGCTTCTTCTTCTCCCTGGTGAATCTGTATTTCAGGGCAGATATGCTGTAATTGACATTTAACTGCATCTTTATAAATGATAAAAATGGTTTCATTTTTCAGTCAACTCCAGGAATATATTTTCAAGAGAGTCCTTTTTTTCACCCTGCCTAAGCTCGTCGATAGTTCCAATCGCAATAAGCTTTCCCTTGTGTATGATGCCTACCCTGTCGCAAAGCTTTTCAGCAACTTCCAGCACATGTGTCGAGAAAAATACCGTATTCCCTTTGTCGCAATGCTCTCTCATCTGGCTTTTCAATAAATGGGCGGATTTAGGATCGAGCCCGACCATAGGTTCATCCAGTATCCAAAGCTTCGGATCATGCAGCAGCGCTCCGGTAAGTGCGATTTTCTGCTTCATTCCGTGGGAATAGCTTTTAATAAGGTCAAAAGCTGCGTCCCTGAGATCGAACATTTCCAGGTAACGCTCTATCTTCTCCTTTCTTACCGCTGCAGGGACTTGATATACATCCGCCATGAAGTTGAGATACTCCATGCCTGTTAAACGGTCGTAAAGGTTCGGGTCGTCAGGCACATACCCCATCTTCTTCTTTGCCTCGATCGGCTCTTTGGCAATATCCGTACCGTCGATGGTTATGCTTCCGCTGTCTGGATTCAACAGACCTACGATCATTTTGATCGTTGTAGTCTTTCCGGCTCCGTTCGGGCCAAGAAAACCAAATATTTCGCCCTTGCCGACTTTCAGATCCAGATTGTCGACCGCTTTTACCTGGCCTTTGTTGTAGCTCTTTGTAAGATTCCGGATGTCGATCATATCAATACCTCCTGCCCGCATTTTTTTGACTGTGCCTTCCGCTGGTATATGACATTATATCAGCTTATATCAAATATATAACATAAAGTGTGATATGAAGCTGATATAATGCTGTCCTATGACAGTATACGCGTCTTAAGATATGTTTGTATGAGATATA
>CAZQUQ010000003.1:8675-38187 GCA_964596445.1 uncultured Oscillospiraceae bacterium
CAATGAGACTAATCGATCCAACAAGCTTCAATAAAACCCATCGATCCAGCATAATATGCTCCGATGAGACTCATCAATCCAGCACGATATAAGATGCTCCGTCGACTCTTATCATATTATCACTGTCCAAATTTACAAGCTCTATTTCATAGCCCTGTGTTATTACATCTGTTGCCATACCGATATATTTTGTCAGCACATCTCCGAGTCCTATGCTGTGCTGCACGTTCTTTCCCAGAATTTCGAGGATCCCTGGTATCTTTCCTATGTTTTTGACCGTTCCCTTCTGCTTGATAAGTTCCTTGAGGAAGTTTAGCTGATTCTTCTTCCTGCCTGTATCACCTATTTCAAACAAAACTCCGTCTTCATTATATCCCTGTCTGAAGCGGACGAAGCCTTCGGCATCGTGACCGTCGAGATGCTGATGCCCTTTCTGGATATCTATGACAAGATCCTGGGTCGGATCAACATAATCCATCCTGTAAGGAACATAGATATCAACGCCTCCCAGGTGGTCGATCAGTTCCCTGAAACCGCTGGTGTTAAGTTTTACATAATCCTGCAATTCGACATTGAATTTCTCTTCAACTACATCAGCCAGAAAGCTGATGGAACCCGATTTGAATTTTCCCTGATAATCGATCATGTTTCCCACATGATGAGTATAATTGATCTTGAAAACTCCGGCCGTATGCAGCTTGCCTTCCTTATCCATAACTGCTTTGATATTATCGTTGTATTCAATGTATGTATCTCTGGGGATCATGATCAGTTTGACCTTTTTGTTCTTACTGTCGATGCTGGCAATACCGATCGTATCATAGAGGATGTTCACTTTATCCTGGCCTATGATGAGTATATTCGTTGAGCCTTCCTCAACGAGCTTGCCGGAATAAGGCTTGCCGACAGTCAGCGTCTCCGGTTCCTGCTCGGCAGGCTCCTGATTTGGTTCCTGAACTGCAGGACGGCCGGTATCAGGCTTGCCGCTGCTCTGCTGTGAAACAGGGTCGTTTTGGGTTGATTCATCAACCGCATCGCTTTGTTCGCTTTGCGGTTTAAGTAAACCAGGCTCACAAGCGAACATTAACAAAATGAATCCTACCAGATCCAATAATCCGCTCCAAATAAGTAATATTTTTTTACTTCCCAACACCAGTTCTCCCCTTATGGTTTCTATATGGCCTGCTTTGGCATATTTCCAATATATTGCTATATTACAGACCATATATTTTTTCAAAAGATTACCTTATTTCATATATTTTTACGTACACCTATTATATTATAATGTTGTTTTTTATCAGTTTCAAATAATTACATGTTAAAATTTAATTACAGCGCTTTCCGCCGTAACGACAAATGGATAAAAAGCCTCACTGCTATTGGGAGCACTGCTGCACTTCCAAAATGGCAATATGATGTTCCTGATAAGAGAAATGAGGGTCTTGAAATAAAGGTTCATATCACATTAAGTTCCTGAATAAACCTCTCATCGTCCGCGAAGGTGTTAAGCGAGGAGAAAGGATATTTCTGTAAAAGAGTTTCCGCAATATACAGTCCAATACCGCTGCCGTCTTTTTTAGTGGTATAGCCCTTTTCAAACAGCTGCGAAATATTAGGCTTTTTATCTATGGTGTTTTCGATGTGGAAGAATGCGCCGCTCTCTGCCGTGTCGATAACGACCCTGACGTATTTCCCTTCGCTTGCAGCTGCTGCCTCCACGGCATTGTCCAGCAGAATGCCGAGGACTTCGCAAAGCTCCATCAGCTGCATATTGACTTTAGTGAGCTCGCCGTTTATTGTAAGTTTAAATGAGATCTTCGATTTTTCCGCCATGAGCATCTTGGAGGCAAGCAGCCCTGCAACGGCGCCATTTTTGATCTGGGCAAGCGCTTCCCGGTTCACGGCAAGAGCAATATTCTGAGTTTGGCACAGCTTGTCTATGTATTCCTTCAGGTGCTCAAAATCACCGGAATCGGAATAGCCCCGAAGTACGGCAAGCGTGTTCGCGTAATTGTGCCTGAAGCGCGCAACCTCAAAAAGCATGGCCTCCATACCGCTGTTGTAAAGCTTCTGGTATTCCAGCTCCTTTTTCTGCTCGTCGAGTTCCCGCTGGCGCAATTCGTTCTCGCGCGATATGTCCATACTGCTTTTAATAAACATCAGAGATACAAAGAGGCACACTATTATGCTGACGACATCAAGCGCTCCGAAATACCCGGACTTGATGTTCGGTCCGAGCTGCTGGGCAAGGGCCACCCAGAAAACAACGATGACCACAAGGTATCCCACAGTCGGCAGCCACATCCTCTTTATTTCCTTCTCTGAATAACCAACAGGAATATTCAGCTTCCGAATGGCACGGACCGCCCCGAATTCCATACAGTACAATACAGCCTGAAAAATAAGTACCTTCCAGATGCTATAGCGGACATCAAACGGCTTTAGCCCTATTTTTCCGACGAAATACCAAAGAAAAGCCTCAATTACGATGGATATAAAGGTAAACACGGCGGCAGCCGGCAAGCAGCGCGACATAAACCTGCTTTTGAAAGTGGCCTTGAGAAACAAGGCAAATATAGTAAATGCAAAAGCGCTCCGGACTACTTTAATAGGTTCAAGGAATTCAAAATAATCGGTCAGAAAAACAACAGGGTATTGTACAATAAAGAAAAAAAGGATGCATATGATTCTTCTGTCTATCGACACCTTTTCTCCGAACAAGACGGTATAAAGTTCCTGCAGTATCACGAATTCGCAGACGACAGGCACAAAGGAAACCAGCATGCCCTCCCAAAGGCTCATCCGAACACCCTCTTTCTGTAATTGCGGCTGATATAACAGCATAAGCCGCCTTCAAGGATGAGCTTCATCTGTACAGGATCCTCCTGCATAATGTAATTCTTATTAACGATATAGCCTTTGTGACAGCGTACAATTGTTTTCACGTTGGCGAGCAGTTTTTCAAAATCCTCAAGGGTGGTATTACAGGTGATCTTGGCGCTTGTGGTGTAAACAAAGGCCTTTTCCCTGTTCTTTTCGATCATGATGATGCTGTCTTTATTCACCCGGTAATTTTTCAGCGCCGAACGGACGGTAATGTACTGTTCCGCACCATCACGCTCCTGCACCTGCCTTTGGACAGCCATATCCCGCTCAATATCTGTCAGAAGGCCGACAAGTACATTTTTTGATACCGGCTTGGGAAGAAAATCGAAGGGACGCGCCTTGAATGACTGGAACACCATGCCGAGGTTCTCGCTTATAAAGACAATATACGCCCCAGGCTGGGCCTCCCTGATTTTCAAGGCTATCTCATAGCCCTCCATACCGGCTTTGAGATTGATATCCAGAAGATAAACATCCGCAGTATTAGTCTCTAAAAAGTGTTCCAGTTCATCGAGCGAAGAAGAAGCCGAAACGATTTCCATATCAAAGCGGTCTTCCCCGGACAGCTCGGAGAGCATCCGGCAAAGGTGGTCAAGATAAGCTCTTTCGTCCTCGCATATTGCTATTTTCATTAAGCTTCCTCCTTCCACTGACAGGGATGCTTAAACCAAAAAATCAGCAATACTGTATTTTACCATATTATGTTACTTATTTCAATAAAAATCGACAACATGCAACATTTGTTCGACAAACGGTTTTCATACCACTTGTCGGTCAAATCCGTCCTCTTGTCGTACAAAGGGTCAACTGCGGGCCGAAACTATTTATAATAAATAGAAGTATTGATCTACTTTACATATCTGCACTGTCACCTGTTACAATAGGCAATTTGCTGTTCACCATGCATGAATAGACTTATTCCTGAGAGGAGATGTAATGAATGAAAGCCAGATGGATGCCCCAAAAAGTGATTAGCCTGTTTTTGGCGATATTGATGGCCGCTGCAGCATTTCCCGGAACCATCACGCCGGCGTATGCCGTCAGCGTTGACGATGAGTTTGCTCCGGACGGCCAGACCTGGGAGGAAGCTTATCCCGCAGGCGGCTTCTTATTTAAGGAAAGTATGAAGTATACCCAGGAAGGCGACGATGCGATAGTAATTGATATTTATCGCATGGGAGGCCGCGGCGGAAGAGCTGTTGCCAATATTGCCGTCACCCCTGTCGCGCCGCAGGGAGATACTGTCAATGCAGCAGGCTTCAATGACTTCACCGTGACCTCGGATGCCATGATGCCCGACAGTTATCTTCATAGTCTGGGTGAATTTGGCTCCGGATTTATGGATATAGTCTTTGAGGATGGTGACTACATAAAATCAATTGAGTTCCGCGCTGTTGACGATACTTTGTCAGAGCCGGAAGAACTGGTTCTCTTAACTATTTTTGACGCACAGGGAGCGCAAATTATCGATAACGGCAACCGGTTTACGGTATGCGTTCAGGATAATGACCCCTATGTGGAAAGCGAAGTACGGTTTGCCGCTGATTCCGCCACATATGACAAGAGCGCCGGTACCGCTTCAATTGATGTTGTCAGGACCGGCGGCATACAGTATGTCTTCACTGTGGATTATGAGACTGTCGATAACACTGCGTATGCGGGGACAGATTATGTCACGGCTTCCGGGAGCTTGCAGTTCAAGGGCGGCGAGGACAGAAAGACCATTGAGATCCCTCTTATTGATGATAAAGTACAAAGCCTGGATCCCGGCATTTCATTCAAGGTAAGATTAACCAATCCAAAGGGCGGATTTATCACCGCAGGGCAGGATGAGGCGAGAGTATTCCTTTACAACACTGCCGCAGAGGACGCGCCGATGAATACAGCCACTCTGGTTACCGATTCTGAAGCCTTGGACATTAGCGCAGGGACATCGGTAGGAGATCCTATTGCCAGCGTTGCCGGGCCTGTTACGTTGACGCCGGAAGAGAGGCAATCTACTCCTGTAAAGGAAGCATCATCTCCAAAAAAGAGTGAAAAGGGCGGCATAGGGCCTATGTCCATCGTAGTTCCCTCCGACTGGGAACTGGCACCAAATCAGGGCGGCTGGAAGGCGTATACACACCTTGCCTATGATACGGTAGACCTTGGTTTTAATGATGAGGACGCAGACAGCGACGGTGCCCTTGATATATATTTCGACGGCGGTTATGACGACTGGGAGCCTCACACAGCTCCCAGCTATTCGACCATCAAACCCGGTACAGGCAACATTGGAATTTATATGTTAGACCGCAGCAACAGCGACAATATGCCCGCCAGGGTATGGAACGTCTTTTCTGCCAGCGGCGAAGACCCGTATGGCTATATCATTATGAAATCTCCGGATATTGACGGCATGTATGAGTTTTACAAGGGATTGAAATACAACGTATCTGTTACACTCAACGATTATTATGTAGCCGGCTCCAAACAAAATCGGGGCACCGTCGCCTTAACTGCCAATGATGCTGTCGGTGCAGGCCTTATCGACGGAGACCGTGGAGCTATAGACCACATGCTTGATAATAACAGTCTGGCTTTTATCGACTACACAGGCACCGGATACAGCAGCAACGCCGGCGAAGTGACCTTTTCCCAGCTTAAAACGGCACTGGGCAGCAGCTACTATAACTACGACCGTTTCATCATGGGGCTGAGAGACTACTGCTGGGAAGACAACACTGTTTTCGATGTAAGTGTAAAAGAGATGCTGTTTCAACGCGCTGCCATAGCCAATATGCAATACGAGGTAGTATGTAAGGACGGCGACAGCTATCTGGAAGCAAACAATATCTTAAATGCTATTAAACCCACCATCAGCTTCGATAATGACGCCGGAGGCACCGACGCAGACGGCAAGTTCTACATAGGCTCAAAGCTGCTGCTTACTGTTCCCGCCAGCGCGGGCAGCTTTAAGATCAAGAAAATCGAACTGCGCAAAAAAAACGGATCGAACTGGGTTGCCATCAACACCGGCTCCGTCGCATCAAATAAGCTGTCGGTCACCATTCAGCTGCGCTCTTCAAAGCCCGACAAGGCAGGACGCATCAGCGATTTGTCCTATGAAACGGCAGACAGCGCCCAGTACTCCCTTTATGTCGAAATGGAGAGGACGCAGCAGGTGATCATCGATTTCTCTCCCAGTGTTTTGCCGCAGGGAGCGAATGAGAACAATAACACTTATCTTACCCGTATCAGTGCCCAGTTTGCGAACATTGCATCTCAGTTTAAGAACGCCACAGGTATAAACTTCACGTACAATCCCATTTACGAAGGTGAACCGGGAAAATTAACTGTTAAGACTTCCAGCCTCAAAATTTATGGAAGCGCCACAGACCTTTCCGTCCTTGACCCCAAGTTCACTAAAGGCGAGATGCTTATATACGACAATAAAGCAAATTATGGCGCCATTTCTATTAAACAGGAAGATTTCAATTCCCAAAATTTGACCTTTATTTACTACGATGCCGATGCTATGGCACGTGAGCAGCAGGTAAGGATCACCAGCATTGAAAGCGTAACCATGTACCTGGATGAAAACGATAACGGACAGGTGGATGTGGGTACTGATACGCTGATGGCATTTCTGGACGGCGGAAGAGAAACCAACAGCTTTTTCGCCCCGGAGAAAGGCAAAGATGATGCTTATCATCAGAAGCTGATAAAAATCGACTATGTGAAGGTGCCGAAGAAAATCGTACTTTCTGTCGCAGACGACCAAAATCTGAGATATGACATCAAGGCCTATTTCATGTGCACGGCCACAGGAGCCGAAGTGCTTAATAAATATACCGCTGAAATGAAGGAAATGAGGGAGATAAATACCGGTGATACCAAGGTGCCGGTTTACGGCACTGAAGCAGCCAAAGGCAGCATTACCATACCGCTGGGCGGCGATCTTAACCCGCCGGTCTTTACATACGGTCCCGGGTCGACGACCGAGGGCACATGGAGCTGGTCTCCTGATTTCATGGGCAATCTGAAGTATCCGTACACCAATCCCGAAGAAATTACCGAGAAAGGAACAGTGATCGGCGACGTAACCTTCAGGACAAATGGAGTGGTTAACGGCAAAGGAGAAGCAATCTCCAACAAAAGTCAGATCAATGCGTATTTGGGAAGTTTCAGAAACACCGACCAGATCGTTTTACATATAAATGACGACAAAAATAATACTGCAGGCGTCTACAACTCGGTTTGCACATACCGCGACCCGGTTTTGGGAAGCTTTGCCCAGAACCAGGATCTGAACAGCAAATCTCCTGAAGGCGGCGATAACGATCAGGTCAACGATACCCCCGGCGCGGAAAAGCCCGAGATGAGCCTGCCGGGTATGAATATTCCCGCAGGCCCCTTTGAAATCGTCGTTGAGGAAGACAAGGTGGGCTTTGAAGTGGGCATACCCATTTTCGGCATGAGCAAAGGCAGGGAAGATGGCAAAAAGAAAACTGAGAAGAGCGGTTTGGCAGGCAATGCATCCAAATATCTTGATGATATGAAAGAAGCCGTAGAAAAAGGCGGAGATGACAACATCTTCAATAAACTGAAGGATCTGGCCAGCAAGACTAATAAAGGCCTCAAACCGTCGGCTGATTATGAATTTTCCTTTGAATTTGCCTTTAACGCCTCCTTTATGTGGGCATACGACAAGACAGAAGATCGTTGGGAGTTCGACGAGGCGCGCATTTTTGTCACATTCAACGGTGAGATAAAAATAAGCCAGCGTCTGCCGCCTGTCCCTATCATCTACGTATATCTTATCTTCAGTGCTGATGTCGAAGTGGGTCTTAATATTGATGTCGACGAATCGAACGATGCCTATGGGATGGTCCATAATAATGTCACATACACCGGAGATGTCAAAATAGAAATCGGTGTAGAAGCCGGCATCGGCGTGGGCGTTGAGCTATGCAAATTTGAAATATACCTTAAGGTCAATATCGGGGTGGAATTCAAAATAGCGGAAGCATCAGAAGAGTCAGGGGTGGATACGTTCGAGTTAGGTGCGGCTCTTGGCTTCAGGGCTGAGTTCCTGTGCTTCAGCTATGAGATGGATGCCATCTCCTTTAAGCTGGACTATGAAAAAGGCAGAACAGACGGTAATATGCCTGACGATCCGGAATGGAATTTCTCATGGGCTGCCTTCGGGCAGGATCAGCAAAAACGGTCCGGAATGATGTCCGCCATGGGAGCCATGGATACCGGCGGGCTGAACAAGCCGCCCAGGGTCAGGCTCAGCATATCGGAAAGGACTTACGACGGCCAGTATATACGCAGTGGGTCTGACGCTCAGACAGATGGCCGCATTTCACTGATGTCGATCCCCACAGCACACGGATTTGAACTGGGCGAGTACAATACAGGCGCATCAGCAACCAAACTAACCGACGGCCTTGGCTACAGTTCTGATTACAAGCTGTTTACAGCCGGCGGAAATAACTACATCCTGTACGTAATTGACGGCGGTTCCAGCCGCAGCACGGTAGATAAGGATCTCCTGGTGCTGTCGGAAATTACCGGCACCGGATTTGTCGACCCCACTGGCGGCGGCGGCAGCTATACTGTGGTAGACAGAGACGGAAGCGGGAACACAGACCAGACAGGCGACTTAAGCTTCGACATCTGTGTGGATGGCAGCAAAATCAAAGTGTTATGGACAGATTATATCAATACGACCAGCGAATCAGACATTGGCACGGATCTAAATACTGCCATGGCCGGCCGTGCGGCAAACACCCGGCTGAAATACGCCGAAATCGACTTGGATAATGCAGCTGCGGGTTTTGGTACTGCGCAGGTAGTGGAAGCCGATGCCACAGTATACCATTTCCTGCCGAAGGTCACCACGGATGGGACGAATAACCTTACGCTTGCTATAAAGGCAGTACCATATACACAAGCCGAACTGGAAATCGCCGAGGATGAATTTAAAACCAATCTTATAAATCAACTGGGCGTGACTGATAAAAACGGCAATGGCAGCGCAGAAGATGAAGCCAAATCCATATATCCCTATTTCGATCTGAAAGTCGGCAATTACAGGAACATGAACACGCTCTATGGCAAGTATTCCAAGTTCTTCTTCGGCGTAACCACCGGAGCGGCTCTGACCTTTACGCCGACAGATATTACGCCGGATACGGGCTGGCAGAGCGACAAAACAAGAGTGGAGCAGGCCGACCTGTACTCCATGAGCACAAATGAGTTCTACATGGCATATACCACCAGCTATAATTATTTGGATAATACTACTAACATGACCGCCAAGCGTCTGTATCTGCGCAGGGGGACGATCGATGCCGCTGCAGGAACTGTTACACTCGATACTGCACTGCTGCTGCGCTCCCTTGTGGATTCGGACGACGATTCGAAGGATGGGGTCTATGTGAACGGCGCTCTGGACGAGAACCAGAAGTTCATCGATCCGTTTTTCGGCGGTCTGGAGTTCCATAAAGGCAAGCTCAGTCCATCCGGGGCTTCGGAAAATTTCCTGCTGTTCAACATGAACAACCGCTATTATGTTATCGATCAGGAGAATCTGAATAGCCTTATCGGAGAAACACACACAGGAAATATTACGCCTTTCTTCGAGCTTGAGCAGGGTGCACAGGGCGACAACAAGGGAGACTTCAACCTTGGCGTGGACGGGGACGGAAATATTTCAGCAGTCTATACTTCCACCGTACCATATACCAACAACAATGCCATTTTCCTTACCAAGTACGACCCCAATACCGGGACCTGGGGCAAGGGCATAATGCTCGCCATGCGTGGCATGAGTACATACGAAGGTCTCGGAGATGGCGTTCTTACTGAGGAACAAGCGAAAGCAGCATATTATCAGGATGATTATAAGCTGATTTTCCAGAAGCCACAGGTGGTAATCAGCACAAGCGGCGCTTTGCAGCTGGTTGCGCAGACTGTTATGACAGAACTGCAGGAAGTTGAAGACCCAATGTCCAATACAAATCCAAAGGCCAGAGTCAAAATACCTGTGACAGATAGCGAAGGGTATGCCTTGCCGGGCATCAAGGGCTTTTATGCCATGAGCTTCCCGGTAGGTACAAGAAAAGTGGGTTTCCCCTCTTTGACCTTTACCAATAATACCTTTGTCCCCGGTTCGGTTTTAGCACCCAGGATCACCTTTAAAAATGCGGGTGACTTTGCCCTGCGGAGTGATGAGACCCATCCGCTGAAAATACGCCTTATGCTGGGAAATGGTATAGAAAACGGGACGGAGCTTGCAACATGGAATGTTACATCCAACATCCCATCGGGCGATACGGTCGATACGCTCCTCAACAGTCCTGACACCGTCTACGCACAAACCGGTACTCAGATCCTGTCAGACGTTCTGCCGGAAGAGCTGGATGGCAGATACCTGTACTTTACAGTCAATGAGGATAGCAGCTTCCCGGATGCCTATTCATACAACAGCCTGGATGATATGCTCAACACCTCCGGGTTCTGGTCCAAGGGAGGGGTGGAACTATTCTCTTCCCCCTCTGCCCGCCCGCTGGCATACTCAACAGAGCAGGATAAGGCAGAACTGGCTATAGACAGCGTATCAATAAAACAGGGCGGTGGGATTGTAACGGTGGACGGCGTAAGGTATATGCCGCTGGACATTGACGTTGTCGTGAGAAATTATAGCGGCAAAACGGCAGCCAGTGACGCTGTACTCGCCGTGTATTACCGCCAAACCGACGCGGGCGGCAATGTGGCCTATATTCCGACAACCGGCATCATAGGCGCAAATGGTTCGGTTTCACTTGGAAGTATTGCTGCGGACAGTGAGTCCGGATATCACACAAACAACAGCGACTATGAAGTAGGATCTGACGGCAATTACATCATCCGTACCGACGGATCACTTGAGCCGAAGACCGACAACGATCTGTTGATCCCTCTGTCCTGGTTTGATGTCAATGCTGCCGACCACTCCATGGAATTGAAGTTCGTAGTATCCACCAGCACACCGGAATTTGACACGACCAATAACACCGCCTTCGCCGGCATCCAGCCCGCGAGTACAATAAATGCCCAGGATACGGTGTATGTCACGCCGAATGAGGAGACGAGCTTCCCTCTGACGATCTCATCCAGCAGCGGCGGAGATCCTGCTCCCGGAGATATTGAGCTGAGTGAGCTTTTGATGCCGGGAAAACCGCCTTTATTGGCAGCAAAAACATATGACAGCTCCACAAAGACCGTCACAGTAGAGGCAAACGACGACGGTGACTCCATTTTGAGGATAGCAGATTTGCGGACAGCATCATTCAAGGACATTGTAATCCATGCAATGTCGGGGATACCAACAGCGCCATCTGTCAGTAACGTGGCAGCCCGAAACGGCTCGGCCGTGGTTTACATCACTCCTCCTTCTGATACGGGCGGAGGAAGTATCATCAGATATCAGGTGGAAGCTGTGAACACATCCGACAACAGCGACACGAAGACCCAATATGCCACCGATGTCAGGCATGAATTTGCGGGGTTGACCAATGGTAAAAGCTATAGGTTCAGAGCGGCGGCTGTTAACTCACAAGCGACAGGGCCATGGTCTGAATGGTCTGAGCCGGTGACACCGCAAAGTGGTGATTATCCGCCCCTTGACGCTGCATATCCTGTCATCGGCGTCCAGCCTTTGGATCAGGCTGTGGATGTCGGCGGATCGTTCACACTTGAAGTAGAGGCATCAAGTCCAGACGGCGGAAGCTTGTCCTACCAATGGTATAAAAACACTTCATACAGCGTTCTGGGAGGCACTGCCATAGAGAACGGCACCGAAGCCAGCCTCACAGTTACCGCAGGTGAATCAGGCTTGATGTATTATTACTGCGAGATCACTAATACAAATAACAACGCATTTGATAGAAAAAGCATAGCTGTTATAAGTGATATCGCCACAGTCAGCGTCGGAAAAGGTCTCCCGGTCATCACGACTGCTCCGTCGGCAACCTCCATTTGGACAGGGCAGAAACTTTCCTCATCCAGGTTAACAGGAGGTGCAGCCAATGTACCCGGAACCTTCTCATGGAGCAATCCTGACCTGATATTCGCAGGGGATGGTGATTTTCCGGTAATATTTACCCCTGACGATACAGAAAATTATAACAGCCTCACAATCATGGTACACGTTAGTACCGCATCCTTCTCCGGGGCGGACACAGACAGCTCTCAGACAGCATCGGAGTATAAAGCTAAGGTAAAGACGTCTGGCGGCAACGAGATCTCACTTTTAGTCACGGTCGATGAAGATACCGGAACCGCATCCATAGATGCTGACTCTCTGGATCTTGCGTCGGGTGATATTGTGATAACGATGCCCTCCATCCAGGGCGTGAGCACGTATGCCCTCGGTATCCCAGTAACAAGTTTGTCGGCGAGTGATGAACATGGAAAGCTTATCTTCAATACCGATACGGGCAGCTTGGCCATTCCGTCCGATATGCTGACAGGCGTAAGCGGAAGCAAGGCAGAGATAACGATCGGGCAGGGAGATAAGAGCGGTTTACCCCCAGATGTCAAAGCTGTCATAGGCTCGAGGCCGCTGATACAGCTTACGCTGTCCATTGACGGCAAGCAAACCGATTGGAGCAATCCCAACGCTCCTGTAACGGTCTCTGTTCCTTATACGCCGACTGAAGAGGAACTTGCTCATCCCGAAAGCATCGTCATCTGGTACATTGACGGTGCAGGGAATGTTGTCACCATCCCTAACGGTCACTACGATCCGGTTACCGGAACGGTCACCTTTGATACCACCCATTTCAGTGAATATGCAGTGGCGTATAACAAGGTCAGCTTTAATGATGTGCCTGCGGATGCATGGTATCATGACGCTGTGAGCTTCATCGCGGCAAGAGAGATCACGAGCGGTACAGGTAATGGCAATTACAGTCCAAACTCCAGGCTTACACGCGGAGAATTCATCGTAATGCTGATGAAAGCCTACGGTATCGAACCAGACATTAACCCGACTGATAACTTTTCAGACGCGGGCAATACTTATTATACCAACTATCTGGCAGCAGCAAAACGGCTCATGATATCCGCTGGCGTGGGAAATAACAAATATGCGCCAGCCAGGGAGATAACCCGTCAGGAAATGTTCACCCTGCTATATAACGCACTCAAGGTCATCGGCCAACTCCCGCAGGGCAATACCGGCAAGACTCTCTCCGACTTCACAGACGCCGGTCAGATAGACTCGTGGGCAAAGGACGCCATCACGCTGCTGGTCGAAACCGGTATTATCGAAGGCAGCGCTGGAAAGCTCACCCCGCTCAACACAACAACCAGAGCGGAAATGGCTCAGGTACTGCATAATCTGCTGGAGAAGTAAAGCTAAAAACATGTGCAAAGTGATAAAACCTCTGAGGATCGATCCTCAGAGGTTTTATATACATTATTTACGGGACAGCTCCACATAAGGTCCTGCTTTATTTATTGGCGGGTCAGCCGCCTCATATCCTGTCAGCCTTCCGGGTAATTTTCCCTTGCCGTATAGTGCGTGTGGAGCAGTTCGTGAGCCTTATGGCTTCCCGGATGTCCCAGGAATTCCTCATACAGCTTCTTCACAAACGGGTTGTCCTGAGACTTTCTGATCGGCATGCTTTCGTCCTCGGCATAAATCGCCTTTGCTCTTTCCGTTCTCAGGTCGATCCAGCTTCTGACCTCGGACGGCTGAATAGGCTGTCCGCCGCCGGTTACGCATCCGCCCGGGCAGGCCATTACTTCAACGAAATGGTACTGTGCCTCGCCTTTCTTCATCTTGTCCAGGAGCTTCTTTGCATTTCCGGTGCCGTGTACCACAGCGGCTTTGATCGTCATGCCTGCTACGTCAAGAGAGACTTCCTTGACGCCTTCCACGCCTCTGACTGCCTCGAACTCCAGCTTTTCCAGCGGCTTGCCTTCCAGAAGCTCTACAAGATACCTCAAAGCCGCTTCCATTACACCGCCGGTCGCGCCGAATATGACTCCTGCGCCTGACGCTTCTCCCATCGGATCGTCAAAGTGTCTCTCCGGCAATTCCAGGAAGTCAATACCCGCTTCTCTTATCATCCTTGCCAGTTCTCTTGTCGTCAGAACTACATCGACATCCGGATATCCAGTACCCGAAAGCTCGGGACGTTTTGCCTCAAATTTCTTTGCAGTACAGGGCATTATAGAAACTACGAACACCTTGGCCGGATCGATGCCCATCTTTTCGGCATAATATGACTTCAGTAAAGCACCGAACATTTCATGAGGCGATTTGCAGCTGGACAGGTTGTCGAGGAACTCAGGATAATTATGCTCGCAGAATTTGATCCAGCCGGGGCTGCATGATGTGATCACAGGCAGCTTGCCGCCGTTCTTGATCCTTTCGACCAATTCCGTTACTTCTTCCATAATCGTAAGGTCTGCTGCGGTATTGGTGTCGAACACCTTCCTGAAGCCAAGGCGCCTGAGTGATGCGATCATATTGCTGGTGCATCTGGTGCCGATCGGCATCCCGAATTCTTCACCGAGAGCAACTCTGACTGCCGGAGCGGTCTGAACCACTACGTGCAGATCCTTGTTTGCAAGAGCTTCCCATACTTTGTCGGTATCATCCTTTTCTCTGAGCGCTCCAACAGGACAGACAGTGATACACTGTCCGCAGTTGATGCACGGTACTTCCGCCAGCGGCTTGTCAAACGCTGATCCGACTATGGTCTTGAAGCCTCTTTCATTTGTGTCGATGACAGCGACCTTCTGTACGTTTTTGCACATGTTGACGCAGCGTCTGCACAGGACGCATTTGTTCGGATCTCTGACTATGGAGGGTGAAAGCTCGTCTATCGGATGCTTTATCATTTCGCCTTCAAATCTGATATCCTTGATGTTCAGTTCCTCAGCCAGCTTCTGCAGCTCGCAGTTCCTGCTTCTTACGCATGTAAGACACTTCTTGTCGTGATTTGAAAGGATGAGCTCCAGTGTGACTTTCCTTGCCTCTCTTACCTTCGGCGTCTGTGTATATATTTCCAATCCTTCGGATACAGGGTATACACATGCCGCCTGCAGGCTCCTGGCTCCCTTGATCTCGACTACGCACATCCTGCATGCACCGATCTCGTTGATATCCTTCAGGAAGCACAATGTCGGGATATCGATGTTGGCATACCTTGCTGCCTCAAGAACGGTATAGTCCTTCGGGACCTGAATCTTACGCGTATCTATCGTTATATTGACCATTTCCATCTCTTCAGCACTCTCCTTTCCTCATCACGCATTCTTGAATATTGCCTTGAACGGACATTTTTCCATACAAGCGCCGCACTTGATGCACTTTTCCTGGTCTATCACGTACGGTACCTTCTTTTCACCGCTGATAGCGCCGACAGGGCAGTTTCTTGCGCATATGCCGCAGCTCTTGCAGCGGTCTGCCGCGATAACATAGCTCATCATCGACTTGCAGACGCCGGCCGGACATTTTTTGTCTCTGACATGCGCTATATATTCATCCCTGAAATACCTCAGCGTGCTGAGTACGGGCTGCGGCGCCGACTGTCCCAGTCCGCAGAGCGCAGATGCGATGATGTTCTTCGCCAGCAGCTCAAGTTTGTCTATGTCTTCCGGTTCACCCTTGCCGCCTGTTATCCTTTCAAGGATCTCAAGCATCCTCTTCGTACCGATACGGCACGGCGGGCATTTTCCGCAGGACTCGTCAACTGTGAATTCAAGGAAGAATTTTGCAATATCGACCATGCAGTTGTCCTCATCCATTACGATGAGTCCGCCTGAACCCATCATGGAGCCCAGGTCTCTCAGAGTTTCATAATCTATGGGAGTATCGATATGGCTTGCAGGTATGCATCCGCCGGACGGGCCGCCTGTCTGGGCTGCCTTGAATTTCTTCCCGTTCGGGATACCGCCGCCTATATCGTATATTACTTCTCTCAGTGTGGTGCCTATCGGTATTTCCACAAGACCGGTGTTATTGATCTTGCCTCCGACCGCAAACACCTTGGTGCCTTTGCTCTTCTCGGTTCCGATGCTTGCAAACCAGTCTGCACCTTTGTTGAGTATTATCGGGATATTTGCATATGTCTCAACATTGTTCAGAAGCGTAGGCTGCTTCCACAGACCGCTGACTGCCGGGAACGGCGGCTTCGGTTTGGGTTCTCCCCTGTGTCCTTCTATAGATGTTATCAGAGCTGTTTCCTCACCGCATACGAACGCGCCTGCTCCAAGTCTCAGCTCGAGATCGAAGTTAAAACCTGTCCCGAAAATGTTCTTGCCCAAAAGGCCGTATTCCTTGGCTTGCTTTATTGCTATCTGAAGCCTTTTTACAGCGATCGGATACTCAGCCCTTACATAAACGTAACCCTGATCCGAACCGATGGCATATCCGGCTATGGTCATAGCTTCGATAAGGCTGTGGGGATCGCCTTCCAGGATGCTTCTGTCCATGAATGCACCCGGATCGCCTTCATCGGCATTGCAGCAAACATACTTCTTGTCGCTCTGTGACTTCCTCGTCAGTTCCCATTTCAGTCCTGTGGGGAAACCGGCGCCGCCTCTGCCTCTGAGACCGGACTTCTTGATCTCGGCGATAACCTCATCCGGCTTCATTTCGGTGAGCACCTTTGCTAGCGCCTTATAGCCGTCATATGCTATATATTCGTCGATATTTTCAGGATTGATGACACCGCAGTTTCTGAGGGCGATCCTGACCTGACGCTTGAAGAAGCCCACATTTTCAAGAGATTTTGTGGTATCTGACGATTCCTTGTCCCCCGCCATCAGTCTCTTTACAGGTCTGCCCTTCAAAAGATGCTCCTCAACGATCTCCTGCACATCCTCGACTCTGACCATCGTATACATGACACCCTCAGGATATACAACGACGATCGGTCCTTCGGCGCAAAGTCCGAAACAGCCTGTGGTAACGATCTTTACTTCCTTTTCCAGATGATTTTTATTTAACTGAGCTTCAAGCTCCTGCCTTACCTTTTGAGAGTTTGAAGAAGTACAACCGGTACCTCCGCAAATCAGCACATGAGCTCTGAAAAATTCCATTTTGCTCCCTCCCCGCAATTCTTGAGTGATATGAATGTTTATTGCTTATCTGCCGCCTCGGCAGCTCCTATGGTCAGATCCTGGCAGACCCTGCCGTTCACTATGTGCTCGGCAACAACTCTGGCTGCCTTTTCCGGGGTCATCTTGACGTAAGTAACTTTTGTGCCGTCTGCGTTGAATACCTCTACTATGGGCTCCAGCCTGCATACGCCGATACATCCCGTCATGGTGACCGATACGTCACTGAGTTTCCTTTTGCCGATCTCTTCGACCAGCGCATTCATAACCGGCCGTGCTCCGGCTGCGATACCGCACGTTGCCATACCGACGACTATACGTATTCCGTCTTTATTCTTTCTCATCTTTATCTGATCCAGGGTATTCTTTCTTATCTCTTCCAGTTCAGCCAGTGATTTCACTTAAAACACCTCCGAAAATTTCAATTATCCCTTCATGTATATAATCCTTGATCCATTTGACTACGGCCGGTTCCGACACCGGAACTTCACCCAGTACCCGGCTTGCTTCTGCCGAGCTGAATGAGAACCGTTTGCCTCCGGCACACAGCACCAACTGTATGTCCACCGACGGATACGCTGCCGACATATCGGCGATCACACCGGCCAGGTCGCCCAAAATTGGCCTGTCTATGTGGTCTATCCCAAAAGTCGCCGTTACCTTCGTGCCCGAACCCTTTTCCGACACTATGTTAAAACTTCCGCCGGATCTTTCACATGAAGCTTTCAGCAGCGGTATCCCCAATCCTACTCTTCGTGTGGTCCTTGATGTCGTAAATGGATCGGTTACCGTTCTGAGTGTTTCTTCGTCCATGCCGCAGCCATTGTCTTCGATCTCCGCCGTCAGCAGCCCAGTGTCAAGTCCTGCCGTCAGTTCTGTCCCGATCCTGCCCGCACCGGCTGCTGCTGAGTTCTGCATTATGTCCAGTATGTGCAGTGCGATTTCTCTCAAGATCAGGATCCCTCCGGTACCTTAATTACAGATCCTTGTACTTATCCAGGATGCCTTCTATATCATCAGGGGTCAGTCTGCCATAGACGTCGTCGTTTATCATGATAACAGGCGCAAGTCCGCACGCGCCGATGCAGCGGCATGCTTCCAGAGAGAACTTGCCGTCCTCAGTGCAGTCGCCAACATGTATACCAAGCTTCTCCTGAAGCTTTTCGAGTATTAGGTTCGCACCCTTTACATAGCATGCGGTTCCAAGACATGTGTTGATGCGGAATTTTCCCTTTGGCTTGAGATAAAACTGGGCGTAGAAAGTTACGACTCCATATATCTCAGACAGTGGAACATCAAGGCCTTCCGCAATTTTTTTCTGTACGGCCATCGGAAGATATCCGTACAATTCCTGAGCCTCATGGAGCACCGGTATCAATGCCCCTTTGGAATCCTTGTACTTTTCGATGATTTCCTGCAGCTTGCGTTCCTTTTCATCTACGCATCCGCAGCAGCAGTTGTTGCTGCTCATTTTTCATGCCCCCAGTCTTCGTTGTTAGTTCAATTGTTTGGTTGTTAACTATTTAACATTCTATGATATTATAGCAAATCCAAAATAGTTAATCAACTGTAAAATCAATATTTTTTTGACATAGTTATGTATACATTATACAGATTTAGCATATCTGAGGCGGTCATTTTTGATTTGGTTTATATAGGGCATATGATCCGGTATGCGATCCGGCATGGAGTCCGGCATGCTTAGGAAGTGAGCTTGCGGATGACTGCTTCCGCGCTCAGTTCATCCAGCTCGAGAAAGCTCTCCCTTTCGAGGATGTCGCCAAGATTATGGGCATCTGAGCTTCTGATAAAATGATACCTGTCCAGATCCGGTCTGGAGGATCTGAACAATGGACCGTCGCATAGCTTTGATATCTCGAGGTACTTAATATCAAGTTCCTTCGGGATGAAACCCAGATTTGAGATTATGCTGTATGATTGTCTGTCTATGTGCGCAGGAATAGCCGCGCCTTTTAGTTCAGCGGCAAGTACGGCAACTTCATCTATCGAAAGGCTGGTGGCTGTCAGCAGCATACGCGGCTCCTCGCCGACCACATCGTCGTTTTCGTCGATGATCAGCTGCCTGCCGAATATATCCGGCCTGTTGTCCAATCCGGGCAGCGATAGCTCGACTCTGCGCCGGAACTCATCCATACTTGTAAGATCAGGCATAAGGCATACCATATGTACTTCCTCGGAGGTTTCGACCTCCATTCCGGGTATGAACAGAAGACCTTGTCTTTTGGCACACATACTCACAGCCGCCGCATTCGCTGCTGAGTTGTGATCTGTAACTGCTATGGCGTCAAGGCCTTTCAGAACAGCCATGTTGACTATATTGTTAGGAGTCATTTCGTCGCCTGCACACGGAGAAAGCGCTGAATGTATGTGCAGGTCCACCGCGTATTTCATCTGTCTTCTCCTGAGCCTTATATATCTTCTCCTGAACTTTTTATGTCTTCTCCTGAGCCCTAGCCCTATATATACTCTTCTGAGCCTTATATCCTCTCCTGAGCTTTATATGTCATCTCCTGAGTCTTATATAGGTATGTCGACATTCACCCGATGCCGCAGTCGTGGGCCACGCAGCAGACTTCGTAAGCGCTGAGCCTGGTGCTCAGGATCGCGATGTCTTCTTCGGCGGCTTTTTTGACCGTGGCTTCTTCAACTTCTATCCCCTCAGGTATAATGATGCATGGAAGTTCTGCAAGCACAGCTACTGCAACGATGTTCACATGCGAATGAACTGTTATCCAGGCTGAGCCCTTTGAGGCATGAGACATTACCCAGCTGAGCAGATCACAGCAGTACACTCCGCTTACCTGCCGGTCAATGCCGGCATTTCCGGCAACTGCTTCGGCATCAAGTTTTGCCGCCAGTTCTGACACTTTCATTTTGTCCCTCCAAATGTCGTATGACTTTTTATATTAATTGCCCGGCAGCCGATCAGCCTATTGCGGCGGCGTCTTGTCCTCCAGCTCTTTCATTATGGCAGCCAGGTCGTTTACCTTTTCACGGAGCTTGAATATGCAGTCCGTCTCTGTTGCGATGCCGCGGACGATATCCTCCGCCAGCGCTCTGCAGCTTGGTGCGCCGCATGCTCCGCAGTCAAGGCCGGGCAGTCCGTCATTGATTTTTTCAAGTGTTTCGAGCTTCTTTATAGCTTTTTCAATATCATTATCCAGCTTTAATACCGGCTTGTATGTGATTTCCTCAGTCCATACCATGCTTTCATCGTACGTCTCCGGCTGGCGTCTGTCGAGGCCGGTCAGCTTAGCATCATCAACATGCTTTTTGATCCTTGTCTTTGCAACATATACATTTTCAACGGTAAGCGGTCCCCCCAGACATCCGCCTGTGCAGGCGAGCGCTTCTATAAAATCAACGCTTTCGATCTTGTCACTCTCGACAGCTTCCAATATGGTTATCACATTGTGTATGCCATCGACAGCAAGAAAACTATCTGTGCCCAGCGCCAGGCCTTCTCCGCCGGAATTCGCCCACCGGATGCCCTCAAAGCCTGCTTTTGCACTCTGCTCCTCATCATCTGTCTTGTCCAGCTTGGAAAGAAGTTTCAGATAGATATCTTTAATCGATATGACACCGTCCACGGAAGATTTTTTTGTCTCATACGGAGCCTTCACGCTGGTTGCTTTTGCGGCACAAGGCGTAATGAAGAAAACACCTATATCAGAAGGATCGATACCTTTCCTTTCGGCAGTTCTCTTTCTTATAATCTTGGCTGCAACCTCCATGGGAGACTCCAATTTGATAAGATTATCGATCAGGTTAGGGAATTTTACCTGTATAAGTCTGACAACTGCAGGACAGGCCGACGAAATGAGCGGTTTCTTTACATTGCCCTCAGTTAAAAGCTTTCTTGTAGCATCAGAAACATATTCGGCTGCTCTTGCAACTTCATAGACATCGTCGAAACCAATGAGCTTAAATGTGTTCAATATCCTGTTTCTGCTGTATTGAGGCTTGAACTGCCCGTAAATGGTGGGTGCCGGGATAGCTATTTTATACTTGTATGGTTCGATGCATGACAAGCTGTCAGTTATCGCCTGTTTTGCATGATACGGACAGATCCTTATGCATTCGCCGCAGTCTATACATCTTTCATTTATTATGCGCGCCTTATGCCGCCTTACTCTGATTGCTTCAGTAGGACATCTTTTTATACAGTTTGTACAGCCTCTGCATTTTGCCTCGTCCAGTGTTACAGAATGAAAGTATTTCTCCATCTCCTCACCTCTTCAGCGCTTTGTAAGGCGATTGCTGCGGCGTCCCTCTTCTCAGGTCTGCAGGGTATTGCCGAACATTACGGTAATTGTTACAGTGGTGCCTTTTCCTTCCTTTGTATCTATTTCAAGCTCGTCCGCATAACGTTCCATATTTGGAAGCCCCATTCCTGCACCGAAACCCATTTCTCTGATTTCATCCGATGCGGTGGAATAGCCCTCCTGCATTGCAAGCTCGAGATCAGCAATGCCTGGTCCGCTGTCCTTAATAACGACGGTTATTTTTTCCCTGTCTATGATAATATCGGCCGTACCGCCCCCTCCATGGATGACGGCGTTGATCTCCGCTTCATACATAGAGATCGCAGCCTTTTTTACCTGTACAGGATCGATGCCAAGCTGGACCAGCATTTTCTTAACGCTGCTCGAAGCTTCGCCTGCACATGTTAGATCATTAGAAGGTATATCGTAATGTAGATATATACGGCCTTCTTCCAATTATCTGACACCCTTTCCGGTCAGTCCTGCGCTGTACAGTTTGCCGCAGGCGATAAACATAGGCTCACAGGTTGCCATGACAGCAATGCCTTTTTCCTTCGCCAGATCTAGTATAGCCGGACCCGGCATTTTCCCTCTTACAAACACGACAGCCCTGATGTCCATCATCTCGGCAGTCCGTATGACCTGAGGCGATACCAGTCCTGTCAGCAGCAGGACATTTTCTTTTACGAATGCCATCACATCGCTCATCAGGTCTGATCCGCAAGCCGACTGGATATCTATGTCGCCCTGTCCTTCCGACAGTATCTCGGCTTCGAGTATTTCGGATATTTTGCTTAACTTCATTCTCTTGCTCCTTTTAATTTGACACCGATCCAGATTTCTCTATAGATAATGTTTATCCGTCCAACTTTATGGGACACACCTTTGCATGTTGCATTCCTCTGAGGCTAAGGTATGTCCGGTCAACGTTATTATACTACACCGTTAATTCGTTAACAATATTACGTTATAAAATATGCATATATGTAAACAGGCGCATGTGCCATGATGGCAGATGCGCCTGCTTGATCTGAATCAACTGCCTATGCAGCCGTTTCCTTATCTACTGCCTTTTTCACCACATCCTCCGGTACCGTGATGCCAAAATCCCCGTTGTAGTCCTCGTACCTCACTGATACGCCTATTTCAGTCGTCACGGTCATGTTGTCCTTTTTCTCTTTGGATGAGACATCCATTGTCATTCTTTTTATCAGATATGTATTTTTGTCCAGAACGATCGTCAGATCAAAAGTGTCGAATGCAGGCAGCGTCACGCTGTCGGCCCCAGCAGTACCTGCCTGCTGACTTAACACATTCTGATAGTAATCGGCCAGATACACATCTCCGCTCAGCGTGATTTCATCCTCATTTTCACTTTTTATCTGTGACAAGCCCGCGCACAATGCTTCTCTCACACCCGGACTTGTGCTTTGGGCTTCGAACAGCTTGTCATATTCATCATCTTTATATACTGTCCTCAGCCAGCTTCCGCTCAGCGGATCGAGAGTGTATGCGACATTGTCCGAATAATATGCAGCAGACTTGAATTCAAAACCTGCGGCCTTCATAAGAAATTCCATGTGTAGTTTTTTATATGCCTTATCGACTTCGTTCACTATCGTGATGTTTATATTTTCCTTCACAAGCCCGACTTTTGTGACTGATTCTACATCCATATTCATTCTGAAACTTTCAGTCTTCAGCGATGCATCATTGGATTTTTTCAATATATCCTTTACCATTTCATATTTCTCTGCATCGCAGATAAGTACCGAGCGGGATGCGCTATCCCATACCACTTTTTTCCCGAAAGCCTCAGCAACAGCTCTGGCCGGTATATATGTGAAGTTTTTATGCAAGACAGGCGCTGCGTTCAGAACGACAAGCTCGTTGTTTATATATGCTTCATTTTTTCCGATGTACAGCAATATACTGATCTGTCCGTATGAAACCTCGACAGTCTTTTCCTTTGGATCATACCTGAAGCTGTTGCCGTCATCAGGCACCCCCAGATTGACAAGGAATTCCCTCAGCGGGAGCAATGTACTCCCGTTGACAGAAACAGGCACATTCTTGAAGCTTACAAGGCTTCCTTCAAGAATGATCCTGATATCAGGCACCTCTGTCACAGTCACCGGCGCACTTGTTGTTGAAGCAGCAGCTGCTGATGCAGCATTTTCTGACGTATCGGCTGCTTCGTTTGCTGAACCGAATACCGATGCCGTCATCAGAAGGATTATCATAACTGCTGCAATCAAAGATACCGCAGTCTTTTTCATCAGGGATCTCCTTTATACTGTTTGTTCTAGAGCATATCACAATTACCATTTTCAGTCAATTGTATTTATATCCATTGACCACAATCTGCAGGAGACACCCGTGACTCACTGTCGGGCGGACCTCACTCGGTAAACTGGTTGAATATGCCCCTCCTGGTATAATGTGTATGCAAAAGCTCATGTGATATATGCCCCAAAGGCGAGCCAAGGAACTCAGCATACAGTCTGCTTATATCCGGGTTCTCATGGGATTTTCTGATTTCCTTGCCCTCGTCCTCCCTGTAGATCGCCTCAAGCCTTTTCTTCCTTATTTCATCATCCACAGGCCTTGGCTGACCGCCGCCGCTGATGCAGCCTCCGGGACAACCCATTACCTCGATGAAATGATATGGTGATTTGCCTTCGGCTACTTCCTCCATTAATCTGGCAGCACCGTTCAGACCGCTTGTGACAGCTATCTTCAAAGTTACACCATCCAGGTGGCTGAACTTCGGAAGCGGCCTTTCGATCGTCATTTCGGCTGTTTTGATCCTATCGAGACCGACGATGGGCTTTACATGCAGGCCATCAAAGGGCAGCTCACGTCCGGTCACAAGTTCATACACCGTTCTCAGTGCGGCCTCCATGACGCCTCCGGTCGTTCCGAAAATATCCGCCGCTCCTGTTGAAAGTCCCAGAGGACTGTCAAATACAGAGTCCTCCAGAGTATCAAAATCGATGCCGGCTTCTTTGATCATCCTTGCCAGTTCCCTTGTGGTCAGCACTGCATCCACATTTGGATATCCGTTGTTCCTCATTTCCGGCCTGGTGATCTCGAATTTCTTTGCAGTACATGGCATCACCGATACAACAAAGATATCCTTCGGGTCGATACCGATCTTCTGGGCATAATATGACTTCACCAGAGCGCCAAGCATCATGTGCGGCGATTTACAGGTAGAAAGGTGATCCAGTTCATCAGGCCAGGTGTGCTCCGCATATTTTATCCATCCCGGACTGCAGCTGGTAATCATCGGAAGTGCCGACGCCTTGCCGTTCAGAGCCGCTTCCAGTCTTTGTAGCAGCTCATTTCCCTCTTCTATTATGGTCAGGTCTGCAGTGAAATTCGTGTCAAAAACATCATCAAAGCCCAACTCTCTCAGGGCGGATACCATTTTCCCGGTAACGAGCGTACCTGGCTCATAGCCGAATTCTTCCCCAAGTGCGGCCCGCACGGCAGGCGCTGTCTGGACAACGACCCTTTTTCCCTTGTCGGACAGAGCCTTCCATACTGCCTTTGTCGAATCCTTCTCCTGAAGTGCACCTACGGGGCATACCACTGTACATTGACCGCAGAACGAGCAGTTGACCGTATCAAGTGCAAGCTCCGCAGCAGGTCCTATGACTGTTTTGAAGCCTCTGTTCTGTACATTGAGCACACCGACGCCCTGTATATCATTACATACAGTCACGCATCTCCTGCAGAGGACACATTTGGACATATCCCTTACGATCGACGGCGATGTATCATCGACTGCCGATTTTGACCGCTCGCCATCAAATCTTGGGTCTTCAACGCCTATCATTTCTCCGAGCTTTTGCAGCTCGCAGCTCTGGTTCCTGCCGCAGCTGAGGCATTCCCTTGGATGATCCGACAGCAGAAGCTCGTACAGAAGCTTTCTTGTCTTTCTGACTCTTTCGGAATTCGTACGTATCACCATACCATCCTGGACCGGTACGATGCAGGATGCCTGAAGCGTTCTGGCTCCCTCCACTTCAACTACGCATATCCTGCAGGAACCGACCTTGTGGACTCCTTCAAGCTGACACAGGCCGGGTATGTTGATATTGTTCCGCCTGGCCGCTTCCATAATCGTATCGCCTTCAACGGCAGCTATCCTTTTATTGTTGATCGTAATATTGACCATATCAGCACCTCCTGTCGCATCTCAAGCATCTCATCGCTTCAGCTATCGCATTGAGCTTGTGGAAGCCTGCAGCCACCTCATCGAAGTTGCGGCTTCGTTCCTTGGGCGGAAGATACTTCATCGGGAACCGCTCATGCTCAACGATTTCCTTTTCATCAGCCGCCTGCGGTATTTCTATTTCCTCGCCGGTATTGAGCACACCGGTACCTCCCAGATACCTGTCGATGGATCTGGCAGCATTCTTTCCGTCTGCGATAGCCCTAATGACGGTGTCTGAACCCCTTGCAACGTCTCCGCCGGCAAATACGCCCTTCATCTTTGTCATCAGGGTATCTCTGTCAGTAACGAATGTACCCCATTGCGTGACCTCCACCTCATCCTTGTTGATGAACGGAAGATCGGAGTACTGGCTGACTGCTGGTATCACATAATCGACCTTTATCGTAAACTCCGTGCCTGCAGCAGGCCTTGGCTTGCGTCTGCCGCTGCTGTCGAACCCGCCAAGTTCCATCCTGATGCATTCTATCTCTCTTACTTTATCTTTTCCTATAAACCTCACCGGCGCAACGAGCGGGATGATCCTGATCCCTTCCTCTTCAGCGTCTCTTATCTCTCTGCTGTCGGCAGGCATATCCTCCTTGAGGCGTCTGTAAAGGATAGTGACTTCCTCGGCTCCAAGCCGCAGAGCGGTCCTGGCTGCATCTATCGCAGTATTCCCGCCTCCGATGACTGCAACTTTGCCGCTGATCCTGACGCTCTTGCCAAGGTTCACGTCCCTCAGGAAATCAAGGCCGTGGTAAACCCCCTTCAGATCCTCGCCAGGAATGTTTATCTTATTTGAGAACTGTGTGCCTGTGGCAATGTAAATGGCATCATGCTTGCTTTTAAGCTGGTAGAATGTAACATCGGAGCCCACCTCGGTATTGAGCCGGATATTCACTCCGACCTGCTCAATCAGCTTGATCTCATGCTGCAGTATGTCCGACGGCAGCCTGTACTCCGGTATGCCGAATGCAAGGATGCCTCCCGCCACCGGCTGGGCTTCGTATACATCCACATCATATCCCAGCCTAGCAAGATAGTAGCCGCATGTGAGGCCTGACGGCCCTGCCCCGATTATACCGACGCTTTTGCCTTTCTTCGGGAAGACCAGATCCATATACGGTTCTTCGTTTCTCAGCACATAATCAGCCGCATATCTCTTTAGGTCCGCTATAGCGACAGGTTCATCAAGCTGGCCTCTTCTGCACTTGCTTTCGCATTCGTGGGTGCATACTCTTCCGCACACCGCAGGGAACGGGTTTTCCTTCCGTATAAGGTTATATGCATCCCTCAGTCTGCCTGCAGCTACCAATGCTACATATCCAGGTACATTGACGCCGGCCGGACATGCATTCTGGCAGGGTGAAATGAACATCTCCGCACAAACGCCTGCTCTGCAGTACTTGTATTTTATGTGTTCCTCGAATTCCTCCCTGAAATTGTTTATCATGCTGAGGACGGGATTAGGCGCCGTTTGTCCGAGGCCGCATATGGCCGCATCCTTTATCATGGCTCCAAGCTCTTCGAGCTTTTCTATATCGCCTTCCTCACCTTTGCCCTGGGTCATCCTTTCCAGGATCTCCAGCATACGTTTCGTACCGAGCCTGCAGGGGATGCATTTGCCGCAGGACTCCTCCTGTATGAATTCCATGAAATATCTGGCCATATCCACCATACAAGTATCTTCATCCATCGTTATTAATCCACCGGAGCCCATTATAGCCCCAAGTGCTGCCAGTGAATCATAGTCCATCGGTGTGTTCAGGTTCTCAGATGTGATGCAGCCTCCGGACGGACCGCCTGTCTGGGCAGCCTTGAAGCCCCTGTTTTTACGCACTCCGCCGCCTATATCGAATACGATCTCTCCCAGCGTGGTGCCCATCGGGACTTCAACGATGCCGGTATTGTTTATCGAACCTGCAAGCGCAAACACCTTCGTACCTTTGCTTTTTTCCGTTCCGATGCCGGCAAACCATTCGCTGCCCTTCAATATGATCGGTGCGATGTTAGCGTAGGTTTCCACATTGCATATGATGGTCGGCTTTCCAAACAATCCCTTCTGGAACGGGAACGGCGGCTTCTGCCTCGGTTCTCCCCTTTCACCTTCGATCGAGGCCATCAGCGCAGTTTCCTCACCGCATACAAAGGCTCCGGCTCCTATCCTGATCTCAAGGTCGAAGTCAAATGAGCTGCCAAGTATGTCCTTCCCGAGCAGTCCAGCCTCTCTTGCATCCCTTATGGCTTTGTCGAGCCTTTCGACTGCCAGCGGGTACTCTGCCCTGACATATACATATCCGACTTTTGCCCCTATTATATAGCCGCCTATCATCATTCCCTCAATAACACTGTGCGGGTCGCCCTCCAGTATGCTTCTGTCCATGAAAGCACCTGGATCACCCTCGTCGGCATTGCAGACCAGATACTTCACGCTGTCCTTGGCCTTCATGCCTGCTTCCAGCTTTATGCCTGTCGGGAAGCCCGCGCCGCCTCTGCCTCTTAACCCGGACTTCTTGATCTCGCCGACGGCAGCCTCCGGCGTATATCCTCCGAGAACCTTTGCGATCGCCATATAGCCATCATGGGCTATATATTCCTCCAGTGATCCATGATCGATGGTCCCACAGTTTCTCAGCGCTATCTTGGTCTGATTCCTGAAGTATTCTATATCTTCCAGGAATGGGATGTATTTGCCTGACTTGCGGTCAAAATAAGTCTTTTCCGTAGGTACGATTCCATTGATCAAATGTAATTCGACGATTTCCTTTATATCCTGAGGAGTGAGTTTTGTATAAATAACCGAACCGCTCCTTTCGGACGAACTTTCCCGGCCATTATTACTTCCAAGTGATTTTACTACCACCACAGGCCCTATGTCACAGGTGCCTATACAGCCTGTCTCCACCAAATTTACAGCCCCGGTGAGACCTTTTGCTTCAAGGCTTTCCACCAGTGCGTCCTTAACTGCATGACAGTCGGAAGATATACAGCCGGCGCCTGAACAGACAAGTATCCTGAATTTTTTGCCTTCAAGCTTTCTGAGATAATTTTCTTTTATCTCCATAATATCTTTATTGCTTTTGATAGCTGTTTTTCGGACTTGCATGATCTCCCTCCTTGTCAATATTTTTCTATGATGCTCAGAAGCTTGTCAGGATTGACCTGTTTGTAGACCCGGTCATTTATCGTCATGGCCGGGGCCAGTCCGCATGCCCCTATACATCTCATCACTTCCAGCGAGAACTTGCCGTCATCAGTGGTCCCGCCTACTTCGATGCCAAGAAGCTCCTGCAGCTTATCAATGATTTTTTTGCCTCCCCGCACATAACATGCGGTACCTAGGCAGACCCTTATCGTGTTCTGTCCTCTTGGCTGTGTTGTAAAAAAGGAATAGAACGATACGACTCCGCTAACTTCCGAAAGCGGCTTCCCGAGCTTCTCAGCAATAAACTGCTGGAGCTTGAGCGGAAGATGCCCATAGATGCCCTGCGCCATATGCAGTATCTGGATAAGGCTCCCTTCCCTGTCTTTGTACTCTTCGATCACCTCTGCGATCCTGTCGAACTTTTCCTGTTCGGTCTCATTTTTGCATGTGCACGCTTTGGTCTGACTGCTCATAGAATCCTAACCTCCTTCACGCATCATGATTATATGCCGTATGATATGCCGTCCCGGCGGTCTTCCTCAGCAAAACAGCCATGTTGTCACGGTATATTTGAACGAGGCAGAATGTGCCTCGAATTCTGCATTGCTGATTAATTATCAAAGTATGTTAATTCTGTGTCAAACTTGAGTATGCTTGTGGTGTCGGCTTTAGTGCAGGCAAGTATTGTGTCAGTTCGTGTCCAGATCAGTTATTGTCAGCCTTAGCAGAAGCAAGTATCGGTCTTCTTTAGTGCGAAACAGCACAGTGCCAGTTTCTGCAAGGCTGCTATTCTGTCAGCTTAAGTGCCGACCAGTGCAGTTCCAGTTTCTGCAAGGGCTGCTATTCTGTCAGCTTAAGTGC
>CAZQUQ010000004.1:0-13277 GCA_964596445.1 uncultured Oscillospiraceae bacterium
AATATCTGTGTAACCCTTGCGAAAGGCAAATCTCATTTTCATGCTTCAGCTATGGGAGTTACAATTAAGAAAACTAATAAATTTTGTAATAATCATGGGTGATAATTGTCTTTTTTTTTTATAAATGATAATATCATATCAAGGTGGTAAAAATGACAGAGAAACAGTTCAGTAAAATCGTGGTCGATATTGAATATTACAACCATAGGATCTGTACTCCGTCATGGGAGATCGAAGAACGAATCAATCATTTCATCGATGTAACATATGTGGTTTCGGGAGAGGCGGAATATATGATCGACGGCGTATGTCATACCGTATGTGCAGGCGATCTGATATGCGTGCAGAAAGGGTGCCGTGAATCTGCCGTCGTGAATCCCAGAAACCTGATGGATTGCTATAGTGTCAACGGAAATGTATTTGATATGTCAGGCAATGAGATCCAGCTTCCCTTTGAAAAAGTATCGCATATAGGGATCCGGCAGGATATCATCGCACTTTATCAGGAACTGAATGCGGCATGGCTGCTGCGTGATCCTGGTTACTTGCTAAAGGCGAGGGCCATATACACGCTTATTCTTCTGAGGTATTATCAGCTTATTTGGTGCCAGGGCTACCAGAGCAATTACGACAAACGCATCAAAAAAGTGCTGCAGCATGTTATAGACCATTACAAGGACCCGCTTTCTGTCACCGATATGGCAGAAATGGTCAAACTCAGCCCGCTCTACTTCGGGAACTTCTTCAAGAATGAAACCGGGCAGAGCTTTCGGCAGTATCTGACGCTGATCAGGCTCAACCAGGCGGAAAACATGCTTATCAGCGGTATGTATAAAGTGAGCGAGGTGGCGGAGGAGTGCGGGTTCTCTGATATCTACTATTTCAGCAGGGTGTTCAAGGAGCATTTCGGCATTACACCTTCCGAGGTACTGAAACGTTCCGGATATAGGAAAGTACAGTGATGCTGTCGAATGAGCCTAATGCAGCAGTGTCATAAAACTGATTCATAGCATCCGAGATCGACATCCAGCATCAGGTACGACGGCCATTCT
Organism: uncultured Oscillospiraceae bacterium; assembly: GCA_964596445.1. GTDB lineage: Bacteria > Bacillota > Clostridia > Acetivibrionales > DTU013 > DTU013. The sequence goes on from CAZQUQ010000004.1 coordinate 1,053, forward strand.
GTTTCAGATACGCCCCAGTCTGTAAAATTCCTTACGGCCGAAACGAATTCTGCAGTGTCTTCGGGCAGCCTTTTTCCGAAGATCCTGTCGATCAGCTCCATCACGTTTGACGGCTTCTCACGGGCTTTCTCCAATACCTTAAGGAACCATTTGTGATAAGGGAACAAAAGCTCGTTATATGCGAGTATCGCGCGTCCGCCGTACAGGACAGTATTGCACAGGGCGGTGTTGACAAGATAGGGATTGTTCTTGCTTAACACTTCGTTGTAGAACCAGTACCATTCGTTCATGTGAGCGTAGAATCTTCTCATCCTGCCTTCCCTGTAGCGGCTTGGATATCGTGCGGCTTCCCGGATCAGATAATCAAGGCCTTCGATCCTTGAAAAGGCCGTCCAGCAATTGGTGAATGCGAATCTGGCCGGTTCGCCTCCATATCGTATGACCTCCCTGATATAGTCTGTGCTGATGTATTTGCCATCGATATAGCCTTTTTCGTATGTACAGCTTTCACGTTCATAATACAGGGCCCTGTTGGTCCTGCATCTTTCTTCATATTCCTGCTGGGAGACGACTATCATGATGTCCACGTCCGAATCTTCGCCTGCAAAGCCATGGGCTATCGAGCCGGCAATGATGAGAGCCTGGATGTTTTCATCAGCCCTCAGCTTCTCTGTAATGTTTCTGATGGAGTCGCGGTGATGATCATACATTGGATTGCCTCCTTGCATCGCATTAAAGCTTTTCTTATAAAATACAGTCCATACCGGATCAATCATGGAAGTGCTGTTTTTATTATATACTTTCGATGGCGTGACCTGCAACGAATGTGACATGTATTTTCGTTGGCGTCAGCTGTGCTGTATTGCATATATGGCAAGGATAGGTTAAAATTTCTTATATAAGGCAAGTGCCGCATATTTTATAGTACACGATGATATTGGAAGTTCCGTAAAAGGGGGATTATCGATGAGACGCAACATCAGGGGTTTTTTGGCGTATCTTCTTGTTTTGCTGCTTGCTGCAGGTATGCTGGCAGGGTGCGGTTATCAAGCCGGCAGAGCGGATGAGGCGTCTGCCGGCGAAAATCCGGCGGAAGATGTGCTTGATTCGGATAACACACTGCTTGCGGATACGTCGTCTGGGGACAATATGTCTTCGGATGCGTCATCGTCCGAATCAGACCGTTCGAAAGCTGAAGGTGCGTCAGCCCCGGACAGCAGCCCATCGGATCCGGCAAAAACTCCGGCCGACAATATCCCAAAGATCGATATTGAAAAGATGGATATCCCTCAGAACACTGCTCTTGCTTTTGTTAACGATATGAAAATAGGTTGGAATCTCGGCAACACATTCGACGCTTTCGACTGCAGCTGGCTGAAAGATGAGATGGCATATGAGTCAGCATGGGTCGGCACCAGAACAACTGATCCGATGATCAAGCTTGTTAAGGAAGCTGGCTTCAACACCATCAGGATACCTGTATCCTGGCATAATCATGTGTCCGGCGATGATTATCAGATCAGCGAGCCATGGCTCAACAGGGTGCAGGAGGTCGTGGATTATGCCATTTCCAGGGATATGTACGTTATAATAAACATCCACCATGATATAAGCAAGGATTTTATCTACCCGACCAGCCAATACCTTGATCAGTCGATCCGATATGTAAAGAGCATATGGACTCAGCTGGCCGAACGCTTTGCCGATTATGACGAGCATCTGATATTCGAATCCTTGAACGAGCCCAGAATGGCAGGCCATAGACTTGAATGGACCATCCAGCCGGATAATGAGGAATGCAAGGATGCCATCAACAGCATCAATATACTGAACCAGACGTTCGTCGATACGGTTCGGGCGTCAGGAGGCAACAATGCGCAGCGCTACCTTATGGTGCCCGGATATGCGGCATCATACAGCGGCGCACTGAATTCCGGCTTCATTCTTCCGACAGATACCGTGCCTGATAAGCTCATAGTATCTGTCCATGCATATACTCCGTATAACTTCGCACTGGATGCGAAAGGCGTTTCAACGTTTGACATCAATAAAAGCTCGAGCACCCAGGAGATAAATTACTTTATGACTGAACTGTATAAAAAATTCGTTTCGAATGGCATCCCTGTCGTGATAGGTGAATTCGGCGCGAGAAATAAAAAGAACAATCTTCAGGACAGGATCGATTTCACCGCGTATTATGTCGCATCAGCCAGAGCAAGGGGCATCACATGCATATGGTGGGACAATAACGATTTTGTGGGCGACGGCGAGTTGTTCGGCCTTTTGGAGAGAAGCGGCTACAGGTGGAGACACACCGGGATCATCGATGCCATGATGGAATATTCGCAATAGAAGCGGATGCGGATAACTTATTGTACATCATCCGGGGTTCCGGGCCTGGTATGTGAAAGCGTGAGATATATTGGACCCGGTATCATATTTCCGTCTGTATCTTTCAGGCGGAATATTATGACATCGGCATATGTGCCTTCCGGAAACTCACTGTAGTCCATGGTCAGCGCAACCTGCTTTTTATCTTCTGACCATACGGTTTCCCATTTATCTGTAATGTTTGTCCCAAAACCAAACTCCCTGCTGTCCAGCTCTTCATTGAAGCAGATAATTATATTGGTCTTGTCGCCTGTCCGCTGTATGCTGGTGCTTGTGATGCTGGTGTCAAACCCTGTGGCGGTGGGTACGGGAGCAGTCGGACGCGTCACTGTCCTGCCTGAAAGTATTGTTTCCTTTTCTGCTTTTGTGTCGGGAATTTCAGGCCAATCTCCTGCAGGACCGTTGTTATACCTTTCCACATTCCAGCTTATAGGCTGTGCAAAGCTGCTGGCGCCATCCCTGCCTGAGTTTGCCGACGATGCATATATATTGCCGAATGAGATTTCAAATGTGAAACCTGGGATTGAAACGAACTTTAGGTTCCTGATATGGAATGTCTTCGTTTCATCCCAGCCTTCGTCCGCTATTCGGGCAAACAGCTTATCGTGGAACTGTATTCCATACTCCAGCAATGTAGTTTCTTCTGCCTTGATGCGATTTGACATGAAACTCATGGTTACCGGTGCAGACGAACCTCCGACATAAACTTCCGGCGGATCGAAACTGTTGTTGGCCAGCCTGCCAGAAAAACCTATGAGCCGGTTTTCTTCTCCCTCATCGCCCTTGGATGTTGCATGGCGCAATGAATCCGCAAGGCTGACTGCCGCGAAAAACACGCTCCTGTTTTCCTTGCTGCTGCCGCTGGTTTTTAGCTCATAACGTCCATATACGGCTTGTTCGGCAGAAAGGCCAAATATAAACTTCTCACCTTCATGCCGGACGGCATCCGCTTCTGTGCCATCCGGGAGGCGGAGCTTGACTTCAGGTGCATCCGAGTATGCAGTGATCGTTATCGGATATCCGGCAAGGAAATTTTCCTGTGCTGTCCAAAGCTTATACTTGTCTGGCCGCGACCAGGGCAGGTACGAACTGTTGATATCAAAGGGGCAAGAATTAAATTCACTGATATGGTTGTAGTCCCTGGCGGGGTAGGACATGCTCCCTAATGAGCCATAGTCCTTGACATTGCCAGTGGTACAACCATTCCCGTCCGGGAAAAGGTCCCTGACGTGCAGCCTTTTGTCATCGGTTTGCTTGAATTCACGATCCATGACAGCTATTATGAACGGCAGATCCCGATTATACAGAACATGGTCGCTTTCCCGGGCTCGTATGGCAACATTGTTCTTTTCAGTTTCATTGCATCCGATGTATGCATATACTTCGGATGCTGCCTGTACGGCTGCCACGGCTCCTTCATTGCCAAGCCAGTGTGCATCGATGCCTGTTGTGGCAAGGAATGGACGCGGAGCTACCAAAGATATTATATCGCTGGAATCGAACGGAAGCTGGTTATCTTTGTTGACAAAGATTCCGGCTGTTTCGGGGAACCAACTGCTGCCATCACCGTATGACACAGTTGGGATCTCTGTTTTTCCATATACTCTGTCTGCTTTGGCATAGGTGTTAAAGCTGAAAATTTTGCCTTCCACCTTGTACCGATAGCTTTGAATTCCGGAACCGCCGGACTCGCTGGCAAAGCATATATCGATCCTGTCATCGAATGCCGCAGAAAACAGGGCTGCTTTTCCAAAACGAGAGTGGCCTGTAACAAGTGTTCTTCCAGGGTCCACATTAAGTCTTTTCCCCCACGTGACTTCGCTTGCGCCTGTCGATCCAAGAGCGCTGATTATCTGGCTGACTCCCCAGCTCCAGGCCATCAGCGCTCCCGAAGCGTACTCATACACATTTTTATTGTACGGATACAATGTTGTATATACTCCATTACGGTTTATACTGCCGCTGGAACCGGAATCGTCGGGATAGATATCAGTCGGTCTGAAATTTATATATGCATAGCCCTGTTCTTTTACAACATTGACTTGTTCCTGTGAAAGCGTATTACCGATGTCAATAATTACAGGTGCCTGTGCATCCGAACTGCCCCAATTAGTTGCCAATTGCTCCGCAGAGGGCGCAGATACATTTATGTTAAAGCTTGCAGTTACTCCGGTATCAGGATTTGTAACCGAAACCGCATTATATGTGACAGGTATTTCTGCCGGCGGCGGGGCAGTCAACTCACCTGTATAGTTCCGGAGAACGGCATGGAAGGTACCGAACGAGGTGTATGGAAGGTAATAGCCGGCATTCCACACTTCGATCGCCAGTGCTTGCGCAGACTCCGGGTCTATAGCCGGGCCGAAGGCTGCGATTACTTTTCTCCCTCTTTGACAGAACCCCGGTCTCCGGGTATAAGCTCGCGAATTATCACCTGTTCTGTCTCAAGCTTTTTTACCAATTTGTAAAATTCATCTCTCAGGTTATAGACGGTCAGAGTAAAATATGGCGGCCAATCCAACCCTAATGAGATAGTGTTGGGTTCGATCACCACCTTTGTTTCGCCGGTTACATCTTTTGGATCTGTAGGCCATCGATAGCCCAGCCAATAACGCTGGACGAGATCCCTTATTTCGCTGCGGCGGGCACTCCACTCCGACGGATCGGAAACATAGCCGTCGCCATTCGGGTCATTATTAATATCAAAGAACTTGAAAGGGTCAGGTATCGTGTTGATTACGGGGAGCTGATCCACACCGGGATATCCTGTCCATATCCCGGATGAGGCTGATCTTGTTGCGGATGTTGACGGGACGAAACTCCGGTTTCCTTCCATTACGGGTCACTCCTTGTCAAATCTTTTCAAATACTCGGCTGGTGTTGATTGGATTATCATTCTGCTCATAATTGTAATCAATGTACGAGTATTTGTGAATCTGTAATTATTTTTTATCTTCCTCAAATGCAATAACTTCATATGAAAGATATTTTCCGTCCAAAGTTCTTTCTGTCAGTTTTGCAGGAAACAAAGCCGGTGTGGATTCAGGCACAGATATAAGGTGGTTGCGTTCCAAGGGAAAATATGACATAATGTTATTGGCTTTATGCCGCGGGGACGACACCCATAACAAAAAACAGATAATTCAATATTGTTGCAAGGGGGGAGAAACCCATAATAAAAAACGTAATTGTAACAGATCCAAATGGTAACGTCATAGGGACTACTTTCCCGAAACGGGCGAGAGGCCTTGTAAAAAAAGGACGGGCAGTTGAAGTGTCGGACGGTACCATTTGTCTGTACACTCTCTGTCCGCCGGTCGAATCGGAGGATGAGAATATGTCAAATAGATTGTATTTCAATGCAAGAGAGTGGAACTTCAATCAGGATTGCGCAAACAACAAAGGCGGACGGTGCTTTATCGACGGTATCGATGGAAAGCTGACCGAAGTGTATTCCATCGGGAGCTGGGATTATGATTGGACCGAGATCATATCGAAGTCATTGGCTCTCGAAAAGAATACGGAGTACAGCTTCTGCTTCTGGCTCAACGGCGGAGAAAACGACCGGAACGATGAAGTATGCCAACTGAGAGTAGTGTTTGACGATAATTATGATGACTGTCTGCTTTTCAAACTCAACAGAAGCTACATAAAACCGCTCAAACGCTATAACGGCTGGGAACTGTATGATATAACCTTCAGGACCTGTGACGGTCCGGGGGATTACTGCAAAACACAGCTCAGATTCGAGGCGATGCGGGCGGTCATGACGATCCATCCGGCAAAAGAACCAGAGGACTATGAGTTGCTTCCGGATACGGTCGACGAATTCGGAGATCTCAGGCCGCAGAGGCATAATATCGTATATGCCGACGGATGGCCAACGAACACCTGGTATTCTACAAAGGAACTCCGCAGGAAGCAGCAGGCAGAAAAGGGCAGAGGCGAAGCGCAGCACAGTACCGGTCAGGATCAGGAGGCAGGCTTTTCTTTCCGCTTCGACAGCGGTCCGGATACGGATGGATGGCCGGGATTCAACAAGGATTTCGTTATCGGCGGGATGAAGGACGAAATAAGGAGACGTGTGCTGGAGCATTTGACAGGCAGCATCGATCTGGAGGATGTTATCGAGGAGCTGCAGGAAGATGTAGCTGATGAAATCGATCTGGATGATATCATGGAAGAAATAAGGGATCAGATCGATGTCGATTCACTGCGTGAAGAAGTCAAAAGCGAGATCATGAGACGATTGAGAGAGAATCTGTAAATCAGTCATCAGGAAGTTGACGCTCGACAGACGGCACAGCCGAAAAGGCTGTGCCGTTTTCCGTTTACCGCTGCTGCAGCTTCGGCAGTTTCGGGCTGCGAAAACTGTTAATGATGGTGTTCTGCGGCCTCTGCGTCCGCTTTCGTCCTGTGCACCGTACCATGCGGATGCTGCGGAGGGGCGTATATCGAGTAGAGCTTGATCGGCTTGTACCCTGTGTTTATCAGGTTGTGCCATTTGCCGGCAGGTATGACGACGGCATAGTCTTCCCGGACGATTTGCCGAAAATCGAGCCTGTCTTTGCTGTCACCCATCATCACGACTCCCTGGCCGTCTTCTATTCGCAGGAACTGATCCAGCTCCGGATGAACTTCAAGCCCGATATCTTCTCCCGGTCTGATGCTCATCAGCGTCAGCTGCAGATATTTTCCCGTCCATAAGGCGTATCTGAAATTATTGTTCTGCTCGGCAGCATCGTCTATATCGATGACGAACGGCGCCGGACCATAATCCCTTAAGACGACCGGCCTGCTTTCATATCCTGCCGTATTTGCCGGAGATGCTGCCGGAGTAATCGTCTGCATGATATGCTGACACTGGCTGCATGGATATGGATACTGGCAATACTGCATATCATATGCTCCGTATGTATTATTTGCGCCATATGCAGGCACATTTGCGTAATGAGGCGGCAAATAAGCGTTATTCAAGCCATAGGGGTTATAAAAGCTGTTCATATTGTTCATGTTATACATATTGATCATATTGTTCATGACCTTCCCATCCTTTTTGACTATGTTTTATTTTATGCGTTATGTAAAGGGATTGTGCAGTGTCGATAAATGTCGACAACTGTTGAATTTGGTTTGTGATGCTGGCATAATATTACTGTGCATGATGCTGCTTCATACTTGAAATCAGCTTCGTGCAGTAAATCGTTATGAAAATAATTTTACCTGATCAAGGAGAATCGACATGAAGACATTCAAGAACCCGATATTGCCGGGTTTTTACCCGGATCCTTCGATTTGCAGGGTCGGCGGCGACTACTATCTGGTAAACTCGACCTTTACCTATTTCCCGGGGATCCCCGTATTCCACAGCAGGGATCTTGTGAACTGGAGGCAGCTCTGCTATGCAATGGACAGATCGGATCAGCTCGTTCTGGACGGCCTTGGCCATAATGATGGGATATATGCGCCTACGATCCGTTATCACGATGGTATGTTTTATATCATCTGTACGAACGTGGCTTCGATCGGCAATTTCATAATAACCGCAAAGGATCCGTCAGGTCCGTGGTCCGACCCGTACATCCTCAATGACGCCCCCGGAATAGACCCGTCCCTGTTCTTTGATGACGACGGTAAGGTGTATTATACAGGCACGGCGGAAGTACCCGGCGGGGGTTCCTATTACGGTGACAATGAAATATGGCTGAAAGAACTGGATCTGACCAGTATGCAATTGACAGGCGAAAGGTTCGGCCTGTGGAGAGGCGCACTCAAGAATGCACTATGGGCTGAAGGACCGCACATATATAAAAAGGACGGGTATTACTATCTGATGATAGCAGAGGGAGGTACCGGCTTCCACCACTCAGTTACAATTGCGAGAAGCAGGGACATCAAGGGACCGTATGAAGGCAACCCTGCAAATCCGATACTGACCCACAGGCACCTCGGGCTGTCATACCCTGTCGCCAATGTCGGGCATGCCGATCTTGTGCAGACGCAAAGCGGGGAATGGTGGATGGTCGCACTGGCTTCAAGGCCATATGGAGGCCATTACAGGAATCTGGGGCGCGAGACATTCCTCATGCCTGTCATTTGGGAAGACGGCTGGCCGGTAGTGTGTCCCGGAACAGGACGCATAGAAGAGCGATATGTGATGCCGTCTGTAGGTATAAGCCCGGACAGCCATGCAGAAAAAGGGGATGAAGGCTTTGATCCTGCATGTGACAGCATGTTCGATGATTTTGACAGTCAGCGCCTTGGCATGGTCTGGAATACGCTGAGGACCCCGAGGGAAGAGATATTCTCCCTTACTGAAAGGAAAGGCTTTCTGAGGCTCAGACTTCGTCCCGAAATGCTTTCGGAGAAAGTCAATCCGAGCTTTATAGGAAGACGGCAGCAGCATATCGACTTTACCGCCGCCGCTTCAATGGAGTTTGAACCGGGAACTCCGACGGAAACTGCCGGGCTTGTCCTGATACAGAACAATGATTATCATTTCCGCTTTGAGTATGCGATGGATCCGGCATGCGGCGGTCAGTGCGAAAAGCGGAACATTATACGGCTGATAAAACGTGAAGCCGGAAGGGAGGAAGTGCTGGCTGCAGCAGGCGTCGATGCATGCCCGCTGTATCTGAAGGTGTCGGCAAAGGGGCAGGATTACAGCTTTTATTACGGGAAAACGCCAGATACCTGGGAGCCGCTGCTGGAAAATGCGGACGGCAGGATACTCAGCACCGATAAGGCCGGAGGCTTTGTCGGTGCGTATATAGCGATGTATGCCAGCAGTCAGGGTCATGAAAGTTCAAATCATGCCGACTTCGACTGGTTCAGATACGAAGGCTGCTGATGTGGAGAAAATTGCTGATAAGAAAGTATGCTGCGGACTTCACGGCATATTATACGGAGAGTTGAAAAATGGACCGGCAGTGATATTGCCGGTCCATTAATATATGCGTGTATTCTAAAGAGCAAGATCATTTCAGACGGTATGCTGCCTCGTTCCATCTGAGTTCGTTCCTGAAGCTCGGCAGATCAGTTTTTTCGTTGATAACCACGCATTCGATGCCGGCCATCTCGGCCCAATCTATCAATTGCTCTGCAGTTACCGCAAACGAAAGGACCGTATGGTGAGCTCCGCCTGCCAGGATCCATGCTTCGGCGCTCTTTTGGAGCGAGGGCAGCGGTTTCCACATTATTCTTGCTACAGGAAGCCTGGGCATGTCTTTTGGTATTTTGACAGTCTCGACTTCATTTATGATCAGCCTGAACCTGTTGCCCAGATCGATCAATGAAGCACAGACCGCATGTCCGCATGCTCCGTCGAATACAAGACGCGCCGGATCTGCCTTGCCGCCTATGGACAGCGGATGGACTTCGATCCTGGGTTTTGCTGATGCGATCGACGGACACACCTCGAGCATGTGTGCTCCAAGTACCAGTTCATTGCCCGGTTCCAGGTGGTAGGTGTAGTCTTCCATGAAGGATGTTCCGCCCGGAAGGCCGGCTGCCATCATCTTCATTACGCGTACCATGGCTGATGTTTTCCAGTCGCCTTCACCGCCGAAACCATAACCTGCAGCCATCAGATTCTGTGCGGCCAGTCCCGGCAGCTGCTTCATGCCGCAGAGATCTTCAAAGGTCGTTGTAAATGCACCAAAGCCGCCTTCCTTGAGGAAAGCCCGCATACCGAGTTCGATGCGTGCCTGTTCCTTTATGGCATCCATCGCTTCGGCCGAATTGCGGATCTGCCCGGATATTTCATACTGCTCGCCGTATTCTCTGACCAGTCCTGCTATTTCACCGTCAGTCACATTATTGATATACTGTACAAGATCACCGATGCCATAACCGTTGACAGACCAGCCGAACTTGATCTGAGCTTCTACTTTATCACCTTCCGTAACAGCCACTTCGCGCATATTATCGCCGAACCTTGCCACCTTCAGGCTGCGTCCTGCTACAAACGCCGCTGCGGTCCGCATCCAGCTTCCTATGCGGCTGCATGTTGCCGGATCCTCCCAATGTCCGACAACGATCTTGCGGGCTATGCGCATCCGTGCGCCTATAAATCCGTATTCACGGTCGCCGTGTGCAGACTGGTTCAGGTTCATGAAATCCATATCTATGCTGTCCCACGGTATATCGCGGTTGAACTGCGTATGCAGGTGGAGAAGAGGCTTGTTCAGCTCAGACAGGCCTGCGATCCACATTTTTGCGGGCGAGAATGTATGCATCCATGTGATGATGCCTGCACAGCTATCGTCCGAATTAGCTTCAAGACACAGCTTCCTGATAGCGTCAGGCGTTGTGAGAACTGGCTTGAATACCACGCTGCACGGAATTGCAGGGTTTTTGTCAAGACCCTCGGCAATGATCTTTGAGTCCGCATCGACCATTTTCAAAGTTTCGGGTCCGTATAAATGCTGGCTTCCGGTTACGAACCAGAAGGAAAATTTTTTGAGTTCCAGCAATAGTAACACCTCCTTAGTGAAAAACATGTACGAACAAGTTTTATAACAACATTTTACTACCTGTACAATTTAAAAGCAATCCTGTTTTACGCTTTTTCAGGGCCTGTCGGCACGCTGTTTGCAGCCTGTCGAAAAATTGTGTCGGTATATGCGTCGATTGCGTATTACAACCCATTGATTAACAAAATACTTTGATGTATAATTTGATTTGTAAACATGTACGTACAAGGGGCGGTAACGGCAGACAAATGCAGAAAGATGAAATGCAGACAAAATACTCGATGCTGAAAGCCTTTCTGAAGGATGAGATCCTGATGGGCAGAATAAAGCCCGGAGAGAAGATACCATCGGAAAATACCCTTTCGGAAAGGTTCTCCCTCAGCCGACAGACGGTAAGAAAAGCGATATCGATACTTGTCAATGAAGGCTTTTTGTATACCGAACACGGCAGGGGTACGTTTTGCCGTGACAGGAGCACCAGCAGGAAGGATTCAGGAAATATTGGAGTTATTACGACTTATATTTCAGAATATATATTCCCAAGACTAATACAGGGAATAGACAAGGTGCTTTCAGAGAACGGCTGCCGCATCATCCTGAAAAATACGGGCAACAGTATCGAAAAAGAAGCTGCATGCCTTGACGACCTGCTGGGCAAAGATGTAGCAGGGCTGATAATCGAGCCGACCAAAAGCGCTGTGTTCTCAAACAACCTTAAATATTATGAAGCATTGGACAAACATAACATACCCTACGTTTTCATACACGGGACATATCAGAAGCTGGAGGATAAGCCGCAGGTTGTGCTGGACGATGAACTTGGCGAGTACAGGGCTGTCGATTACCTGATCAAGATGGGGCACAAAAAAATCGTTGGGATTTTCAAGGCGGATGATATACAGGGAATCAACAGACATAAGGGTTATGCACGGGCACTTGCCGAAAACGGGATCTCCTACGACCCGGAGGCTGTGATCTGGTTCCATACGGAAGATAGATACACCAAACCCGCTGCAGCAGTAAAAAACCTTGTATTGGCAGGTCCAAAGCTGGATGCGGTTGCCGCATACAACGATGAGATAGCAGTGAAAGTCATTCATCAACTGAAGGATATGGAAGTAAGGGTGCCTGAGGATGTGTCCGTCGTCGGATTCGACGACTCATTCCTTGCCGAAAACGGTCCGGTGAAGCTGTCGACGGTAAGCCATCCGAAGGAAAAGCTGGGTGAGGCCGCTGCGGAACTGCTTTTGGAGCTGATGAAGCAGGACGGCGGATCGCCTGCCGTAATCAGGAAAGTAGTTGTACCGGAGCTCGTTATCAGGGATTCGTGCATGTCAAGGAACGACAAGCAGCGAAACGA
>CAZQUQ010000004.1:13377-22603 GCA_964596445.1 uncultured Oscillospiraceae bacterium
AGCGAAACGACACCGGAAGCCGACATTGAAGATCAAAGCGGCGCCGGAAACGCTTGAATAGCCTATTGATGTTCAAAACAAGGACTTATCGAATAGAATCGTCTAAAAAAGAAAGGGGAGAACTGAATATGCCGAACAAAAAGTATTCACTCGGGATCGATTATGGGACACAGTCGGGAAGAGCCGTGCTGGTCGAGGTCGACACCGGGATCATTGCGGCCACAGCGGTAAAGGAGTACACCCACGGGGTGATGGACGAATATCTGCCCGACGGAAAAACAAAGCTGGAACATGACTGGGCTCTTGAGCATCCTGCCGATTACCTGGAGGTATTGAAAGCAACGGTGCCTGCTGTTCTGAAAGAGGCAGGAGTTTCACCGGAGGACGTTATTGGTATGGCTGTGGACTTTACAGCCTGTACGATGCTTCCCATAAAAGCAGACGGAACTCCTCTGTGCTTCCTTGAGGAATTCAAATCGAACCCGCATGCATATGTAAAGCTGTGGAAGCATCATGCGGCACAGCCTGAGGCCAACAAACTCAACGAGATCGCAGCATCCATGGGACAGACATTTTTGAGCAGATATGGAGGAAAAATATCGTCCGAGTGGCTGATACCCAAAATAATGCAGATACTGGACGAAGCGCCGGAGATATACGAGGCGGCAGACAAGTTCATCGAAGCGACCGACTGGATCTCGCTCAAGCTTACCGGAAATGAGAGAAGGAACAGCTGCACGGCGGGCTACAAGGCTATTTGGAGCAAACGAGAAGGATATCCGCCGAAAGAGTTCTTCAAAGCTCTTGATCCAAGGCTTGAAAACCTGGTCGATGAAAAGTTGAGCAGAGATATATATCCGCTGGGTGGAAAAGCCGGAGAACTCACTGCTGAGATGGCTGAGCTGACCGGCCTGCTGCCTGGCACGGCTGTCGGTATATCCAACGTTGACGCCCATGTGGCAGTTCCCGCAGTCGGTATCGTGGAACCTGCGAAGATGCTGATGATCATGGGCACTTCCACATGCCATATGGTACTTGGGACTGAAGAGAGGATAGTCCCGGGCATGTGCGGCGTGGTCGAGGATGGCATCATTCCGGGTTTCCTTGGATACGAAGCGGGTCAGTCCTGCGTCGGCGACCATTTTGAATGGTTCATCGACAACTGCGTACCTGCCTCATACAAGGACGAGGCAAAAGAAAAGGGTGTAAGCATCCACAAGCTGCTGAGGGAAAAGGCCAAGGCATACAAGGTGGGCGAAAGCGGCCTTATAGCGCTGGATTGGTGGAACGGGAACAGGTCCGTACTGGTTGATGCCGATCTGACCGGCGTACTGCTGGGCTGCACTCTCAACACGAAGCCCGAGGAGATTTACAGGGCTCTGATAGAAGCTACTGCCTACGGTACGAATATGATTATAGAGACATTTGAAAATAACGGCGTTCCGATCAGGGAGCTTTATGCCTGCGGAGGCATAGCTGAAAAAGATGAGTTCATGATGCAGATATATGCCGATGTGACCAACAGGGAGATCAGGATATCAGCATCGCCGCAGACTGTGGCTCTGGGATCCGCAATGTTCGGAGCAGTGGCCGCAGGAAAGGCAAAAGGCGGTTACGACTCCATATTTGAAGCCGCAAAATACATGTCGAAGGTCAAGGAAGCATATTACAAGCCGATCCCTGAAAATGTCGAAGTATATAAAAAGCTTTATGCCGAATACAAGATACTTCACGATTACTTCGGCAGAGGAGCCAATGATGTAATGAAGCGGCTCAAGGAAATCAAAAGGACTGCATCGGAGAAATAACAGGCGACAGATGAATGTCGGCAAAAAAGTGATATTACGAGGCGGCAGATATGCCGCCTCGTTTAAACACAGCCAGAACAAGCCGGCTTCAGTGAATTGCATATGCCGGCACAGGCTGCAGAACAGGAGGATAATTATGCTCGAAGCATTAAAAGAAAAGGTGTTTCAGGCCAATCTCGATTTGGTCAGGTATGGCCTTGTGATATTTACATGGGGAAACGTCAGCGGTATCGACAGAGAACGCGGTCTTATAGTTATCAAGCCCAGCGGAGTGTCATATGACGAAATGAAGCCGGCGGACATGGCAGTGCTGGATCTCGACGGCAGGCAGGTGGAAGGAGACCTGAGGCCTTCCTCGGACACACCTACGCACATTGCCATATACAGAGCCTTCGACAAGGTCGGCGGGATAGTGCATACCCATTCCACCATGGCCACAAGCTGGGCCCAGGCGGGAAGAGGCATACCGGCGCTGGGGACAACCCATGCAGACCATTTTTACGGTGAGATACCATGTACAAGAAAGCTGACAAGCGATGAGACCGATAATGAATATGAGATCAACACGGGAAAGGTGATCGTCGAAACCTTCTGCCATAAGGATCCTTTGCATGTACCCGGAGTGCTGGTGAACAACCATGGCCCCTTCAGCTGGGGAAAGGATGCCCATGACGCTGTCCATAATGCCGTAGTTATGGAAGAGGTCGCAAAGATGGCTTTCAATACATTTGTCCTTGCTCCCGGTATCCAGCCTATAAGCGATCATCTGCTCGACAGGCATTTCCTCAGGAAGCACGGACCGAATGCCTACTACGGGCAGAACAAGCAGTAAAACTGAAATAAAATAAAATTTTTTTTGAAAACTCTTGACAAGGGATAGTTAATTTTGTAACATTAATCCATACTAATCATATATGTATAATCATAATCTACTTTCAATACTGTACATGATGTAAATGTGAGGTTGCCGATATGTTGATTTCAGGCCTTAGGAGAAACGATGCGAATATGGTATCCATGTGCTGCTGTATGTGCGGCACTTGTTGCCGTGTTTGCATTTCGGCTTTTTGAAGGCCCTGAACGGACAGAAGGTTTGTAACGGGCGTTTGGATGCCGGATAACCAGTGGATCCAAGCGCTTTTTTATAATTTAAAACATACTAAACATATATGTATAATGAAGGAGAGCGGATTATGGCAAAGAAGATCAAGCAAATCGCGATCTATGGAAAAGGGGGAATAGGAAAATCCACTACCACAAGCAATCTTTCCGCCGCTTTATCGGTCGCAGGCTACAAGGTGATGCAGTTTGGGTGCGATCCAAAGGCCGACAGTACAAACACGCTCAGGGACGGTTCTTACATACCGACGGTCCTCGATACGCTTAGGGAGAAAGGCTCTGTAAATGCCCATGATGTTATCTTCCGGGGCTTCAACGGCATCTACTGCGTTGAGGCAGGCGGCCCCGCTCCAGGTGTGGGCTGTGCAGGGCGAGGGATAATCACGGCTGTGGAACTGTTCAAGCAGCAGAGAATATTTGAGGAACTCGAGCTCGATTATGTGATCTATGACGTTCTCGGAGATGTGGTCTGCGGAGGTTTCGCCGTACCGATACGCGAGGGTATCGCCCAGCATGTTTTCACAGTTTCAAGCGGCGACTTTATGAGCATCTATGCAAGCAACAACCTGTTCAAGGGGATCAAAAAATACTCCAACAACGGCGGCGCCCTGCTCGGCGGGATAATCGCCAATTCCGTCAATCAGGGCTATTCCCGCGAGATCATAGATGATTTTGCAGCAAGGACAAAAACACAGGTCATGCAGTATGTGCCTCGTTCGATAACAGTCACGCAGTCGGAGCTCAAGGGAAAAACCACAATCGAAGCCGCGTCCGACAGTCAGCAGGCACAGGTCTACCGACAGCTTGCCGAGCGGATCATCAGCCATGAGGAAAGCAAGGTGCCGTCGCCCCTTGAACTCGATGAACTCCGCCGGTGGGCGGCAGGATGGAGCGATAAGCTGCTTGAGCTGGAAACAGGTGTAGTTACAGGCGGAATCCAGTCAGGCATATAGGAGTTGTGCCTATGAAAGTTGCATTTGCTTCAAACGACGGTGTATATGTCAGCCAGCATTTCGGCCACGCACAGCGGTTCGTGATCGTCGGGATAGACGATGCCACCCACGCCAGGCGGTATCTTGAGACCCGTGAAAACGACAGCCCATGCCGGCTTGGCGAACACGATGAAGAAAAGTTCAGAAAGAGCATCGAACTGGTTGCCGACTGCAAAGCACTATTCTGCGTAAAGGCAGGAAATCATGCACAGGCCAGGCTTGGCAGCATGGGCGTGCAGGTGCTCGAAAGGCATGGCTCCATAGAGGAACTGCTCGATGATTATGTAAAGTACCTCGAACGGCCTCTGTTCCGCGGGCTTTTACGCAGAGAGGTGATGGACGATCATCCATGCTTCAGCGAAAAGGCGCACAATAAACACGGCAGACTGCACTTGCCCGTATCCCCGGCCTGCAACATCCAGTGCCGCTTCTGCACGAGGGCGAGAAATACTGACGAGGACCGTCCCGGCGCGGCGGCCGGGCTGATCAGGCCGCAAGAAGCAGTCGATGTGGTGAAGCGGACGCTGGAGCTTTGTCCGCAGATAACTGTCGTCGGTATTGCAGGTCCGGGAGACACACTGGCAACGGACCATGCTCTCGAAACGTTCAGGCGTGTTCACGCGGCCTATCCGGATCTGATCATGTGTCTTTCGACAAATGGACTGGACCTGCCCGGCAAGGCACAGAAGCTGTGGGATGCGGGCGTGAAGACGGTAACGGTGACGGTGAATGCCGTCAGAGCTGAAGTGCTTGAAAAAGTCGTCTCCTGGGTGAAGGACAGCCGCGATCTGATAGCTGCTCAGCTGCAAGGGATCAGAGAATGCGTCGATAAGGGCATCACCGTCAAGGTGAATACGGTGCTTATACCTGGCATAAACGATATGCACATTGCCGAAATCGCAAAAGAAGTCAGCCTTGCAGGAGCGACACGCCACAATATCATACCGCTTATACCGCAAAATGAGTTTTCCGGCTTGACGCCGCCGACCTGTGAGCAAATCGAAAAAGCGAGGCTGGAAGCGGGACGGTACATAGAGCAGTTCCGCCACTGCAGGCACTGCAGGGCGGATGCCTGCGGGATACCGGGCATATCGGATCTGTCGAAGGAGTTATATAAAGGCCGTGAACTTGAAACATTCAGTCACGGATAAATAATCGAGATGCAATCAGGCAATAAAAAGAAATTTATTAACAGAGCGCAAGCTGTTCCCCGCCTATGAAGGCGGTGGGTACAGATAACTTAAATATAAAGGAGGTCAGTGCGATGGCTAAAATCGCGAATAGTTTGACCGAGCTGATCGGCAACACACCGCTCCTGAAACCGCATAATTTCCTGAAATCAAAAGGGATCGACGGTGACATTCTTTTCAAGCTGGAATACTTCAATCCTCTTGGCAGCGTAAAGGACCGCATTGCTTATGCAATGATCAGGGATGCGGAGGAGAAAGGCAGACTTGCCGGAGGAACGACCATTATCGAACCGACAAGCGGAAATACAGGCATCGGCATAGCATTTGTCGCTGCGGCGCTGGGCTACAAGGTGATATTAACGATGCCCGAAACGATGAGCGTTGAGCGCCGCAATCTTGTAAAGGCTCTGGGAGCGGATGTAGTTCTTACTCCCGGTGCCGACGGGATGAGGGGCGCTGTCCGCCGTGCGGAAGAGCTTAATGCCCAGATCCCGAACAGCATCATCCTCCAGCAGTTTGAAAACCCAGCGAATCCGGCAATCCATTACAGGGCGACGGCAGAGGAGATATGGCGCGATACGGACGGCAGCATCGACATATTCATTGCGGGCGTCGGTACAGGGGGAACTGTGACCGGGGTCGGCAAAAACCTGAAGGAGAAGAATCCCAATGTAAAAATCATTGCGGTAGAACCCTTTGAGTCGCCCGTTCTGTCGGGCGGTCAGCCGGGGAGCCACAGGATACAGGGCATCGGTGCGGGGTTCGTACCGCTTGTATACGATGCAAGCGTTATCGATGAAGTATTTACCGTCCGCAGTGACGAAGCAATAGATACTTCCCGTGAACTGGGACGGTCCGAAGGACTGCTTGTCGGCATATCGAGCGGAGCGGCGGCGTTTGCGGCGGCTGCTGTCGGCAGACGTGCCGAAAACAAAGGCAAGACTATCGTTGCCATACTTCCGGACACGGGCGAGCGCTACCTGTCGACTGTATTGTACCAGTATTAGTTCCTGACACGAGCCTAATGGCCGGGTGAGCCATGACACTGGTTAAGCGACGGTCGGACATATGGCCGGATGCCCATTATATGGGCTTCGGGATTAGGCTGCCCCGGATACAGGCATGGCGGCCGGATGGCTCCGACACCGACCATATGGCTTGACTGCAGCATACAGGAACGATTTTGCAAGGAGGAATGCGAATGTCGGATTTCATTGAACGCCCGCGTACAGCCTGCGCTCTGGCAGGTGCATTGTCAACGATCGGCTGCCTGCCGGATGTCATACCGATCATACATACCGCACTGGGCTGTGGCGGCAATCTGGCAAATGCCATGGCATTCGGGTCGGGTTACCTTGGCGGCGGCTATTGCAGCGGCAGTCAGGCGCCAAGCACCGGAGTGACCGAAACGGAAATCGTATTCGGGGGCACTGACAGGCTCCACGAACAGATCCGCAATACGCTTGAGCTCATCGACGGAAAGCTGTACATAGTTGCAACGGGCTGTATGACGGAGATGATCGGCGATGATACAGGTGGAGTGGCAAACGAGTTCCGGGAAGAAGGAGCGCCTGTGACGGCGATCAGCACTCCGAGCTTCAAGGGCGACAGCTACCATGGCTACGAGATCGTACTCGACGCCATCTTCAACAGGTATCTGCCAAAGGCTGAGGTAAAAAACCCAAAACTGGTGAATATTTTCGGGCTTGTGCCCGGATATGATCCTTTCTTTCGGGGAGACCTGGAGGAAATAGAGCGTCTTCTGACTGCGCTGGGGCTGGAGGTCAACACGTTTTTTACACCGTCGCAGACCTTCGGAAATATCACGTCTGCGCCGTCAGCCTCGCTTAACATAGTTTTTTCCCGGGTTTGGGGCAAAAGTCTTGCCGAGAAGTTCGAACAGCGTCACGGAACTCCATACATCATATACGATCTGCCTATCGGACCTGAGGCGACGGATGGATTCCTGCGCGGCATAGCCCAGCGGTTCGGTCTTGATGCCGATCCTGTAATTGAACGGGAGAACCGGCTGTTTTACGGATACTTTGAGCGTGCAGCCGACGCATTTTGCGACCAGGACCTGAAGTATTATGCCGTAACGGTAACAAACTCGAATTATGCAATACCGTTGGCGAAGTTTGCATCAAGGGAACTGGGATGGATCGTGATCGACAGCTTCGTGACGGACAAACTGACAGACGAGCAAAAACAGGCGCTTTCAGACGATTATCCACTGCAGTTCATCACCGGCGTCCAGGAGATCGCAAGAAGCATCAATAAAAACCATCCAAACAGCAGAGGACAACGGTATTTTGACGATATAACCCCGCTTTACATAATCGGAAGTACGCTTGAAAAGCGGACAGCGAGCTCGCGGGGTGCAATGCACCTGTCTGTGAGCTTCCCGGTCTATGACAGGCTCATAACCGACAAAGGCTATGCGGGATACCGCGGCGGGCTGCATTTGTTTGAAGATCTGGTCGGACAGATCATGTCCGTAAAGGGGTGAGATTATATGGGGTATTATGAACAATCCGCGCCGCCTGTGCGCGATGCAAGACTGAAAATAGGCGACAGTTATCACGGAAATGCCTGTGATCTGGTAAACTGCGGGCGTGAGGGATGCTTGCTTCAAAAAAGCAGAGGTTTCTGGCAAGCCAATGCCTGCCAGATGTCTCTGACACTGATGATGGCCGCGACGGTCGAAAACGCTGCCTTCGTTATACACGCTCCGGGCGGATGCGGCGCTCTGCTGCATTCAATGTCGGTCCAGACCGCCAAAGGCAAGGCACGCCGGAGCAAGCAGCCGAAAGCAGTGCCATGGCTGTCTACTAACCTCACCGAGGCGGACGTCATAGGCGGCGGTGAGAAAAAGCTGCTGGAAACCATCGAATATGCAGATAAGGAGTTCCGTCCCGAGATCATATTCGTCGTGGTGACCTGTGCGCCGAGCATAATCGGCGACGATGCGGAGGAGGTGGTGCGGCAGGCGCGTTCGCGGGTAAGCGCGGATGTAGTGAGCCTTCACTGTCCGGGCTTCAGGAGCCGTGTAGTGGCAAGTGCGTATGATGCGTTTTATCATGGACTGCTGCGTGGACTTGACCTTTCTCCGAAGCCGTGGGTCGACTTCCGGCCGCAGCCGCAGGGTTCGCCCGAAGCGGAGCTTGCCGAGAAGAAGTATCAGTTCGAAAGATCACGCACTGTGAATGTATGGAATGCTACAAGTATCGGACCGGGCGACGAAGACGAGGTCAGGCGTCTGCTGACGGCTCTGGGACTCAAAGTACGCTTCTTTGCGGAATATTCCAGCCGCGACGAATTGCGCATGGTGTCTGAAGCTGCATTGAACATCAGCATGTGCAACGTCCATGACGATTATATGCTTAAATATCTCGAGGAAAAGTTCGGCACGCCTTATGTTATCGCAGGTATGCCGATCGGATTCAGACACACGAGACAGTGGCTGGTTTCGATCGCAAAACACTTTGGGCTTGAGAATGAGGCAAACGCGCTGGCGGATTACGAGGAGAAGCTTGCCAGAGAGGCTATCGAGCCCTTTGTAAAGCAGGTCGAAGGCAAGAGAGTATTGATCTGCGGAGGTGTGGTCCGCGTGGGTGCGGAGGCGACGATGCTGGCGGAGCTTGGGATGAAGGTCCTCGGTATTCGTGCTTATCACTATGACAATGGTGCGG
Organism: uncultured Oscillospiraceae bacterium; assembly: GCA_964596445.1. Taxonomy (GTDB): domain Bacteria; phylum Bacillota; class Clostridia; order Acetivibrionales; family DTU013; genus DTU013. Next base: position 22,179 of record CAZQUQ010000004.1, read on the forward strand.
AACCGATTTTTGAAGATGTCGGCAGGAACCTGCCTGATACGCCTGTAGCTGTGAGCAACCAGCTGTTTGAGCTGACACATCAGATAAAAACGCTGAAGCCCGACCTTGCCATATCGCACAACGGTACCCAGGGCTATATAGCGAAATTGGGCGTTCCGTCCGTTCAGCTGTGGAGCGTTGACAGCTCATTCTTTGGCTACACCGGGATCTATCAGATACTGCGCCGCATCGTGTTCGAGTTTAAGAACACATCATACCGCGACAGATTGTCACAGCATATAAGGCTTCCATATAAACCGGCCTACTTTGAGGGCGATGCTTTCAAATATATCAAAGGCTAGGGAGTAAATCAGAGACCACTGGATAAATCGCAGACCAGTGATATATCAAAGATCAGTGATATATAAAAGACCAGTGATACATCA
>CAZQUQ010000004.1:22703-32981 GCA_964596445.1 uncultured Oscillospiraceae bacterium
ATCAAAAGCCAGTGATATATCTAAGACCAGTGAACCGAGGCTTATAAAAAATTGATGAAAAGGAGATTATTGCGATGAAACGTGTAATATCTGCATTTCTTATTCTTACACTTCTGTTTGCCTTTGGCGGCTGCTCGCAGAAAACAGGAGCCGGCAGCGATAAAGAAGCAGCACCTGCTTCAGGTGATAAGGCTGCGGGCAGGGAAGAAACTTCAGCGACAGGAGACAAGGCTGCCGATAAAACAGCATCTGCGACAGAAGAGCAGGTTATCGACAAGGAAGCGGCATTCAAGGCTGAGCCTGCTGCAAGCCGCACGATCCATATAGGCTATGACGGAGGACTTTGCCAGGCGGCAATACCGATCGCACAGCATAAAGGCTTTTTTGCCGCTGAAGGCTTGAACACCGAGCTTACAAAGACAGGCGGCACGCACGACAACGCGCGCGATGCGCTGGCAGCCGGCAAGATCGACACAACAGCCGGAATGATAGCGGGCTGGCTGAAGCCCATTACCAACGGCGTTGACCTTAAGTTTACCGTCGGACTCCATACAGGATGCGCATCGGCATTCGTTCTTGCCGATTCACCGATCCGGAGTTTCGCGGATGCCAAGGGCAAAACCATCGCCATCAACGGCGGCATCGGAGGTACATACCACAATATTGGGTACCGCTTTATCGCCCATGACGGATTTGTGCCAGAAGACTTTACGTGGAAAGACTTCCCTGCCGATCAGACGCTCCTGATCCTCCAGAAGGGAGAGGCCCAGGCAGCAGTGTTCTCCGACCAGCTGGCTGAAAAATGGGTTCAGGACGGCACTCTGCGCCGCATCCGTTCATTGCACGAAGATGAAGATTTCAAGAATGAGGCATGCTGCGTGCTTGGCATATCAGGGACATTCCTTGCCGAGAATCCGGTTGCAAGCGAGAAGATCAGCCGTGCCATCTACAAAGCATCTCTCTGGATAGGCGAAAGCGACGCCAATAAGGAAGAAGCCGCACAGATACTGCTGGACAACAGCTACATAAGCGGGACCAAGGAATATGCACTGCAGCTGATGAAGCTTTTCCGCTGGGGCCTGCCGAACGACCTGACAGAGGCGACGCTGGACCTTTCGGTGATCGATTACCAGAAGCTCGGCGTAATAAGCGGAAGCCTGGATCCCGAGGAATTAAAGGCACAGATCTGGGTCCCGCTTGATATCGAATAAAGCAAAATGCGAAGTGAGGTGTTCCTCATGAAATTAACCGTATGGGAACTGCACAGGCTGGAGAGTTCACCGAAGTCAAACCTTCGGCGGGCTCTCGAAAGAGTGCTGACATTCCTGCCTCTGCTGCTGATAGCGGTCCATATAATAGAGTACAAGTTATATCCGAACTTCACCAAGTATGCGGCAAACAAAATCGCATATCCTGTAAGCGATACATATACAATCTTTCTCGGGATATTGGCGTCCGGCCTTATAGTGTATCTTGTCTTATCGTTTCTGTCAGAGAAAAAGTACGAGAGGTTGGTGTATTCTGCACCGTTGTACAGTGTTATCGCCATAATACTCATATTGTATGATGTCGCCACACTGAAGACCGGCATACTGCAATTGCCGTATTTCCCATGGGTCGACAGGATCCTGCTCGCAATTGTCGAGGACCGGAAAATGCTGCTCGACTGTATCGCCAACTCGCTTGTACTGCTGTTTACCGGGTATTTGTCGGGTGTGATCGTTGGCCTGTTCTGCGGTGTCGGAGCAGGCTGGAGCAAGAAGATCCGCTATTGGGTCTTGCCGCTTATAAAAGTGCTTGGACCGATTCCGTCCACTACCTGGATCTCGATCATACTGATCGTCGCCAGCTCTTTATTCGGAGGCAGCGTCTTCATGATCGCACTCGGCGTATGGTATCCGGTGACGATGTCCGCACTTAACGGCGTGTCAAATGTGAATAAAAGTAATTTCGAAGTGGCAAGGACATTCGGGGCAAACAAGCTCGAGCTGGTCTTCAAAGTGGCGATCCCGGCAGCAATGCCGAGTATTTTCAACGGCCTGACGCAGGGGATGGGTATAGCATGTACGGCTTTGATGGTGGCTGAAATGCTCGGCGTAGAATCGGGGCTTGGCTGGTATATCAACTGGCAGCGCGGCTGGGCCGAATTTGCGAAGATGTATGCGGCGGTGATAATCATCTGTCTTACATTTACTGTTGTGAATCTCGGACTAACGCTTGTCAAAAAGCGTGTGCTTCGCTGGAAGGAGGAACATGTATGAGCGGACGGGTGGAAATCATCAACCTTTCCAAAGTTTTTGCCCGGCTGGGAGCGGACGATACGCTCCACGCCCTGGACAATGTCAGCATAGACATACGCCCGGGCGAGTTCATCACGCTGCTCGGCGCCAGTGGCTGCGGAAAGAGTACGCTGCTGCGCATCATAGCCGGACTTGAGATCCCGACAAAGGGAGAGGTGCTGTTCAACGGCGGCAGGATATGCGGCACAAGTCCGAAACGCGGGCTTGTATTCCAGGAGCACTCGCTGTTTGCATGGCTGACGGTGCGGCAGAACATAGAATTTGCGCTGAAAACGTCAAGACAGTATCAGGACAGGAAATGCGAGATCGATAATTGGCTGGCCCTGGCTGGACTGACGGAGTTTGCTGCGAACTACCCACACCAGTTGTCGGGAGGAATGCGGCAGCGTGCTGCACTTGTCCGTGCGCTTGCTGTTTCGCCGGATGTGCTTTTGCTGGACGAACCGCTTGGCGCACTCGACAGCTTTACCCGGATGAACCTGCAGGACGAACTGATAAGGCTGTGGAAAGAACGCGGCAATACGATGATCATGGTGACTCATGATGTCGATGAGGCGATTTATCTTAGCCAGCGGATAGTAATAATGTCACCGCGGCCTGGACGGATCAGCAAGATCATCAACGTGCAGCGAAGTTACCCGCGAAACCGCGCATCAGGCGATTTTACGGCATTGCGCAATGAAATTCTGAAATTCATGGATTTTGCAAAGGAACCACAGCAGGATTATGTGATTTAAGATATTATGTGATACAGGGACAGAATTCATAAAGGTCGGATTCGATTGGGATCGGGCCTTTTTGACTGCAATGCATCTTTCAGTTTTTCCTTCAATTACTTCTTCAATTATTCCTTCAGTTATTCCGGCTTATCTGCAGACTTTTCATCCCGGCCTTTTATAAGCTTTTTTGCCAGATTATATTCCGGCCTTATTAATTGTCATTTTACTGGTCTTTTTACATAATATTTCAACAATAATCCATATTATTGGGAAAACACATGTGATATATTAATATTGATGCCATGCCATGCCGGAATTTGCCAGGAGGGACCGGGAATGAAAAGACTGTTCAATGACGGATGGAAATTTTCCAAACAGCAGCCGGATACACCGCCGGAAGTATTGTATCGAAGCGGGACAGTATGGTACGATGTCGATCTGCCGCATGACTGGCTGATCTATGATACCAATAATCTGTATGAAGCAAGTGAAGGATGGTACAAAAAGAGCTTCACTTTGGACAGCATTTCAAATAAGGCCATTAGGATACGTTTCGAAGGCGTATATATGGATTCCACCATTTTCGTCAACGGAAAGAATGCCGGAGAATGGAAGTACGGCTATTCTACGTTTGAACTCGACATCACCGATCATCTGATACCAGGAGAAAATGAAATAAAGGTCAGGGTGGTCTACCGCAGCCCGAATAGCCGCTGGTATTCCGGAGCAGGAATTTACCGCAATGTCTGGCTGATAATTTCTGAACCTTGTCATTTTGTTCCGGACGGTATCTATATATCAGCGAAAAAAGAGGATGGCGGCTGGATAGTGGAGGTCGATTCCGAGGTAACGGACAAATCAGGCAAATTCAGCAATGCTGTGATAAGGCATACTATTCTCGATGGCAGCGGCAACACTGTCGTATCAAGTGAACAGGATATAAACCTGAGCGGTAATGCTGCCCAATGCTATGCTGATTGCTTATGCGGACGGCATAGCGATCTTGGCAATAAAACTTCCCAATGTGGCGCGGATCTCTCCGGACAGCATATAAACCAAAGCGGCAGTGTTTCCCAATGTGATGCGGATCTCTCCGGACAGCATGCCGGACTTGACAGCAAAGCATCACAATGTGGCACAGGCCCCTCATGCGGACGGAATGCCGAAGCAGGCAGCGCTCCGGCGATATGCAGACAGGCGCTCACTGTGGATCAGCCCCGGCTGTGGAGTCTTGAGGATCCGTATTTGTATAAACTGAGATCCGAACTTATGGCGGACGGTGAGGTTATAGATGCTGTTACCCAGAACTTTGGGTTCAGGACGCTGAGGTTCGACTGTAACGAAGGCTTCTTTCTCAATGATGTCCATGTCAAGCTCCACGGCGTTAACCAGCATCACGACCTTGGCGCGCTTGGTGCGGCGGTGAACAGAGCTGCATTGAAGCGACAGTTCGACATACTTAAGGAAATGGGTGTAAATTCGATTCGGACTTCACATAACATGCCGTCGGTGGAATTCATGGAGCTTGCGGATGAAATGGGGATATTGGTCGTATCCGAAGCGTTCGATATGTGGGAAAGAAAAAAGACCGAATACGACTATTCCCGATTCTTCGGCCAGTGGTGTGAAAAGGATGTGGCAAGCTGGATCAGAAGGGACAGGAACCACCCGAGCATCATCATGTGGAGCATAGGCAATGAGATATACGATACCCATGCCGACGCAAGAGGCCTTGAGATCACTAAAATGCTGCGGGATCTTGTGCTGAAGCACGACCCGAAGCAAAACGGATTCATCACCATCGGTTCCAATTATATGAGGTGGGAGAATGCGCAGCGGTGTGCCGGGGAGCTGCAGGCCGCAGGTTATAACTATACGGAGTCCCACTATCACGAGCACCATAAGAAATACCCGCACTGGGTCATCTACGGGAGCGAAACGGCAGCGACCACACAGAGCAGAGGAATATACCATTTTCCTGCGGATGTGGTCGTGATGACCCACGAGGACGAGCAATGCTCTTCGCTGGACAACTGTACCACAAGCTGGGGTGCAAAAAACACCCAGTATAATATTATTGCGGACCGGGATGCGGAATTTTGCCTGGGACAGTACTTGTGGACAGGCTTTGATTATATCGGCGAGCCTACGCCCTATTTTACGAAGAACTCATATTTCGGACAGATCGATACGGCAGGATTCAAAAAGGATTCATTTTATCTCTACCAGGCTGAATGGACCGACTATAAAAAGCATCCGATGGTCCATATATTGCCGTACTGGGATTTCAACGAAGGACAGATGATAGATATAAGGATTTATTCCAATGCGCCAAAGGTTGAGCTGTTTTTTAATGATGAATCGCTGGGCGCATTTGAGATCGACCATAAAAATGGTAAAGAGCTGAGCGGGAAGTGGAGGATACCATATCACAGGGGTGTCATATGGGCTGCTGCATACGATGAGGACGGCAGGGTGATCGCCACGGACGAGCAGAGATCCTTCGGCGATGCCGCAAGGATAGTATTGAAGCCGGACAAGATGACTTTGATGGCCGACGGTCTGGATATGCTCTTTGTGGAGATATCGATGTCCGACAGTGACGGTATACCGGTGGCAAATGCCAACAACCGGGTCGAAGTTGCCGTAAGCGGCGCCGGACGTCTTGTGGGTCTGGACAACGGGGACAGTACCGACTATGACCAGTATAAGGGGACCAGCAGACGGCTGTTTTCAGGCAAGCTGCTTGCCATGGTGGCGGCAAAACAGGAACCGGGAGAGATTATATTCAGAATTTCCTCGCCGGGGCTCGGGACGGAGGAACTGATTTTTGAAGCACTGCCATGTGAGAAAATCCCCGGGGTATCAGCATATGTTGAAAATATTAAATCCGAACCTGTTTACGAGATACCGATACGGAAGATAGAACTGACAAATCATGGGCCCAGGTGCCTGGACAGAGATAATCCGACCGCCAGAGTGACTGCCAGACTGCTGCCTGAAAATGCTACATATGAAGATATCGAGTGGAAGGCCGTAACGGTGAACGGCATCGTCACCAACATCGCAAAGGTCGATGTCAATGGCAGAGAAGCAGTGATAACAGCACTGGGGAATGGTGAGTTCCGCCTTCGCTGCACTGCCCGGAATGGCCGCAGGACGCCTCAGGTATTATCGGAACTGGAGTTTGAGATAAGCGGCCTCGGCGAGACGATTATGGATCCTTACCGTTTTATTTCTGCGGGTTTGTACAACGCAGGAAGCACGAATCTGCAGAGCGGTCTGCTGGGGGGAGTCCAGACGTCAGGGAACGGGCAGGAATATGTCGGCTTCAAAGGCCTTGATTTTGGCGAATTTGGTTCTGATGAGATAACGATACCGATCTATTTCCTCAGCGATGATCCGACACCGATCGAGATATGGGAAGGCATTCCCGGAGAAGAAGGCGCAGAGCTGCTTTTGAAGACAACGTATCAAAAAAAGTGCATCTATATAACATACCAGCCGGAAACCTACAAACTGCCAAGGAGACTTACGGGAATCAAAACGCTCTGTATCGGTGCCAGGGACAGGCTCAATATACAAGGCTTTTGCTTCACCCGGCTTGAGAAGGCGTATACGAAGCTTTATGCAACGGAGAATACCAGGATCTACGGCGATTCTTACGCGATCAACGGGGATGCGGTGGAGAAAATCGGCAACAATGTCGCGCTGGAATTCGAGCAGATGGATTTTGGGGAGGATGGCTTCAGTAAGCTTGTGATATGCGGAAGATCACACAACGATGTAAATACCGTAAACATCCATTTTGCAGGTCCGGATGATGATGTCATACAGAAAGTCGAGATACCTTACTCGGATGATTATATGGAGCATGAGTTCAGCCTCGAAAGCGCAGGCGGAATGAGGAAAGTGAGCTTCATGTTCCTGCCGGGAAGCAGCTTTGATTTCAAATGGTTCCGATTTTCGAAGTAAATCAAAGAAAACGAGAGATCGTTTTTAAATAACTGTCTAACTGAGGTGACAGGCACCGGAGGTAAATATGAAAAAAATTGCAGTGACCCCGCCGATGGGGTGGAACAGCTACGACTATTATGATACCACTGTGACAGAGGAGCGGGTAAAGGCGAATGCCGACTATATGGCGGCGCATCTTAAACAGTATGGATGGGAGTATATCGTGGTCGACATCCAATGGTATGCGTATGGCACCGGGGCCAACAGAGACAGGTACCAGTACAGACCCTTTGCCAGGGTGGAGATCGATGAGTATTCGAGGCTGCTTCCATGTCCCGACCGTTTCCCTTCGTCAGCGGGAGGGCGCGGCTTCAAGCCGCTGGCCGACTATGTGCACAGCCTGGGCCTCAAGTTCGGGATACATATAATGCGGGGCATACCGAGGATTGCGGCGCATAACCACATGAAGATCAAAGGCTCTGATGCTGCAGCAGATGAAGTAGCCGATCCGAGCTCCATCTGCCATTGGAATCCGGATATGTACGGCCTGAATGTGGAAAGGGATGGAGCACAGCAGTACTACGATTCGCTGTTCGAGTTGTATGCCCAGTGGGGTGTTGACTTTGTCAAATGCGATGATATATGCAGGCATGATATGCCGTCTGCCAAAAGAGAGACCCAGATGCTGCACCATGCAATAAAGCGCTGCGGAAGGCCGATAATACTGAGCTTGTCGCCGGGACCCGCGCGGATCGACCAGGCATGGCATTATAAAAAGTATGCAAACATGTGGAGGATAACCGATGATTTCTGGGACAGCTGGCCGTTGCTTCTCAATATGTTCGAACGCTGCGAAATGTGGCAGGACCATGTTTCGCAGGGGGGCTGGCCTGATTGCGACATGCTGCCGCTGGGCTGTATAGGAAAAGGTTTCGGGCAGGAGCGGTACACCAGATTTTCAAGGGACGAGCAGATCACCATGATGACATTGTGGTGCATGTTCAGATCGCCTTTAATGCTTGGAGCCGAACTGACGATGCTGGATGAATGGACCAGTGGAATCATTACCAACAGCAGTGTGCTCGGACTTTTATCTCAATCTCACGGCGCAAGGCAGATAATGAGGGATGATCGGCAGGCCGTTTGGACGTCTTGCGGCACTGACGGGAAGAGCTTTTACATTGCTGTATTCAACCTGGCTGAAGAAGAACGCAGCATCGCCGTATCTCCCGAGGATGCTGAATTTGATGATGTAAGCACATTCAACGGCATAAATTTTATAGAATTGTGGAACGGCGATATCATAACAGGTACATGTGATGGATTGAAAACCAGGGTGCCGGCACACGGAGCGAAGCTTTTCAGGTTCGAGCGTCAGCAATAAAACGTGTTGGAGGACTATTGACCGGTATACCGTATCGGAAGATCAATGGACGATGAACCGGAGCAGATGATTTATGACCGGCAAATCATATAGGAAAAGTAATGATCGGTAAACCATATCTGAAGAATATAATATATAACGGGGAGTTGATCACATGCTTGGAAAAACCGAGGCCGAACTTATTAAGAAAGCGCTGAGAAAGGAGATAGAATGCAGAGACGTCGCAGGTGCAAACCTGTTGGTGATACACAAGGGCAAAGAAGTCTTCTACCACGAGGACGGCTTTGCTGATGTTGAAAAAAGGATTCCGATAAAAAGAGATACGATCTTCAGACTGTATTCAATGTCAAAGCCTGTGACCGCAGCCGCTGTGATGATATTGCTCGAACGGGGAGAGATAGACCTTTTTGAACCGGTGAGCAAATTCCTCGACGGCTTCAGAAACCAAACCGTCTATAAGGACGGCAGTCTTGTGCCTGCCGAGAGAGACGTGAATATACGGGATCTGCTTTCCATGACCTCAGGCTTGCCTTATCCGGGTGAAGATATGGCTGGACGGCAGGTGGGGATACTGTTTGAGTCGCTTGAGAGAGGACTTGCGAGCGATGACCCCATTGGAACTGTTGAGGCTATGAACAGACTCGGCAAATGCCCGTTGGCATTCCAGCCGGGCACATCATGGTTGTACGGCACATCGGCCGATGTACTTGGTGCAGTTGTGGAAGTCGTCAGCGGAATGCGGTTCGGAGAGTTCCTCGCAAAAGAGATATTCGAGCCTCTGGGAATGAAGGATACGGCCTTCTGGGTACCGGCCGAAAAGAGAGATCGTCTGGCCAATGCTTATTCAGCCGACGGAAAAGGCGGCCTTACGCTTTATACCGGAAATAATCTTGCGATAAATTACAGGATGGACAAATCGCCGGCATTTGAATCAGGCGGCGCAGGACTGGCTTCGACGATAGATGATTACGTCAGATTTGCCGCGATGCTGATGAACGGAGGCGAACTGGACGGAGTGAGGATACTTCAGCCGGGAACAGTTCGATATATGACATCTGCTGCACTCAATGAAGTACAGCAAAGGGGATTCGAAACATGGCTTACCCTTAACGGACACAGTTACGGTAACCTGATGCGCATCATGACGGACTGCAGTCTTGCAGGCATTGTCGGCAGTCCGGGAGAGTACGGCTGGGATGGCTGGCTGGGTGCATATTTCTGCAATTGCCCGAAGGAGGAGCTGACGTTCCTGTACATGATGCAGAGGACAGATTCCGGGACGACAGCATTGACCAGGAAGCTGAGGAACATCATTTTGAGTGCGATTTAAGCTTAGATAGCTAGTTACAGATTATAAAATGGACAAAAATTCAAGTATGGGACGTTTTTGTAGACATAAAAGCTTAAATATTGTTGTTATGGCTTGAATTTTCATGTTTATGTAGACCATTTTCGTCCCAAATCTAAAATTTTGTCCATTCAACGAGATTGACAAAAAGTTGACAATGTGGTAGGCTATATATGCTGAATCCTGAGAACCATCTTCGGATGAAGCATAATATGAATATCAAAACAGCGACTGACGCCGAATACATGGCCGAAGCAGGGATTTCCCTGACGGGATGCTCCAAAGGTAATGGAGTTTTCCGCCGGCAGCAGGCTTTCATCTTGACCGGTGCGATATGAGGCGAAAGGCATAGCGATAATACTTTGGTTTATAAGGAAATTTCGTTTACAGGATGTTTTCATCCAACGGAAATTTTCTTCCGATACATGAATCGTATAAATCGTGCGCCTTTCGGGGGCGCATTTTTATTTGGGATTAAAGCAGATGCAGAGGAGCAAAGGAAAATGGAAGCAATTGGGGCAATAGAAGCAATAAAGCAATAACGTATTAAGGTAATGAGGACAATAAGGT
>CAZQUQ010000005.1:0-9993 GCA_964596445.1 uncultured Oscillospiraceae bacterium
AGGAGATTATCCGCCGCTAAAAACAATTGCTAATTAAATTTCCTTGTGTTATACTATCTAACGATAAAAATACACACACGGTCAGACGCGCGGATAAGTGCCGAAAGGTCTTCCGTCCGAATGACGGCCGTGGTGGTATTAACTTAAGGAGGATATATCTATGTCAGTAATCTCAATGAAACAGCTCCTGGAAGCAGGCGTCCATTTCGGACATCAGACCAGGAGATGGAACCCCAAGATGGCCGAATACATCTTCACGGAAAGAAACGGCATCTACATCATCGACCTGCAGAAAACAGTAAAGAAAGTTGAAGAAGCTTATTTCTTCGTGAGAGAAGTATCGATGAACGGCGACGACGTACTGTTTGTCGGTACAAAGAAGCAGGCTCAGGATTCCATCAAGGAAGAAGCCGAAAGATCCGGACAGTTCTATGTAAATGCCAGATGGCTCGGCGGAATGCTCACGAACTTCAAAACGATCCAGAAGAGGATCGACAGGCTCAATCAGCTTGAAAACATGGAACAGAACGGCCTTTTCGAAGTGCTTCCCAAGAAGGAAGTCATCAAGCTCAGGGGTGAAATGGAGAAGCTTGAAAAATACCTCGGCGGCATCAAAAATATGAGGAAGCTGCCTGGAGCATTGTTCATAGTTGACCCGAGGAAAGAAAGAAATGCGATACTTGAGGCAAGGAAGCTCGGCATACCGGTAGTTGCCATCGTCGATACGAACTGCGACCCTGATGAAGTGGATTATGTCATCCCGGGCAATGACGATGCCATAAGGGCAGTCAAGCTGATTGCTTCAAAGATAGCCGACGCTGTTATTGAAGGCCGCCAGGGCGAGCAGCTGTCTGAAAGCAATGAGGAGGCTTCTGAAGATATCAATGAAGCTGATGCAGTAATGGATATCGCAGCAGAAGATGCCGGGGTGGAAGTTGCTGAAGAAGTTGCTGAAGCAGAATCAGCCGAGTAATTTACCGGCTTGATCTCAAAGTGATTCCGATGTGATCATGGTTGCCCGGCTCAGGAACAGAGCCGGGCTGCTCATAACAGATTGAGAATAACGGCCGTTTGAGCGGTCAATAATATGAATATTATTGTATGGAGGAATATAGATGATTACAGCTGAAATGGTAAAACAACTCCGCGAGAGAACCGGTTCAGGAATGATGGACTGTAAGAAAGCGCTTGCTGAAGCGGACGGCAATATTGAGAAAGCTATTGAGATCCTGAGGGAGAAGGGTCTGGCAGCTGCTGCCAAGAAGGCCGGCAGGATCGCAGCCGAAGGTCTCGTCGATGCATACATACACGGCAACGGAAGGATCGGCGTTTTGGTCGAAGTGAACATCGAAACTGACTTTGCTGCTGCAAATGAAGATTTCAAGCAGCTTGTCAAGGACATAGCAATGCAGATAGCCGCTGCAAAACCCGAGTATGTAAGGAAGGAAGATGTTCCGGCAGATGTAGTTGAGAAAGAGATGAACATACTCAGGACACAGGCAAGGAACGAAGGCAAGCCGGAGAAGATCATAGATAAGATGGTGGAAGGCAGGATAGAGAAGTTCTACAAGGAAGTTTGCCTGCTTGAGCAGCCATGGATCAAGGATCCCGATAAGACGATCAAACAGCTTGTATCCGAGAAGATAGCCACTATCGGTGAAAACATCAACATAAGAAGGTTTGCCCGGTTCGAAAGAGGAGAAGGGATCGAAAAGAAAGAAGAGAATTTCGCTGAAGAAGTGGCCAAGCAAATCGGTGGTTAAAATAATGAGGGAGCATACAAAATATGTTCCCTTTTTAGTGCATCGGCAGGATTTTTAATATTTTTGTAGAACAAATAATAATTAGCGGGGGTAGCATCGATATGACGCCAAAATACAAACGGATATTGCTGAAGCTAAGCGGGGAAGCTCTTGCAGGCAGTCAAAAGACAGGCATAGACACTGGGACGCTGAGTGCCATTTCAGACAAGATACGCGATGCTTATGAAATGGGTGTCGAGATATCTATCGTAGTTGGCGGGGGCAATTTCTGGAGAGGCAGAAGCGGTGTCGGCATGGACAGGACCACAGCTGATCATATGGGGATGCTGGCCACAGTGATCAACGCACTTGCACTGCAGGATGCACTTGAGTCAAGAGGAGTACCTACAAGAGTCCAGTCGGCTATCGAGATGAGACAGATTGCAGAGCCTTATATCAGACGAAAGGCGGTAAGGCATCTGGAGAAAAAGAGGATCGTCATTTTCGCATGCGGAACAGGAAATCCTTACTTCTCCACCGATACGACAGCCGCATTAAGGGCGGCTGAGATAGATGCGGATGTCATACTCAAAGCTACCATGGTCGACGGCATATATGATTCGGATCCTAAAAAGAATACCGATGCAGTACGTTTCGATTCGATATCGTATGCGGAAGCCCTGAGCAGGAGACTTGGCGTAATGGATTCCACTGCGGTGTCACTCTGCATGGACAATAAAATACCGCTGATCGTTTTCGATCTGAGTGATCCGGAGAACATCATCAGGGTCATAAATGGTGAAAAGATCGGAACGTTACTCTCATAAGCACTTATACCTGGAATTCAATATTGCACCGAGCTGTGCGGTGATCAGAAAAAAACTGAAATAATTAACACAAGGAGGGTTTATTATGTCAGATGCTTCTTACAAAGAAATCGAAGATAAGATGACCAAAGCAATAAGCGTGCTGAAGGAGGAACTGGCTGGCCTCAGAGCCGGCAGAGCCAATCCTGCCATTTTGGATAAGCTGACTGTGGATTATTATGGAGTACCTACACCTATAAACCAACTCGGCAGCATTTCAGTACCCGAAGCCAGGGTGATCATCATACAGCCCTGGGAGGCAAAAATACTCAAGGATATTGAAAAAGCTATCCAGAAATCCGACATAGGCATAAATCCGAATAATGACGGAAAAGTCATAAGGCTCGTATTCCCGGTACTTACCGAAGAGAGAAGAAGAGAACTTACAAAGCAGGTCAAGAAGCATGGCGAAGAATCAAAGATAGCGATCCGCTCCATAAGAAGGGATGCTATAGAACGCTTCAAGGCACAGAAAAAGGCCGGTGAAATCACTGAAGATGATCTGAAGGATGCCGAGGACGATGTCCAGAAGATGACCGACAAGTACATAGCCGAAATCGATAAGGTAGTCGAGAAAAAAGAAAAGGAAATAATGGAGGTATAATCCGGATGGAGAATGTCTCCGGCCGCAGACTGGAGGATGCGATCAAGCTGTTGAGAGCTGATGGCTTTGAGAAGTTTAATGTCACGCTGACTGCTTCCCCAAGGCTGAGAGAAAAGGGCTATGACGCAAAATCCAGAGTCGTCAGACAATGCGTATCTGACGATGGCACAGTTGAACTGCTGGTATGCAATGTAAATAGCTGAATCACAAGGCTGTGAATACAGCCTTGTTTATTATGTCCGGGATCATTCCGGATCATACGATGCCGGGAGGTATCATATGTGGTTTCTTAAGAAAAAAGCAAGGGGTTCCGGCTTTGACAGCAAGGAAAAACTGCCGGTACATATCGCTATAATAATGGACGGAAACGGCCGCTGGGCTGCCAAAAGAGGCCTGCCCAGGAGTGCCGGGCACAGAGAGGGAGCCAATGTCCTTAAAAAGATAGTCAGGGAATGCGATGCTATCGGTATCAAATATCTGACTGCATATGCATTCTCGACTGAAAACTGGAACCGCCCGAAGGAAGAAGTAGATGCTCTCATGTCGCTCCTGCTGGAGTTCCTTCGGAATGCGGAGAAGGAACTGGCTGGAAAGAACATCAGGATCACAGTGATCGGTGATATCGAAAGGCTGTCGCCTGAAATCAGAAAAGAGATCGAAAGGGTTGTAAACAATACTTCCGCCAATACAGGGCTGAATCTTGTGATCGCGCTCAATTACGGCAGCCGATGCGAAATAGCTGCAGCAGCTGCGCGGATAGCAAAGGATGTGCTGAATGGAGATATAAAGCCGGAGGATGTGAATGAATCTTTGTTTTCAGGTTATTTATATACGAAGGGCATCCCTGACCCTGACCTGGTGATCAGGCCGAGCGGAGAACGCAGATTGAGCAATTTCCTGCTTTGGCAGTCATCATATGCTGAATTTTGGTATTCAAACATACTATGGCCTGATTTTTCAAAACGGGATCTTATGGAAGCGATAGGGGAGTATCAGAGGAGAAACAGACGTTACGGGGGACTGTGAAGATGAAGACAAGGGTCATAAGCGCGGCGGCTGCGATCGTGCTGCTGGCGATAATCGTTTATCTTGGAGCGACAGCGATAGGTATCGCGGTCACAGTGCTGGCAATTTTGTCGGTACGTGAGTTCAATAGTGCATTACGTAAGGGTGGTTACAAACCGATCGGCATTATAAGCTTATTATCATGTCTGCCGCTGCTGTACATTGCACTTCTAAAGGTACTGCCGGCGGGAGCCGTGATCAGCGGCAGCGATATCCTGCTTTTGGCAGCGATATATATTTTTGCTGTGATGCTGGCGCTTTTTTGTATTTTGATGTTCTCAGACGGCAAATATGGAATAAAGGATGCTGCAGTCACTCTTTTCGGCATTATGTATATCGTTTTCATGTTTTCATTCATATCGCTCACATGCATGATGGAACTGGGGCATCTTTATATCTGGCTTATATTCATCGGTGCCTGTGCAACCGATACATTTGCCTTTTTCACAGGAATAACGATAGGCAAGACAAAGATCGTACCTAAAATCAGTCCCAAAAAGTCGCTTGAGGGGTGTATCGGAGGTGTTGCAGGCTGTGTTGCTGCTATGGCGTTGTTTGGCGTATTTTTCAGCGGCGAGACGGGGATCCCTGTTTTACATTTTGCGATACTTGGGTTTTTATGCGGGATAATATCCCAATTGGGAGACTGGTCGGCATCGGTCGTCAAGAGGGCGGTCGGGATAAAGGATTACGGCAGCATAATGCCGGGACACGGCGGAGTGCTCGACAGACTGGACAGCATACTTTTCACCGCGCCGACAGTGTTCTTGTATATAAACCTGTTTTTCTGATTTTACGTATAGTAGTTAAGGTTATTAACAGGAAGGAGCAAGGATGGCATCAAATATAGCAGTGCTTGGATCTACAGGCTCGATAGGCGTACAGACTCTTGATGCTGCAAGGAATCTTGGCATCAGGGTCAGTGCACTGACGGCCTATTCAAATATGGAACTGCTGGTCAGACAGGCAATGGAATTCAAGCCTCTGATGGTATCGATCGGAGACAGCGGTCAGGCGGCAGAACTGGCAAAAAGGCTTGAAAGAACGGGGATCGAAGTATACAGCGGGACTGAGGGGATAAAGGCCGCAGTTTCTGCAGACGGTGTCGATGCCGTAGTGGTGGCGATCGTAGGTATTGCAGGCCTCGTGCCAACTATGGAAGCGATCCGGAAAGGCAGGAACATAGCGCTTGCAAACAAGGAAACTCTCGTCACTGCGGGCAAAATAGTCATGACTGAAGCCGAGCGGCACGGCGTAACTGTTTTTCCGGTGGACAGCGAGCACTCTGCCATATACCAGTGCCTGGCAGGCAACAGAAAACAGGATGTGGAAAGGATCATACTGACAGCATCCGGAGGTCCGTTCAGAGGCAAGAAACAGGAAGATCTGAAAAATGTCACTGCCGAACAGGCGCTCAAACATCCCAACTGGAACATGGGCAGCAAGATAACGATAGACAGCGCGACACTGATGAATAAAGGGCTTGAAGTCATAGAGGCGAGGTGGCTGTTCGGCTTTTCTGCCGATATGATCAAGGTCATCGTGCATCCGCAGAGCATCATCCATTCAATGATAGAGTACAAAGACGGTTCTGTTATGGGACAGCTTGGATCTCCCGATATGAGGATCCCTATCCAGCTCTCGCTTACCTGGCCTGAGAGAGCGTCCAACAGCTTCTCGAAGCTCGATCTGCTCAAATGCGGAAGCTTAACATTTGAAGAACCCGATACCGATACATTCAGATGTCTCGGACTTGCCTTTGATGCACTGAAGGCCGGTGGTACGATGCCTGCAGTGATGAACGGCGCAAATGAAGCTGCTGTCGGGCTTTTCCTTGACGGGAGGATCGGTTTTTGTGATATTCCTTCTTTGATAGAAAAGGCAATGCTGGCACATGATGTGAATACATCACCTGATCTTGATGATATAATAGAAGTAGACAGATGGGCGAAAAGAATGGTTGGTGATAGCGTATGTATCTGATCCTTGCCATACTGGCATTCAATATAATCGTCATAGTACATGAACTTGGGCACTTCATCATTGCAAAAAAAATGGGCATAAGGGTACTGGAGTTTTCTCTGTTCATCGGACCGAAGCTGTTTGGCATAACCCGGGGCGAAACAACATATTGACTTAGATTGATCCCGCTGATAGCTTACGTCAAGATGGAGGGCGAGGAAGAGGCGTCGGACAGTGAAAGAGCCTTCAACAACAAACCCAAATATGCACGCGCTCTGACAACGATAGCAGGTCCCCTGGCAAACCTTCTGCTGGCTGCCATACTGCTGACCGGATACTTTGCAGTACGGGGTTACGAATCAATGGAGATAAAAACCATTGTTGCGCAATCGCCTGCAGCAAAGGCAGGAATGAAGCCCGGCGACAAGATCGTGTCTTACGGAGGCAAGAGAACATATACTCCGACAGATGTGCTGCAATTTTTATATGTATCAAAGGGAGAGCCTGCAAAAGTTGAGTATAAAAGAGACGGTAAATTACTCAGCGGAGTGCTGGAGCCTATAAAGCATCCCGAAACTTCTGTTCCCAAAATAGGTGTCGTACCCGATGTGGGTAATCCAAAGGGTTCCAATATCATCAGGGAAATCTCGCCGGACTTGCCTGCTGCAGCTGCAGGCCTGCAGGCAGGAGACAGGATCATAGCCATTAACGGTATCGAGGTCGATTCTTCCGAAAGGCTGGTGGAGCTTATTATCGCCAACGGCATAAAGGAGCTTGAGGTGACGGCTGAAAGAGACGGTGCAGAGATCAACACCAAAGTCATGCCAGTTGAGGTAAAGTCGGAGGAGTGGTACGAGACAGGTCTGGAGTTCAGAGAGCAAAAAGGTAACATACTGCAAGCGTTTGGACAGTCAGCCGCCTTTACATACTCGATCATACGAAGTGTATTTTACAGTCCGGAATGGCTTATCACCGGCAAGGCAAATGTGTCCGACATGATAGGACCTATCGGTATGGTCAGCGCTATAACCACGACTGTACGGCAGGCTCCGGATGCCGCACAGATGCTGTTGTACCTGATGTATATCATGGGCCTGTTCAGTGTGGCCATCGGCGCGACAAATCTGATACCGTTTCCTATGTTGGACGGCGGAAGGCTGCTGCTGATAGGGATCGAGGCTGTCAGAGGCAAACCGCTCAGCCCTGAGAAGGAATCCTATATTTCAATTGCAGGTTTTGCTTTTATTATTTTGCTTGGCATCTATATAGCGTATAATGATATATTGAAGCTGGTGACCGGACAGCGCTGATAGATGAAGCCGGTGACCGGACAAAACTGATGAGGCCGGCATGACAGCAGCTTTAGGAAATGGCGTTCAGTGGCTTTGTGAAGATGACGGGCCAGCAGCAGGCTTAAGGAGATGGATGAGCTTGGAACAGTATATCCAAAGAGTTAAAACAAGAAAAATACGTGCCGGCGATGTTTTTATCGGCGGCGATTCACCTATTACCGTGCAGTCTATGACCAATACCGATACCAGGGATGTCACAGCGACGGTCGAACAGATAAAGAGGCTGGAGGATGCCGGGTGTGATATCATCAGGGTAGCGGTACTCGACATGCAGGCCGCACAGGCAATCAGGGAAATCAAGAAATCGATCAGGATACCGCTGACTGCGGATATCCATTTTGACTACAGGCTGGCGCTGGCCAGCATCGAGAGCGGCGCAGACAAGATACGTCTGAACCCTGGGAATATCGGAAGTGTGGACAAGGTCAAAAAGGTCGTGGAAATGGCAAAGCCCAGGGGCATCCCCATAAGGATAGGAGTAAATTCCGGATCGGTGGAAAAGAGGATCCTGGCCAAGTATGGAGGGGTCACGCCTGAAGGAATGGTGGAAAGCGCACTTGAGCATGCGGCGATACTGGAGGAACTGGACTTCCATGATATAGCGATATCACTGAAGGCCTCCAGTGTGCCGATGACGATAGCAGCTTACAGGCTGATGGCGAAGAAAGCAGATTACCCTCTGCATATAGGCGTAACCGAAGCCGGAACATTTTTTGCAGGAACGGTGAAATCAGCCGCAGGTCTTGGATGCCTTCTTGCGGAGGGTATAGGAGACACGCTTCGTGTATCGCTGACCGGTGATCCGACAGAGGAGGTCAGAGTCGGGATCGAGCTGCTTAAGGCCATAGGCTTGCGAAAGACTGGCGCTGAAATCGTGTCATGCCCGACGTGCGGCCGCACCAGGATCGATTTGATAAAGATCGCAAATGAAGTGGAGAAAAGACTTGAGGGCTGTGACAAGTACATAAAGGTAGCTGTAATGGGATGTGCCGTAAACGGGCCAGGTGAGGCGCGCGAAGCGGATATCGGCATTGCGGGCGGCGACGGAGCAGCGCTTCTGTTCAAAAAGGGCGAAATCGTGAGGAAAATACCGCAGGACCGCATAGTCGAAGAACTGCTCGCCGAAATCGAAAAGATGTAGATAATTATGTGTGACATTCCTCAAATGCGTGACATACCTCAGCCACAGAGGAATACCTCTTGCAGAGGAGTGTCACCAAACAATAATTCAAATGCGTGACACTCCTCATCCGAATGAGGAATACCTCTTGCAGAGGAGTGTCACCACACCGCTAAGAGGAGACAGGGGTTAAAATGTCTGCAGTAAACAAAAGATTCATCGATATTTTTCATGATGTCGAATTCGACAGTACTGTATCGGAATTTTTCAATGAGGTCATCATAAAAAACCTCAGTGTATATAAAAAGACCGGGAGACTGGTCGTCAAGGCTTCTGCGGAAAGGCTCATACCTGCTCAGATGGTCGAACAGGTAGAAGCGTTGCTGTCTGAAGCATTTTCATTGTCTGTTGAGATCGGGCTGAGCTTTGAGTCAGAGCTTCCTTTGGCAAAATTGCTTGAAGATTACAAGGAGAGTATTTTGCACATCGTCAACTCAAGAGTTGCGCTGAGCAGGGGCATCCTCAACGGCTGCAGCATGAGTCTGGACGAGGACCGCCTTGAGATCACGCTCGCTACAAAAGGCCGTGACATCCTTATCTCACAGGGCTGCAACAAGCTGATAGAAGAGGTTATAGAGAACTCATTCGGCAAAAAGATCATAGTCGAGTTCTGTGACTGTCAATTGGATGAAGATTTTAAGGAAAAGTACAATGAGTTCAAGGAAAGCGAAGAGATACGAATAAGCAATATAATCTCTGCGGAAGAAGCTGCACGTCAGAATGGCAATACGAAAAAGAAAAGAAAAAAGGAAACAGATGACAGCGACCCGGAAATTCTCGATATAATAATGGGTAAAAATTTCAACGACAGTTTGATGAAAATGTGTGAGGTTACCCAGGATTCCGGCAGGGTGGCGATATGCGGCGATGTGTCAAATACGGAGTTCAGGGAGATCCGGGGAAACCGCTTTCTGTGTACATTTGATGTGACTGACTACACAAGCTCATTAACCGTTAAATTTTTTGTGCAAAAGGATGATTACGATCTGAGGGCTGAGCAGATAAAGGACGGCCTGTACTTCAAGATCAGGGGAGAAGCACAGTTCGACAAGTATTCAAAAGAGCTGACCATCATGGCAACTGACATAATCGAGCTCAAAAAGCATGTCAGGATGGACAGCGCCGAAGTCAAAAGAGTCGAACTGCATCTGCATACTCAGATGAGTGCAATGGACGCGGTAGCTTCGGCGACAGCGCTAATTGAAAGGGCGGCGCAATGGGG
>CAZQUQ010000005.1:10093-23610 GCA_964596445.1 uncultured Oscillospiraceae bacterium
ATGCCCATACCGGAGTTTATTACAAAACTTACAGGCATAACCGATTCAATGGTGGCTGATGCGCCCGACATCGAGCGAGCGCTTGAAAGCTTCCTGACATTTGTCGGAGATTTGCCTGTTGTTGCTCACAATGCTTCTTTTGATACTGGATTTATCAGATACAGTGCACGTCAGTGCAATAAAGAATTCAATAATGTGATAATAGATACGCTGCAGCTAAGCAGGAGCCTGTTCCCGGAATTGAGCAAGCATAAGCTCGACATAGTGGCAAAGCACCTTGGCATAAAGCTGGAAAACCATCACAGAGCGGTAGACGATGCACAGGCGACTGCGGAGATCTTTCTGAAGTGTCTTGAAATGGTTATCGATAAGGGTGCCAGAACGGTCGACGACATCGACAGAGTATTGTCCGGCCATTTCGATTTCAGAAAGGCCGAGTCATACCACGCCATTCTGCTTGTTAAAAACAGCACAGGACTGAAGAATCTATATAAAATAATATCTGAATCACACCTGAATTATTTCTACAAAAAGCCAAGAGTGCCAAAAAGCCTGCTGTTAAAACACAGGGAAGGCCTTTTGATAGGCAGCGCATGCGAAGCAGGGGAGCTCTTCAGAGCGCTGGTGGACGAGAAAAGCTCAGGTGAAGTGGAGAAAATAGCAAGCTTTTATGACTATCTCGAGATACAGCCTCTTGGGAACAATGAGTTTCTTGTGGCCGGCGGAAAGGTTTCAGGGCAGGAGCAGCTTAAGGAACTGAACAGAAAGATAGTGCAATTGGGAGAAAAGTTAAAAAAGCCTGTAGTTGCTACTTGCGACGTGCACTTTATGGATCCTCAGGACGAAGTCTTCAGGAGGATACTCATGTCAGGTCAGGGATATGCTGATGCAGACAGGCAGGCGCCGCTGTATATGAGAACGACAGATGAGATGCTGGATGAGTTCAGCTACCTCGGTACAGAAAAAGCATATGAAGTGGTGGTTACAAATACGAACATGATATCGGACATGGTCGAGGAAGTAATACCGATACCCCTTGGGACATATCCGCCGAAAATAGAAGGCGCAGAGCAGGAGGTAGAAAGACTGGCATACGAGAAGGCCTATCAGATTTATGGGAATCCATTGCCGGAGATCGTGTCAAAAAGGCTCGAGAAGGAACTGACATCTATCATAAAGAACGGATTTTCCGTAATGTATATAATAGCGCAGAAGCTCGTGGCAAAATCCAATGAGGACGGTTACATCGTAGGCTCGAGAGGTTCGGTGGGCTCGTCGTTTGCGGCTACGATGACAGGCATCACCGAAGTCAATCCTCTGCCGCCGCATTATATTTGCGGAAAATGCAAGCATTCCGAATTCATCACCGATGGTTCGTTCGGTTCTGGCTTCGACCTGCCGAAAAAGAACTGTCCCGAATGCGGTGAGCTTATGAAGGGCGACGGGCATGACATCCCGTTCGAAACGTTCCTTGGCTTCGACGGGGACAAGGCTCCCGATATAGACCTGAACTTTTCCGGTGAATACCAGGCTCAGGCGCATAAATACACAGAAGTCATTTTTGGCAAGGGAAATGTTTTCAGGGCCGGAACCATCGCATCCGTTGCTGACAAGACAGCGTACGGGTTTGTTAAAAAGTATCTGGACGAGAAGGGGATAGTGACGACTAATGCGGAAGTCAACAGGCTCGTAAGAGGCTGCACGGGGATAAAGAGGACGACAGGCCAGCACCCCGGCGGCATCATTGTCATACCCGGCGATCATGATGTATATGATTTTACACCTATACAAAGGCCGGCTGATGATACATCCACTGATATAATTACTACCCATTTTGACTTCCATTCACTGCATGATACGATCCTGAAGCTCGATATACTCGGTCATGACGATCCCACCATGATCAAGATGCTTTGTGACCTGACAGGCATCAACATATATGATGTGCCCGTCAATGATGAAAAGGTCATGCAGCTGTTTCTGTCGACAGAACCTCTTGGAGTCAAGGCTGAAGATATAAACAGCGAGGTCGGTACGATTGCCCTTCCCGAATTTGGTACGAAATTCGTCAGGCAGATGCTGGTGGATACCAAACCAAAGACATTTTCAGACCTGCTGCAGATAAGCGGCCTTTCACATGGAACAGACGTGTGGCTGAATAATGCGCAGGATCTCGTAAGAAATGATATCTGTACCATATCTGAAGTCATAGGCACAAGGGACATTATAATGGTGTATCTGATGCATAAGGGACTTCAGCCCAAATCAGCCTTCAAGATCATGGAGGATGTCAGGAAGGGGAAAGGCCTTAGGCCTGAATACGAGGAGGAGATGAAGGCTCATGATGTGCCGGAATGGTACATAGAATCGTGCAAGAAGATAAAGTACCTGTTCCCAAAATCCCATGCGGCGGCATATGTCCTGAACGCGATGAGGATAGGATGGTTCAAGGTATACCATCCTCTGGCCTTTTACGCTACATACTTCACCGTCAGGGCTGACGAGTTCGATGCGGCGACAATGGCAAGCGGGAAGGAAAATGTCAGAAGAAGGATAGCAGAACTGGAAAAGCAGGGCAACACCATTACTGCAAAAGATAAAAACGTACTGACTATACTTGAGGTCGTAAATGAGATGTATTCAAGGGGGATAGAGTTTTTACCGGTCGACCTGTACCAATCGGATGCTGTCAAGTTCAAAGTACATAACGGCGGGATAAGGCCGCCGCTGAATTCGCTTCCCGGACTTGGCGTCAATGCAGCTGCAGCTATTGCGGATGCCCGTGAACAGGGTGAATTCGTTTCCATTGAGGATCTGAAGCTCAGATCAAAGGTCAGCAAAAGCGTCATAGAGATCCTGCAGCAGAACAAATGCCTTGACGGTATTCCCGAAAGCAGCCAGATGAGCTTTTTCTAAATGCCTAAATAAATCATTGATAAATGCAGATAATAATGTTATAATACTTTCTGGACTAAGCATATCGTTTTTTTGACAAGAGTGGGCCGAACCCACTCTTTGTCTTTAGAACAGGCCGGAAGGAATGGAGATGGATGATGGCTGGAAAAAAAGTCGAAAATATCGTAGAGGAGCTTGCACAGCCGGTGGTGGATGCGCTTTCCTTTGAACTGGTGGATGTGGAATACATCAAGGAAGGAGCCAACTGGTACCTCAGGATATACATAGACAAACCAGGCGGAGTAACGATTGACGATTGTCAGGCTGTAAGCGAGCAAATTAGCGATATACTTGATGAAAAGGATCCAATAAAACAGAGCTATATACTTGAGGTATCATCACCGGGTGAACGGCCGCTTAAAAAGGACAGGGATTTCGAACGGTTCAGCGGTGAAATTGTAGAAGTCAAGCTTTATCAGCCTTTGAACGGCAGGAAGATCTATGAAGGTGAACTGCTCGGCCTGAAAGGCGATATTGTTGAAATAAAGACCGACGAAGGTGTCACAATGGGATTCGATAGAAAAGATACGGCCCTTGTCAGACGGATCATTCGGTTATGAATAACAGCATGGGCGGGATGGTGCCCGCAAGCGCATGAATTCCCGTATAAGGGGTATTACAGGAGGTAGGATAATGAGTGCGGAATTGATTCAGGCATTGGATCAACTGGAAAAGGAAAGGGGCATTGACAAGGAGGTATTGATCGAAGCGATCGAAGCAGCTCTTGTTTCTGCTTACAAGAAGAATTTCGGTTCCACGCAGAACGTAAGGATCTATATCGACCGTGAAACCGGCGATGTGAGGGTGTTTGCACTCAAAAGGGTAACATCGAAGCCTGAGGATGAGAATGGCGATATCACACTGGAAGAAGCCAGGAAGCTGAACAGCAGGTATGAAGAAGATGATATCGCTGAAATAGAAGTGACACCGAGGAAGTTCGGGAGAATAGCAGCACAGACTGCCAAGCAGGTAGTCATGCAAAGGATAAGAGAAGCTGAGCGCGGCATTATATTTGATGAATATTATAATAAGGAAGGCGACATTGTTACCGGTATCATACAGCGGAATGAAAGAAAAAACATAGTCATCGACCTGGGCAAGACAGAAGCCGTCATGACTCCGTCGGAACAGACACCCGGCGAAGAATACCGGTTCAATGACAGGATAAAGACATATATCGTTGAAGTGAAGAAGACGACAAAGGGGCCTCAGATCCTTGTTTCAAGGACACACCCGGGTCTTGTGAAGAGACTCTTTGAACTGGAGGTACCGGAGATCCATGACGGAACAGTCGAGATCAAAAGTATTTCCAGGGAAGCAGGATCAAGGACAAAGATTGCTGTCTATTCAAAGGATCCAAATGTAGATCCGATCGGAGCATGCGTCGGGCAGAAGGGCACAAGGGTGCAGGCAATCGTTGATGAACTCAGGGGAGAGAAGATCGATATCATAAAATGGAGCAATGACCCCGAGGAGTATATATCCAGCAGTTTGAGCCCGGCCAAGGTCGTCAGGGTGGACGCAGACGAGGAAGCTAGGACTGCAAGGGTCATCGTGCCTGATTTCCAGCTTTCGCTTGCCATAGGCAAGGAAGGTCAGAATGCCAGGCTTGCTGCCAGGCTTACAGGATGGAAGATAGATATCAAGAGCGAATCGCAGCTGAGAGCGGCCATCGAACAGCAGATGTTCAACATGGACAGCAGTGATGACGACGACTATGAAGCCGAATATGATGATGACGGATATGAGGACGGCGAAGGCATTTATGAGCAGGAAGATTACGACGGCCTTGAAGATGATGACCAGGGCCTCGATATCGATCCGGAACAGGAGTGACGTTCTTGAAGCAGAAAAAGATACCTTTGCGGATGTGTCTTGGATGCCATGAAATGAAGCCTAAGAAGGAACTGATCAGGATAGTCAGAGATAAGGAAGGTGCCATCAGCGTCGACTTTACCGGCAAAAAAGCAGGAAGAGGCGCTTATATATGCAGGAGCACCGACTGCCTCAAAAAAGCCGAGAAGG
Organism: uncultured Oscillospiraceae bacterium; assembly: GCA_964596445.1. Lineage (GTDB taxonomy): Bacteria > Bacillota > Clostridia > Acetivibrionales > DTU013 > DTU013. Next base: position 15,074 of record CAZQUQ010000005.1, read on the forward strand.
GCAAAAAGCTCGAAAAGGCGTTTGAAACTGCTATTGGTGCAGAAGTTTATGCAGTATTGAAAGAACAACTGGAGGGGAATGATGTCTGACAGGATCTACTCTTTTGTCGGGCTGGCAGCCAGGGCAAGGAAGCTGTCATCAGGTGATGAGTCCTGCGAAAGGGCAATGAAGGCAGGAAAGGTGTATTTGGTTATTGTAACTGAAGATGCCTCGGAGAATACCAAAAAAAGATTCAGAGATATGTGCAGTTACAGGGATACGCCGATAAGATGCTTCGGCGAAAAGGAGCGTCTGGGCAAGGCTATCGGAAAGGATGTACGTTCCGTTGTTGCAATAACCGACAGGAACTTTGCAGGGCATTTGATGGAAGTGATCGACAAACGTGGTACAGAACATGGGGGTGTATAGATTTGGAAAAAGTCAGAGTATATGAACTGGCAAAGGAACTGAACACGACAAGCAAAAGGCTTATGGAAAAGCTTGCGGAAATCGATATCAATGTAAAGAACCATATGAGCCTTCTTGAGGACAATGAACTCGAAGCTCTTTACAAGCATATCGGTGTTATCAGGCATGATGAGAAAAAGGATGAGGCTGAAGAAAAAAAGCCTGCTCCTGCTATGCCGCCTCAGCCAAAGCCAGAAATCAAGCGAGAAATGAAAAGCGCCCCCCGTATTATAAGAACGACAGAAATAATAATAAACAGCAAAAGCGACAGGGATGCTTCGCATAACAGTTATGACAAAAGCGGCGGGAGGAGCGGCAGGAATGAATACGTACGGTCGGCCGATGCCAACTCCGGTCTGCTTTCAGGTTTTGTAAGGAAGAGCAGAACGGATTATCCCCAATTTGTAAGTAAGAAGCAGGATTCGGTCAAACCTGCCAGGGATGGGTTTGCAAAGGAGACCGCAGCCAAAGAGGCCTCCGGTCAGGCGGATGATGCAAAGCTGCGGACATACACGGCAGACACTCATACCGAAAAAAAGGATATGCCGGCAAGCCGGGAGGAAGGCAAAAAGCTTGAATCTGCAGTCAGCACCAAAAAGCCGGCCGAGGATCCTGTTGTTGAAGATAAGGCTAAAATACAGGAAAGCCAGCAGAAGAACCAGGAAGCAAACAGGCAGGACAGGGCTGCACAGGCTTCAGACAGGACAGATGAAAAGCGGACGGCACAAGTTGAAGAAAAAACAACTGATGCCGGAAAAGCTGCTGCCGGTAATACTTCAGTCAGCAAGCAGCAGCCGAATGCTGCTAAAGGTGAAGATAAAGCTATAGGTGAGAAGACCCAGAATGCAGCGGATAAACCTCAAGTTCAGGGGGACAGACCCAGAAGCGCCAGACCACAGGGTGAAAGACCTCAGGGTGACAGGCAGCAGCATCAGAGCGGCAGACCACAGGGCGACAGGCCACAGTATCATGGCAGCAGACCTCAGGGTGACAGACAGCAATACCAGGGCAGCAGACCGCAGGGAGACCGGCCTCAGTATCAGGGCGGCAGGCCGCAAGGCGACAGGCCGCAGTATCAGGGCGGCAGACCGCAGGGCGACAGACCGCAGTACCAAAGCGGCAGACCACAGGGCACAGGTTTCAGGCAGGGAGCCAAGCCGCTTGAAATACCCAAACCTGACATATCCGTCGTTCAGAAGGATGAACTGGGTTCACAGAGAAATGAAAACAGGCGTGAGTATATCGGTAAAGATATCGTAAAAGACGTTAAAAGGGAGCAGAGGAAGGAAGCGCCGAAGGTTCTTGGAAGCAAGCCCAACAAGAAGATAAAGCCGACAAATATAGGGCTTCACGAAAAGAAGGGCGTATCCGAGATCCTCTCTGAAGATTTTATACTCAACGAGTTTTATGACGAATCGGATGCCAGGATAAAGAAGCTGAACAAGCAAAGGAAGGAGAAGGAACAGCTCAAGCACATACCTAAAAGAGCAGTTCTGACATCCATTACAATACCTGAAAGCATCACAGTCAAGGATCTTGCCGAAGCGCTGAAGAAGACTTCCACAGAGGTTATAAAAAAGCTGATGGGTTACGGTATTATGGCGACCCTTAATCAGGAAGTCGATTTCGATACTGCCACCATCGTAGCCGAGGAATTTGGAGTAAAGACCGAAAAGGCAGTCGTCATCAATGAAGAAGATATCCTCTTTGATGATGCGGAGCAGGATGATCCTGACAAATTGGAGTCCAGACCGCCGGTCGTTGTCGTTATGGGGCATGTTGACCATGGCAAGACTTCGCTGCTGGATGCAATAAGATCGACCCATGTTATCGAAAGTGAAGCAGGAGGCATTACACAGCATATCGGCGCCTATACTGTCAAGATAAACGACAGGAACATCACATTCCTTGATACGCCTGGCCACGAAGCTTTCACGGCCATGAGGGCAAGAGGAGCACAGGTGACCGATGTGGCCATACTTGTTGTAGCTGCGGACGACGGCGTTATGCCTCAGACTGTCGAGGCGATCAATCACGCCAAGGCTGCAAACGTTTCGATAATCGTTGCGATAAACAAGATCGACAAACCTGGAGCTAATCCTGACAGAGTCAAGCAGGAACTGACGCAGCATGGCCTTGTTCCTGAAGAATGGGGCGGCGATGTCATATGTGTCAATATATCGGCAAAGAAACGCGAGAACATAGACCAACTGCTTGAAATGGTGCTGCTTACTGCGGACGTGCTGGAACTGAAGGCTGATCCCACAAGGCAGGCAAAGGGTACGGTCATAGAAGCGAAGCTCGATAAGGCAAGAGGACCGATCGCAACCGTGCTTGTGCAAAGAGGAACTCTTAAGGTCGGCGATTCCATTGTTTCAGGGGTAACCATGGGCAGAATCAGAGCTATGGTCGACGATAAGGGCAATTCGGTAAAAAGCGCAGGGCCGTCCACACCGGTGGAGATCCTTGGACTTACCGAGGTTCCGGAGGCAGGCGAACTGTTTTACGTAATAGAAGATGAAAGGATCGCAAGACAGCTGATAGAGAAACGGAAGATCAAGCAGAGGGAAGAACAGCAGAGCGCTACTTCCAAGGTTTCTCTTGATGATCTGTTCAAGCAGATACAGGAAGGAAAAGTAAAGGATCTGAATATAATCATCAAGGCAGACGTTCAGGGCTCTGTCGAAGCTGTCAAGCAATCGTTGGAGAAGCTGTCCAACGACGAGGTGAGGATAAATGTGATCCATGGCGGTGTCGGATCGATAACGGAATCTGATGTGACGCTTGCCGACATTTCCAATGCGATCATCATAGGCTTCAACGTAAGGCCCGGTGTCAATGTTGCCGAACATGCCAAGAGTGCAGGCGTAGATATACGTATGTACCGTGTCATATACAATGCGATAGAAGATATCGAGGCTGCTATGAAGGGTATGCTCGAACCGACGTTTAAGGAGGTCGTAGTGGGGCATACTGAGGTAAGGCAGATCTTCAGGATATCAGGAGTCGGTACGATAGCGGGATGCTATGTTCTCGACGGCAAGATAAACAGGAACCACGACATCAGGGTTATAAGGGACGGTATTGTTGTTCACGAGGGCAGTCTTGCATCCCTCAAACGATTTAAGGACGATGTGAGGGAAGTTGCGCAGGGCTTTGAATGCGGACTCTCTATTGAAAGATTCAACGATATCAAAGAGAACGATATTATCGAATCATACATGATGGAAGAAATTAAACGTCAATGATATTACCGGTGATGCAGCAAGGCCGGACGGGCGGGTCATACTGTCTGCCCGGCCTTTTTTCAAGGATCGTGCCGCTTGATCGATAGCGCCGCGGCCGATTCCGGAAGGAGTGATTTTTATGGACAGGACAGACAGGATCTCGGAGGAAGTAAAAAGAGAAGTCAGCGCAATCATACAAAATGAACTGAAGGATCCCAGACTGCCTAAAATGATTAGTGTCACAGCGGCGTAAGTAACCAGGGATCTGAGGTATGCAAAGGTATATATAAGCGTACTGGGGAATGAAGACGAAAAACGGGACGCGATCCGCGGGCTGAAAAGCGCTGCCGGGTTCATAAGGCGTGAGATCGGACGCCGGATACAGCTTCGTTATACTCCGGAGATGATATTCGAACTGGATGACTCAATAGAGCGCGGAGTGTATATAAGCAAGCTGATAAATGAGACTGTTCATGAAAGCAGAGGGGCACAGGATGCTGAAGAAGATAGCGGAAGCGATAAATAAGGCAGGAACGATAGCCATACTGCCGCATATCGCTGCCGACGGCGATGCAGTCGGTTCGTCCCTTGCGCTTGCAATTGCTCTGTCACGTTGCGGTAAAAACGCTTCTGTTCTGCTGGAGGAAAAAATTCCTCAGCTTTATGACTTCCTGCCCGGGATCGAGCTATCTTTACCGTATACAGGAGAAGAAGGAGTATACGAGCTTGCCATTGCACTGGACTGTGGAGATATCTACAGACTCGGGTCCAGAAGGGGAGTATTCGAAAAAGCACAGGTGACTGTAAATATAGACCACCATCCGACCAACACCGGCTTCGCGGTATATGACTACGTAGATACGAAGGCAGCAGCAACCGGCGAGATATTGTACAGACTGATGGAACACATGGGCATCAGGCCTGACATGGATGTGTCGTCATGCCTATACACTGCAATCGTTACTGATACGGGAGGTTTCAGGTACAGCAATACGACGCCTGAGACTTTCAGCATATGCTCGAAGCTTTTGGAAGCGGGCGTGGATCTGTCAGCGATCTCTCATCGCGTATTTGAGGTCACCTCATTGAGTAAGGTCCGATTGACGGGTGAAGCGATCAGTACGCTGGAAGTGCATGAAAACGGAAAAGTCGCAGTTATGATGCTTACGGCAGAAGCAATGAAACGATCGGGAGCATCTGACGAGGACAGCGACGGCATCATCAATATAGCAAGGAATATAAACGGCGTTGAAGCCGCAGCCATTCTGAAGGAACTGGATAACGGCGATATCAAGGTAAGCCTTCGATCCAACGATTATCTGGATGTATCTCAGATAGCACGCAAACACTCCGGAGGCGGGCACGTGAAAGCAGCCGGATTTACGGTAAAAGACGGCAGCGGCATGAAGAAAGCTGCCACAGAATTGCTTCATGAAATAAAGGAATTGCTCTGAAATGGATGGGATAATAAATATTCTAAAACCGCCAGGAATGACATCCTTTGATGTAGTAGCGCTGGTGAGGGGTATGACAGGCATAAGAAAGGTCGGACATGCCGGGACCCTTGATCCGATGGCCGCGGGAGTCCTTCCGGTCTGTGTCGGCCGTGCGGCCAGAGCCGTCGAGTTCCTTACCGATAAGGACAAGGTGTACAGGACTGAACTGACGCTGGGGATCACCACCGATACACAGGATATCACAGGAAATGTTTTGAAGTCGGTCACGCCTGATATGCCGGACGATAAAATAATCAGCACAATTGCAGCTTTTGAGGGCAATTATTTGCAATTGCCTCCGATGCATTCTGCTGTCAGGATCGGAGGAAAGAAGCTGTACGAACTTGCCAGGGAAGGAGTCGAGGTGGAAAGGCAGAAAAGAGAAGTCATGATATACTCGGCGAAGGTGCTTGATATCGACAGGACGGACGGTATAAGGGTATTGATGGATATCCATTGCTCAAAGGGGACATATATACGGACACTATGTGCCGACATTGGTGAAAGGCTTGGCTGCGGCGGATGTATGTCCTTTTTGCTGAGGCTCAGGGCAGGTCCGTTCGATATTTCCGGAGCTGTTACACTGGAAGAGCTGTCGGCAAGAAAACAGGACGGCACCTTACAGGAGATAGTGATAGGTGTCGACAGGATCTTTGACGGCTTGAAATCCTGCAAACTTGATGGCGTGCAGGAGAAAATGTTCAGGAACGGCATGCACATTCCTTTTCCAGATGCTGAAACAGACAGCTTTATCCGTGTATATGGCAGCGACGGAAATTTTATCGCACTGGGAATGATTATAGATGCAAAAAACGGGAAATATCTCAAGGTAAAGAAATTCTTCTAGAAGAGCAAACCTGTAAAGGTTTATACATTAGATATTGATGAGGTCACAACAGTGAAAACGATATTCGGAAGCGATAATATAAAACTAAATAAAGGTACCATGGCTGTTGGACTCGGTAATTTTGACGGCCTGCATAAAGGGCACATGGCGCTTGTCGATACGCTTATAAGCGAGGCGAAGCTTAATGGGCAGCAATCAGTTATCTACACATTTACAAAGCACCCTGAAAACATAATTAGAAAAAAGCTGTTTACACCTCTTCTGACTACAGTCGGAAAGAGGATACAGATACTTGGCGGGACTGAACTGGATTACCTGTATTTTGATGAATTCGATGAAAGCTATTCCAGGATGGAGCCTGAGACTTTTGTAAAGAAGATATTGCTGGATAAGCTGGGAGCAGGCCTCGTGGCTGCCGGATTCAACTACAGGTTCGGATATATGGGACAGGGTGATGCTGAACTGCTGAAGCAGTTCGGTGAAAAATATGGCTTTAAAGTTATAATCATCCCGCCTGTAATGATAAATGACGAATTGGTCAGCAGCACAGCGATCCGGGAATATGTTATCAGAGGTGATATGGAAGGTGCATTAAGGCTTCTCGGAAGATATTATTCCATCACTGGAGAGGTGATGGATGGAAGGCGGATAGGGAGAAGAATAGGCTTCCCGACTGCTAACCTGCATCCGGAAGACTATCTGGTATTACCGGGCAATGGAGTATATATCACAAGGACCCATTATAACGGGACCATTTACAACAGCCTGACAAATGTGGGCGTGAATCCGACCTTCAGGGATGTGTCCGGAGTGAGTGTTGAAACACATATACTTGATTTTGACAAGGACATCTACAGAAGCAGCATCGAGGTATTTTTCCTGAAAAAGCTGAGAGATGAAATACGGTTCAGGGATCCCGGCGAGCTGTCAGCCCGGATAAACTGCGATATACAGGCTGCAAGAGAGTATTTCGATATGCATCCTCTGTCTGAAGGATGATTCAGGACAGAAGGATGATTCAGGACATAAAACGGACACTTCATCGGGCCAAATGCGGCTTTGATATTATTTTCACATGTTTATGAGACAATTCATATTTATTTGCGTAATTAATATAGAAATAAATGGATAGGGATAATAAAAATGAAGGAAGGTTTATCATGATCATTAGTATGGAAAGCATAGGCAAGATCTATGACACAGGCAAGATACAGGTCGAAGCGCTGAAAAATGTCAGTATGGATATCGGTAAAGGCGAATTTGTCTCTGTCATGGGTCCCTCCGGTTCGGGTAAATCCACTCTTATGAACATCATAGGTTGCCTTGACAGGTCTACTTCAGGCAAGTATGAACTGGACGGCGTCAACATATCCGAACTGGATGATGTGGAACTGGCCAGGATACGCAACAAAAAAATAGGCTTCGTATTCCAGTCGTTCAACCTGTTGCCTAAAATGACCGCATTGCAGAATGTCGAGCTTCCGATGATATATGCGGGGGCAGGCAAAAAGGAACGGAAGGAAAAAGCTCTTGAAGCGCTTGAGAGGGTGGGCCTTGCGGACAGGATGACCCATAAGCCCAACGAGCTGTCCGGCGGTCAGAAACAAAGAGTTGCGATAGCAAGAGCTCTCGTGAATGATCCGGCCATCGTATTGGCCGATGAACCTACCGGTAATCTGGATACTGCTTCGGGAGAAGACATAATGGCGGTGTTCCAGGAATTGAACAGGGAAGGCGTGACGATAATACTGGTCACCCACGAGCCGGATATTGCACAGCATACCAAGCGGATCATAAAATTCAGGGACGGGTTTCTGATCAGTGATGAAAAGGTGCCAAAACCCATCGATGCCAGGGACCTCATCAGAAAAATAAGGGAACAGACAGCTGTATGAAGAGATCCGTGGTGCTGCGGCAGCTAACAGGCTGCTTCAGATCAAAAAGTTTTGCAGGAAGGAATGATATTGATGGATGAAATTCAGGTCCATAACATGGATGAAAAAGTAACTGCCAAAAGACCGGGCTTTCTCAGGAGACTGCTTTGGCTGTTTGTATCGCCCGGCAAGCTTATGGCAGCATTGGCCGAAAAGCCGAGAGTGCTGTTTTGGCTGATCTTTGCCGGTATTGCGGCAATACTTCCGTATATAATAAGGATGCCGATGTATAAGGATTATTTACGGGCCAGTATGCTGGCATCATCAGATTATCTGGGATCATTCGGAATAGAAATGACGCCTGAAATGATTGAGGCATCCCTGCCTGCCAGTGTTGTTACCGGACTTGTTGGTGCATCTCTTGGTACATATGGCGGCCTTCTGGTGATGGCGCTGATATTTTTTGCAATATTAAAGATAATGGGGGGCCAGGGGAAATACAAGGCATATCTGTCTGTGATGGTGCATGCGAATATTATTTCGGTGCTGTACTACCTGATGCTGATACCGATTTCAGGTGTGACCGGCAGCTTTCACCAGCTTGATCCTCTGACGCGCCTTGCAGTGCTGGCGGCGCCGGCAGGGT
>CAZQUQ010000005.1:23620-31745 GCA_964596445.1 uncultured Oscillospiraceae bacterium
TTATGGACTGCTGTACGGCATCGACATACTTTCCATATGGAGATATGTTATTATGGCCATAGGCTTCACTGAGGTAAGCAAGTTGAAGAAGAAACATGTTTACATTGTAATGACAGTGATATTTTTATTGAACCTGATCAGGACTGTGGTAGAAATGCCCGTCAACTTGCAGATTCTGCAATAGCCGGGTGACAGATTATAGCGGAGGTTGAGATATGAAAAGGAAAGTCATAATAGGTATTGTATTGATATTGACCGTCGGTGCATTGGTCACGGCAGGGATATTGAAGAACATAGACTCGGTAGGAGCCGGGGCGACTGGTGTCGATGCGGCTGTAATTACAAAGGGTGATCTTTCTTCATATGTTTTAGCAGATGGTGTTATTGAAGAAGTTGAAAAATCCGAGGTTTACTTCGACACACCGCTCAGGGTCACGGAGGTGCTTGCCGAAGAAGGCCAGCAGGTGAAACGGGGCCAGCAGCTGCTGAAGGTCGATATGGATGCTCTTAATTCACAGCTTGATTCACTTAAGATAAACAGGAACACGCAGCAGATAACACTGGATTCCAAAGTCCTTGATGCGGAAGTTGAGAGAGCTGAGATCAATCTGAAGGCTGCCGAGAGGAATTACAATGATGCAAAAAAGACCTACGAGGATAACAAAGCTCTGTATGAAGCCAATGCGATATCAAAGGCGGAACTGGACATGTCTGAAAAAGCATTCAGAGAAGCAGATTCGGGCATGAGCGGTCTGAAAAGTGCAAAACTGGCTTACGAAACGGCAGTCGAAAACAGAAAGAACTCAAGAAAATCAGCAGAGGAAAGCATAAAGGCAATCGATATTCAAATTTCCGATCTTGAAAAGAAGATAAACGATATAAATGAACAGTGCAAGGCTGCTATCGACGGAGTCGTCGCGAGCATAAGCGTACAAGCGGGAACTTACACCAACAGCATGCAGCCGGCATTCAAGATAATCGACCCGAATAAGCTCCAGGTCAGAGCAAAGGTAAACGAGTATGCCATCAAGGATGTTGAAGCAGGGCAGAAAGTAATAATAACCGGCGATGCCATCGACAGCAGTATGGAAGTGACAGGTACGGTCAAAAGAATATCGCCGGTGGCGGTGACGAATATGACAGCCAACGGAAATGAGACAGTGGTTGAAGTGATTATCAGTGTAGACAGCGCAAACAGCATTCTGAAGCCCGGACTCAATGTTTCATGCGATATTGCTACGATCAACAGGAAGGATGTACTGCTTGCACCCATGGACGCTATTACGCCTGACAAGAACGACAACATGATGGTGTTTGTTATAGATAAGGATGCAAACATAATCAAACAGCGCCAGGTAACAGTCGGGATAAGTTCCGACATGAATGTCGAGATACTTGACGGATTGGCGGAAGGAGAAATGGTCGTCATTGATCCCCAGCCTTATTATACTGACGGGATGCGGGTCAAGGTGAATGATTGATCGAAAAGAAGTGAGGTAGACAGATGAATTTTTCCGAGAGCTTCATTCAGGCCCTTGACAGCCTGAGATCAAATAAACTGCGTTCGTTCCTTACCATGCTCGGCATAGTGATGGGCGTATTCTCCATCATAACGATCATGGCGCTTGGCAGCGCTACCGAAAGCTATATGAACGCCGAGTTTGAAAAAATCGGTGCAAATACCATAAGCATCGGCTATAAAAAAATGAATGTCGACAAGAAAGACTGGCTGACTCTGAAAGACGTAGATTACGTAAAGGAGATCGCACCGGAGATCAAAAATATCGCGACCAACATCCAGAAGAGCGGAACCATCCGCGTCGGAAGCGATACAAAGGATGCTGTGGTTGTCGGCGTATCATCCCAATATAAAAGCTTCTCACTGATCGATATGAAGTATGGCCGGTTCATAAATGAGTTTGATGTTACAAAGCGTGCTAAATCAGTTATCGTTGATGAGCTTTTTGTCAAGAAATTTTTTGAAGAAGGTAAGGATGTTACCGGCGAGACAATAACACTGAAAAGTACGTCAGGTTCAACGATGCAGCTAAAAATAGTCGGTATCATGAGCAGCGGCGAGAACATGTTCGAAGGCATCATGGAAAGCGATCTGATACCGGCAGTAGTATACATGCCTATCACGACGGTGCAGCAGCTCTATCCAAACAGTGAAAGACTGTCGTCGATAGATGTGACTTTGGTAGAGAAAGAAAAGTTACGGGAAGTAGGCAACAGGATCGTTGAGTATCTGGAAATGAAGCATAACACCAAAGGTGTATATATGGCGCAGAATACTGCAGATATACAGAAAGCATTCAACGAAGTGCTTGGCGTTGTTTCATCGATACTGCTTGTGATCGCTGTTATCACGCTTATAGTCGGCGGTATCGGAATAGTAAACATACTTTTGGTTTCGGTGACTGAAAGGATAAGGGAGATAGGGATCAGAAAAGCGCTGGGAGCGCAAAAGAAAGATATAATACTGCAGTTCATTACTGAATCGATACTTATGACAGGGATCAGCGGACTTATCGGCATTTTCCTTGGCATAACAGCGGGAGCCGTCATTTCTGCACTTATCGAGATCCCGCCGATAGTGGATTTTAAAGTCATCACGCTGGCGTTCCTGGGTTCTGTCGCACTGGGTCTAATATTCGGAGTATATCCTGCAAAACGGGCGGCAGATCTTGATCCGATAGAGTCACTGAGATATGAGTAAGCTTAACTAAACGGCAGTCCATACATCAGATGCGGAGATCCGGGGTCATGCACCGGCCTGATAATAGTGCCATATAATGAGCATATGACACATTATGGATATCAGGTGATATGTGTGCGGATGAACCAGAACAGGACTCCGCTTTTTGATGCGGTAAAAAAATATATCGATGATGACATCATACCCTTCCACGTTCCCGGCCATAAGCAGGGGAGAGGTATTGGGGAACTGACCGGATATATGGGAGAGAAAGCGCTGAGGATGGATGTAAACGGTATGGAAGACCTCGATTTTGCCTGCAGTCCGACCGGTGTGATAGCTGAAGCGCAAAAGCTTATGGCGCATGCATTCGGAGCGGAGTATGCGTATTTTCTTGTAAACGGTACCACATCCGGTGTTCAGACTATGATCCTGAGCGTATGCGATCCGGGCAGCCAGGTCATCATACCACGAAATGCACATAAATCAACGATCGGGGGAATAATTCTCAGCGGTGCGATGCCTGTATATGTCCGGCCGGAGTTCAATCATCAGCTTGGGATAGCTATGGGCGTGACTACGGAGAGCATTAGGAAAGCTATTAAAAAAAACCCTCACGCTAAGGCTGTTTTCGTCATAAATCCTACATACTACGGAATGACGTCTGATCTGAAATCAATAGTCAGGACAGCTCATATGCACGACATGGCCGTGATCGCAGATGAAGCACATGGTGCTCATATGAAATTCCATGATGACTTCCCGCTTACTGCAATGGAAGTCGGAGCAGATATGAGCGCCGCCAGCATGCATAAAACTGCGGGTTCGCTCACCCAGAGCTCCGTATTGCTGTGCAGGGGCAGCCTTGTGCCGCAGGACAGGGTCAAGGAATGCCTCGGGCTTACATTCACTTCCAGTGCTTCGTATCTGCTTATGTGCTCACTTGATGTGGCACGCAGACAGCTTGCTACAAGAGGAGCCGAATTGCTGCAGGAAACGCTGGAGCTTGCTCGCTGGGCCAGAGAAGAGATAAACAGGATACCCGGATTATTTGCATTTGGAAATGAACTGGCCGGACAGCCGGGATGCTGTGATTTCGACGAAACAAAGCTCGGCGTGAATGTAAAGGAAGCAGGATATACAGGGTATCAGGCCGAAGCCCTTCTTCGGGAAAAGTTCAACATACAGGTGGAGATGTCGGATCTGTACAACATACTTGCAATAATCTCCATCGGGGACAGGAAGGAGGACGTAGCAGCGCTTGTCGATGCTCTGCGTCAATTAGCGCCGGCCGGACCCGGAAATACGAGGATGCAGGATTTCACGATACCTGATAATCCGGAGATGATAGTAACTCCGAGGGACGCATTCTATAACTGCAAAAAAACCGTAAGGCTGGAGGATTCTGCGGGCGAGATCGCAGGGGAAATGGTGATGGCATATCCTCCTGGAATCCCTGTTATCTGCCTCGGAGAGAGGATCACACAAGATGTGATAGATTATATCAGGCTTCTTAAGGAAGAACGTTGTGAGCTCCAGGGCACCTGCGATCCCAAAGCGGACTATATCAGGGTCCTCGGCAGCAACTCTGCCGGACCTGCCGACAATCCGGCAGTACCTACACTATCAGTATGATGCCTGCCACTACCAGTGTTGCACCGATCAGCCGCATCAGCGTCATTTGCTCTCCAAGGAAAAGGACCGAGCACAGTATAGTGATCAGCGGAGAGCTTGACATGATTATCGTCACCAGTGATACATCGCCCTTTTTCAATGCGGCATAATATGCAAGATCGCCCACAAGAGTGGCAAGAAGCGCTTCTATGCCGATCAGCCACCAGGTTCCCGCTGGAATGCTGCTTACCTTTGAAAAGTTCCCGCTGATGATGACCCAGCCGGAAACGACGCTGGCGGCAAAGATCGTGCGCAGTACGAGGCCTGCCGCAGGATCGATGTTTTTCAGCGCCGCCTTTGCAAATACAGGCGCAACTCCCCAGCATATCATGCCGAAAAGCGAGAGCAGCACAACCATGTTTTTTTTCCCTCCGCTAATACCTGTCATTGCTTCATTACCTTTCTCAAAATGAAAATATGAGAATGTATTATTTATTATTACTGGTATTTTTTTTTATGATTGATTCACAAGCGAATTGAAAAAAATAAATCAGTGAGTTGTCGGAGCAGACTAGCATTTCGTCAGGCTGCCACAGCACTCCGCGTTTTGTCGGGCTGTCACAGCGTTCTGTGCTTTGTCGGGCTGCCACAGCGTTCTGTGCTTTGTCGGGCTGGTACAGTGTTTTGTGTTATATCAGACTGCTACAGGGATTAGTGTTTTGTCAGACTGCCTCGGGGATTAGAGTTTGTCGGAATGGTTTTCGAGGTTCGTTTGACGACGGAAAACAGTGAAATGATATAAGGAGAAGGTGCAACAGATGGTTACGACACTCAGCTCATTACTTATTGCAGCATATCTGGCATTATCCATGCAGGCTTCAGTTATGCCATGCAGCGGTGACTTTGCATCAGGGCTGGAAAACAGCGTTGACTTTGCATCCGGGCCGGAAAGCAGCATGCCCTGGATAAACGACAGCGAGTTCATAAAGGCGTCTTCCGAAGCGGGGACAAATGTTATGCTGGGCGGATACAGGACTGTACTGAAGGATCCTTTGCCAGGCGAGGAATATAATGTGCACTTGGCAGCCGATATGCTTGCCGGTACTGTCGTCAAGCCGGGCGAAATATTTTCGCAGAATGGCGCTATCGGTCCGTACATCGAAAGCAAAGGTTTCAGGGAAGGCCCCACATATATCGGCACACTGGTGACCACCACAGTCGGCGGCGGTGTGTGCAAGATCGCATCAACGATCTATAACACAGCGGTGTTGTCCAATGTCAAAATAATAGAGCGCCACAACCATACAATGCCGGTGCCATATGTGCCATATGGACAAGATGCTACGGTGTCGTACGGCAACAAGGATATTAAATTTATCAACGATACAGGCTCGAATATACTTATTTGGGCAAAAGGGATAGATAATGTGCTGTATATGGCATTTTACGGAACCAAGTCCGCACCTCCTATCGAATGGGATCATAAAGTGCTGGAAACAACAAAAGCGCCGACCATATACAGGATAAATCCTCAGCTTGGAACTGATGAAAGAAGACTGATCATGGAGGGCATGGATGGTGCTGTCGTCAAATCATGGATAAGGGTCGGCAGCGGCGACAGTGCTGAAGTCAGGTATATGGGTGTCAGCAGATATCAGCCGATGCCCCATCTTGTGGAGAAGGGTCCTTCCGGCTGACAGGCAGCAGGCTTATATTGAAAGTCATTTGGATCAACAATCTGTCCAGTAGTCTGAAGATCAGTCTGTTCACTATTTTCTTTTATAGTCTGATACTTTTCGTGAATAGCATCACGTTTGCCGGAATAACATCAAGTAGTATGCTTGAGAAAATGGTGCGTTGATGTATAGCGGAAAAAGCGCGATAGGCAGACCATTCACCATATTTCTGGCCGGACAGGGTCTTGAGAACCTGGGAGAGTCTATGCGATTTATTGCCGTTACGACTCTGATCTTCAAGCTGACAGGTTCGGGTATTTCAGCCGCAGCAGGAGTAGCTTTGTCAGCTCTGCCGGGCATCCTAGCATCGCCGTTCGCAGGAGTGCTGGGGGACAGGGCAAGAGAAGGACGTCTGCTTGTCCTGATCGATATCGCCAGATTTCTGACGCTTCCTCTTTTCCTGTATGCCGGAAGTATCGTACATATTTATATTCTTCTTGTATTGATCTCAGTTCTGGATGTTTTCTATAATCCATCAAGAAAAAAGTATGTGTTGAGTATTACGGGCCGAGAAGGTGCGCTGAAGGCAAACTCACTCCTTACGGGAGCTGCCGGGGCGGCATATCTTGCAGGGCCGATCCTGGCCGGTTTCCTTACCGATACTCAAGGTCCGGCACTTTCAATCGTCATTTCTTCGCTTTGTTGCCTGATGTCCGGCTTTATGACACTTGCTTCCGTGATATCGTCCGGCAGGAACAGGACCAGCCTTCGCAGTGCTTATGCCTGCAAAAGCACATTATCAGGGCTTGCTGAAGGTCTGCGGTATTGTCTGGATACACCGGGATTATGGGAACTGCTGGCAGCAGGTATCATTCTCGGTTTTTGCACCATCTCTGTCAATCTGGCTTTCTATCCCTATGCCTTCGATATTATCAAAGTCACGGCAAAGGGCTGGAGCCTTATGATAACGGTGTACTATGGAGCAAATCTGATGGCTATGTTCCTGACCGGCTATATCGACAGCAGATCAGGCAGGAACAATGTACGGAGCAGCCGTATGATATATGCCTGTCTTTGTGTGGTTTCACTGATATGGCTTATATATACTGTCATCAGAAATTACGCATTTATCCTGTTGCTGCAGTTTGTTGAAGGCACGTTGATATCTGTTGCCGGGATCATTTTAGCCGCCAGATATCAAATCATTACCGGCAGGGAGTATATGGCCAGAGTGACCGGATTGAATGATGTCCTGGCCAGTGCGGGAAAGCTTGTGGGAATGGGCTGTACCGCATTTATTGCAGGGATGTTTACTTTCGGCGGCGTGTTCGCTTTTTGCAGCATATTGCTGTTAGTATTCTCGGTTGCTGCAGGCTGCAGTTCGGGACGGGCTGAAAAAAGCAGACGGACTATAGAAAGCGGCCGGGCTATAGGAATCGAACGGGGTGAAGGAAGTGGACGGTTTTTAGGAAGCGGACGGACGGGAGGTGCCGGACGGGGTATATGAAGCGGACGGACAGGAGGAGACGGACGGGATATATGAAGCGAACGGACTGGTGGAGGCGGATGGACTATATGAAGCAGGCGGACTGGAAGAGGGTGCATGGTGCTCAAAAAAGGCAGACTGCGGGAAGAAGACGGACAACAGGCAAAAATAGGGGTATAATCAACACGGACAGCAAGATAAGATCGGAAACAGCATCGGTCGGACAATGAGATAAGATTAGCAACAGGATTGTATAAGATGGACAGCAGGATAAGTAAACATAATTTGTTGCAATTCTATTATGATAAAAAATTCAATTAGTGGGATAAATTATTGCGGTGTTTGTTACAATAATACAGAATAGTCCCATATTATGTTTCCTCTTTATATATAAAATCGATATATTTCCCTAAAACTATCCCATTAGTTGAAAAAATTAACATATTTCCCAAAGTAAGATACAGTACAATAAAAAGGTCAATTGAAAAGGTAAATTCCACTTTGAAAAAGTAAATTCCACTGAAGCTGCATCGTCTGGTGGGATCAGCATTTTGACTGGTTCTAGATTAGTTTATCTGGACATATTCTTAATGCTTTTCAGTCAATAATAGGTTAAAATATGAGTTTGAGGAGCTATGCCAGCCGTTTTTT
>CAZQUQ010000006.1:0-3230 GCA_964596445.1 uncultured Oscillospiraceae bacterium
TAAAATGGGTATACATGCCCAGAATACCGCTGATAAGAAGGATTATGACTATATTGACGTTGAATAAAGAAGCCACAATGAAGGAGAGGAGCATTACCAGAACCGGCAGCAGCTCTTTTGCTTTGATTATTTTCGATGCCATGGTTATCACAACATCGGCAATGACTGCGGCAACGCCTGCCTGCATTCCCCTTAGCAGGGCCTGGATGATCGGATTGGCCTTGAAGGCGGAATAGAAAAAGGTAATGATCGTGATCGTAATAAGGGGCGGCAGCACTGTGCCCAGGACTGTGAGGAATGCGCCCGGTATCCCGGCCATTCTGTAGCCAACAAGAATGGAGGCGTTGATCGCGATCGGACCGGGCGCAGACTGACCTATGGCGACCAGGTCGAGCATTTCATCCTCATCTATCCATTTCAGATCCTTGACGAACCGCTTCTGCATGAGCGGGACGATAATATAACCGCCGCCGAATGTGAAAGCGCTTAATGTGAATGTCGAAAAAAACAGGTTCCAATAAAAGCGTACATCCTTTTTCACAACTGCTCACCATCATATGCATGAAGTATTCTTCTGCCAGCCATGTTTCTATCAGCTATGCTCTTTTGCAATGCTCTTATCAGTATACCTCATTTTTTCCGCCATTCCTATAGTCACATGCATCGGTGCCTATTCCTCAACCTTTATCACAGACACCGGACACCCTTCCTCTGCCTCCTTGGCAAGGTCTTCGGCGTCTTCAGGTACTTCGTCGACGTATACTTCGGCAAGGCCGTCATCAGCCATACGGAACACCTCGGGACATGTGGATGCGCAGAGTTCGCAGCCTATGCAGCCGTCTCTGTCGATGGATGCTTTCATTTTGCAAAACTCCTTTTCTCGATAATATAATGCAGATCAGCATACATGATATTATTACTCAAAAAGCTGATATATATTTTGTGCTGACATGCATTCGTATTATACTTTCCAACAACGTTACGGATTGAAACAATTATCATTTTTTTCCGTCTATTCTGTTATGATATCAACTTATTCTGTCATGGCATCAACTTGTTTTGGATGGAGAATATCGTATGACTGTAAAAAGGGTGAACATTATACTGTTAGTCCTGCTCTTGCTGATCGCCTCTGTGATTTTTTTACTGCGGCAGGACAAGCCTGATGTCGTGGGATCCGAAGCCGGGGCAGCCGGCCAGACAAACGGAACAGGGACCGCTGAACGTGCGGACGGAGCCGGGATTTCCAATCGGACGAACGGATATGTGGCTGATGCACTGACTGCGGATCTCGGTGACAGAAAGACGGGCAAGACAGTACCGGATTCTGATCAGGACAATGGGGAAAATGCCCAGCCACAGGATCCTGGCAATAATGACAGAAATGACTTAACTGCTTATGATCTGCTGAATGAAGAAGGCTCGACCGTCTCTGAGAGGATATCGGTCCCGCAGGGCTTCGAGAGGATAAAGCTTGAGGAGGGCTCCTTCGGACAATACCTTAGGGATTTTCCGCTGAAGCCCCATGGAACAAAGGTCGTGTACTATG
Organism: uncultured Oscillospiraceae bacterium; assembly: GCA_964596445.1. Taxonomy (GTDB): domain Bacteria; phylum Bacillota; class Clostridia; order Acetivibrionales; family DTU013; genus DTU013. Next base: position 1,550 of record CAZQUQ010000006.1, read on the forward strand.
ACGGAAGGACAAAGCCCTGGGACGTCCATGCTGCAGTTCTTGACATCGACATTGGGGACAGGGATCTGCAGCAATGCGCCGACGCGGCGATAAGGCTGAGGGCTGAATATCTTTACTCAAAAGGGCTGTACGAACAGATACACTTCAATTTTACAAATGGCTTCAATGCCGAATATGTGAAATGGATGGAAGGCAGCAGGATCAGGATCACAGGGAACAGGGCCGAATGGGTTCGGCAGGGGAACAGGGATACCGGCTATGAGAGCTTCAGAAAATACCTCGATATGGTCTTTACATACGCAGGGACCCTATCTCTGTCACAGGAGATGAAAAATATCAGTACCGGAGATGCGCAGCCCGGCGATGTGTTTTTAAAAGGCGGCTCCCCCGGGCATTGCGTTATCATTGTCGATATGGCTGAGCATACCGAAACAGGGGAGAAGATCTTCATTGCTGCGCAGAGCTATATGCCTGCCCAGAGCATCCATATCCTGAAGAATCCTGCCAACGATGACGGCAACCCGTGGTATCCGCTGGATTTCGGAGATGAACTCGTCACTCCCGAGTGGACATTCACAAAGGATCAGGTATTCAGGTTTGCTGACTGATGTCATAATCACTGCCTTGCCCTGTTTCTCGGAGATGCTCCGAAGAACTTTTTATATGACCTGACAAAATTGGAGTAGTCGCCAAAACCGCTCATTTCTGAGGCCTGCAATGCAGGAGTCCCGCTCCTTATAAGGCTGTCAGCCTTTATCAGCCTCTTTTGCAGTATATAGCTGTGCACTGTATAGCCTGTCAATTGTCTGAATTTATGCATGAGGTGGTATCTGCTCATGTAGAATCTGGCGGCAAGCTTGTCTATGGCAAGATCCTCATGCAGGTTTGCATTGATATGGTCGAGTATTTGTCGTATGCCTTCATCCGTTACAACATCGTTTATCTCATGTTTACCGGCGCTTCTGAGCAATTCTCTTGTCAGGATCACGAGCAACTGAAGGAAAATGGAATTCTTCAATACGCAGGAGCCGAAATCCGTGCTTTTACAGGCATCCTCCATGTCGGAAAGGAGCATCCTGACATGCTTAAATGCGGCATCTTCAAGCCTCAGCAGATTATTGTTTTCGCCTGCTAGCTTAAAGCATGTGAACAGATCGCATTCATTGCTGTGGCCGGCTAAGAAACCGGGATTTACCCATATCACGATACGTTCATACATGACCGAAGGGTCGATCATCGGCTTATGGACCTCGCTGCTGCTGACGAAAAGGACATCCCACGGCTTGAGCCTGTATGCCTTTCCTTCTATAAGGTATGTGACCTTTCCTTTAATGAAGATGATGATTTTATTGAAGTCATGGTAATGATACTCGAATTGCATATTTTTCATATCGCTGAGATGGAAAAAGGCAAAATCGCTTCTCAGATAACCTCTTTTCGAATCGGCGGCAAGATCACTTCCCATATTATCAACTCCCGGCACGACAGTTTTCTAATCAAACTTCAGACACAGCAATTATTTTGCTGCATAATTCTGAAACAGTGTTTCTCGAACCATTATCAAGACACAGCAGTATCTTACATCATAATATGATCACAGTCCGTTTTTCTTTACATAGGGTACTCCATCCCGGTAGAGCTCCATCCCGACGGAGCATCATCCCAACGGAGCTTCATCCCG
>CAZQUQ010000006.1:3330-21141 GCA_964596445.1 uncultured Oscillospiraceae bacterium
CATCCCGGTAGAGCTCCATCCCGACGGAGCATCATCCCAACGGAGCTTCATCCCGACGGGGCATCATCCCAACAGAGTATCATCCCGACCGGATGAGGATGACACAGCCGCACAATCCGCAAACAAACGAGCATGCTGCGCCATTTACATTGTAAATATTTTGAATAGTATATACCAGCAGAGTAAAAGGAGCACAAACAAGGAAGGTGACAATATGAGCTTCATCAGGGAGAAAAACGCATCGCTGTTCATTTTTCTGAATGCACTAATGTGGGGCTCGTCCTACATATGGTCCAAAATTCTTCTGGACTATCTGCCATATTTTACGATCCTGTTTCTCTACTCGCTTGGCGGGTTTATTTTTTTGACTGTTTTCTTTTTCAGGAAGCTTGTGACCATCGATAGGAAAACACTGCTGACAGGTTTCGGGATCAGCATGTTTTCCATACTCAGCAATATTTCATGCATGCTTGCACTTGGCAGTACCAGCAGCTCAAATACGGCTTTCATCGTGCAGATGTCCGTCATATTGACGCCGCTTATAATGGCGGCAGCAGAAAGAAAATCGCCGGGCAGGAGGACCGTTTTCAGCTCTTGTACGGCAATGCTGGGTACGCTGCTGCTGACGTTTGATTTCGGCAGCTTCAGCTTTCATCCGGGTGATCTGTTTGCTCTTGCAAATGCTGTGTTTTTTTCGCTGTATATTGCATCACAGAAATTGTATGCGCAGAAAACCGACCCGGTACAATTTGCTATTGTCCAGCATATCGTCAGCACTGCAGCATATTTCTGCATGGCTGTCATTTTCGGCAATAGAGTGACAAATATCGGAAAAATGAGCTTTATGCCGTTGTTGGTACTAGCTCTGAGCATATTCATTTCATTTTCGACAATCCTGATACAGACAAGCGCGCTGAAGTTTATACGTCCGGAAAAAGCCGCTGTCATATATACTCTTGAGCCTGTGGCAGCCGCTGTTCTGGCATATTTCCTAATAGGTGAGAGAATGGAAGGCCCTGCTGCATATGCAGGCTGCATGCTGATCATTGTGGCGGTGCTGTCAACGATCCGGTTCAGGGCAGCTCAGCCCCAGAAGTCCTGCAGGACGTCCGTGAGCAGGCAGCCGTCCGACATTCTCGGGATCGGCGTCCACTCAGGCGGGAGCAGCTCTCTGTAGATGTGGTTTGAGAAACGCTCATCGAGCAGTATGACGACGCCCATGTCGTCTTCTGTCCGTATTACGCGTCCGGCAGCCTGCAGCACCCGGTTTATCCCGGGATAGATATATGCATATTCGAAGCCGTTTCCCGACTTTTCGTCAAAATACCTCCTGATGATGTTTCTTTCATTACAGACCTGCGGAAGCCCTACACCGATGATGATCGCACCGGAAAGCTTGTCGCCGGTCAGATCGATGCCTTCGCCGAAAACTCCTCCCATCACTGCGAAGCCTACAAGGCTTGTTTCACCCGTCTGCTCGAACTCGGACAGGAATTCCTGCCTTGCAGCTTCCGACATTGCCGGGGTCTGACAAATGGTGCGGATGCCGTATTTGATGCCCATGAACCTGAAGTATACTTCGTTCAGGTATTCAAATGACGGGAAGAACACCATATAGTTGCCTGTCCTTAATGTGACGGTTTCCAATATCGTTTGCGCTATGTTGTCGTAGGAGAACTGCCTTGTTTTATATTTTGTCGATATGGAATCATCGACATAAACACAGAGGTTCTCTCTGGGGAAGGGAGACGGTATTACAGACACACGGGCATCTTCGCCGCCTCCGAGCATCGATGTGAAATACTCCATGGGAGAGAGGGTCGCAGAGAACAATATGGACGCCCTGCCTTTTTTCATGGCATCACGAAGCAGCTTGGACGGATCTACGCAATACAGCTTTATTTTGAAATCTGCCGACGACTTGTCAAAGCATGTTACATATCTCTCATCGTACAACTCTGTTATTTTCATGAAGTGCAGACTGTCGTAAAAAGCTTCAAACAGCTCATCCATGAACGATATGGCCGGTATCCTCGGCAGCAGGTCTTCAATTACGCCGGTAAAGCGCTCCAGCAGCTTATAAAGGTCATCCGGGCGGACTCTTCTCACACGGTAAAAGCCTCTTCCGTGATCATCGTCGTCTTCGGTCATCGCTTTTGATGTGTCAAGAAAAAATTTATACAACTTGTCCAACACGTCATATATCTCGGGCAGTTCTTCCTTTGCCGATCTTTTAATCCTGAAAAACGTGCGTTTGGAAAGCTCTGCCGAATACATATCCCTGGCCCTGTCCACAAGGTTGTGGGCTTCATCCACCAGAAAGCAGTAGTTCCCGCGCTGCGAAAAATATCGTTTGAGGCTGACTCTCGAGTCATAGAGATAATTGTAGTCACATATGATCACATCGCAAAAAAGAGAAAGGTCAAGTGTCAGCTCGAAAGGGCAAATGGAGTACTTTACCGCATATTTCTCTATCACAGGCCGGTCCAGTGTATCTTCCTGCAATGCGTCTGAAACAGCCTTTTTTATTTTTCCGTAATAATTCTTGGCATATTCGCAGTAATCCTTATTGCAGATCGTCTCGCTGCAAAAGCATATTTTTTCCTTTGCCGTTATCGTTATCGACTTGATGCGGAGCCCTTTTTTTCGCATGTCCTCCAGGGATTTTTCAGCAAGGCTCCTGGTGGTTGTTTTTGCTGTAAGATAAAAGATTTTCGAGATCAGACCGTCGCCCAGAGCCATTACCGAAGGGAAGAGAGCAGCGACAGTTTTGCCTGTCCCAGTCGGTGCTTGCGCAAAAAGCATTTCTCTGTTTTCGATAGTATCGTATACATCATCCATAAGCTCCTGCTGTCCCTTGCGGCAGCATGGATATGGAAAAGTCAGCTGACGGATGGAGTTGTCCCGCACGTCAGCCCAGTTGCTGAGCTTTTCGTGCCAGTCTATACAGTCCAGGGCCAGCGGCATGAAAAACTCCTCCAGAGTATCCAGACTATACAAGTCTATAAAGGATTTCTCCTGCTGCTCATCCAGTTGATAGTAGGTCAGCCGTATGCCTATGCTGTCCAGTCCGTACATGTGCGCGAACATATAAGCGTAGCATTTTGCCTGAGCCCAGTGCTGGGGACTGTGGTCATGCTCTATATGTCCGAGCGGAAGCGTCGTGGTCTTTATTTCATGGATAGTGACACCGGATGCATTCTTCAGCAGCCCGTCTATCCTGCCGCTTACCTCAAGCGCCAGGCTGCCGCCTTCCATCCGGAACGTTATCGGGACTTCAGTCTCGTATATGTCATCCTCTGACAGTGACTGCTGTATCATTTTTCTGACTGCTGCATGGCCTCTTGTGCCTTCCACAGCCCGTGAAGGGGAGTATGCTCCGGAGGCGAGGTCTCCTTCTTTTATTGCGTATTCGATCAGGTCCTGAACTGATACGGTGATCGTCGGCTTGCCCTTTGTATTGTATTTTATCGGCATGTATGGCATAACGGCTCCTGAGATAATGCGGATAATTTCATGGATATTTATATAACGAAGCTTTTTCTAGTATAATATACTTGTTTGTTAATGAAAAGGCAGACAAGGAGAATGTATTGTGAATATCGGAAAATCCTGGTTTGAGATTACTGCTGTAAAACCGGAGCAATATCCTGCAGGAGATCTGCCCGAGGTAGCGTTTGCAGGCAGGTCGAATGTGGGGAAGTCATCCATCATCAATACGCTGCTGAACAGGAGAGGGCTTGCGAGGGTTTCGGGAGAACCAGGCAAGACGAGAGGCATCAATTTTTTCAACATCGACGGTACGATGTATTTTGTCGATCTGCCCGGATATGGCTTTGCAAAAGTCTCAAAGGAGCAGAAGGCATCCTGGGGCAATATGATCGAGACATACCTGAACACAAGGAAGCAGCTGAAAGTGGTCGTAATGCTCGTCGACATACGGCATACTCCCACTGCCGACGACAGGATGATGTATGGCTGGATAATCGAACGCGGCATATCTCATATGGTCGTTGCCACCAAGGCGGACAAGATACCCAGGGGGCAGGTGCAGAAGAGGCTTTCGGAGATAAGAACAGTCCTTGGGCTTAAGGCTGATGTAAGCCTTACAGCTTACTCGTCGGAGACCAGGCAGGGAATCGATCAGATTTGGAAGGAGTTGGAGGCAGTCGTGCTTGAAGGCTCCGTTACGGGACAGATATGAAGATATATTCGTTTGAACCGATAGTCGATGAAAACTGTATTGTTCTCATACTCGGGACGATGCCCGGCGTCATGTCGCTCAGGAAACAGCAGTATTACGGCTTTGACCGCAATGCGTTCTGGAGGATAATATATGCTCTTTTCGGGCTTGAGCCGGACGAGGATTACGAGCTTCGAAGAGCATTCCTGCTTGAGCACGGCATTGCCGTGTGGGATGTGCTCAAGGCATGCGAGAGGGAAGGCAGCAGCGACAGCGATATACGGAATCCTGAACCTAATGATTTCACCGGTCTGTTCGAACGGTATCCTTCCATCAGATATGTGTGTTTCAATGGCGGACCTGCATCAAGGCTTTATGAGCGTTACGTCGCCAGGCAGCAGGTCGGCTGTACGGCAAAGGAGTTTTTCATGTTGCCTTCGACAAGCCCCGCATATACTATACCGTTCAAAGATAAGCTTGAGAAGTGGAAACTGCTGCTTACGCTGCTGGAAGGGCAGACTACTTCCTAGGCTTGATGGAGAGCACCACTTCTTAGGCTGGAAGGAGAGCAGCTTGCTTTTTACTTTATCGCAGAACCAATCTGTTCGGGAAATACGCATTATTTCCCAAATCCATTGGACAAAAATTGCGACTTAGGCCAGTTTTAGTTAACATAAACCTTGATATACTTGATTATGTCGCCTTAAAACACCTTTTTTCAAAGAAAAACTGCCCTAAGTTGGAGTTTTTGTCCATCCTGATTTGATCGTACTGCGTGTCCATTCCGAATTGACTATGCATATATCAGTCCTGATTTAATCATACGGTATATCAGTCCTGAATTAACCATGCTGTATGTCCATTCTGATTGGACCATACGATATATCCATTGTGATTTGACCATGCTCTATGGCGATTGTTCTTTATAAATCACTTTATTATTAATCTGTCATGATTTTTTAAGGATTCTGTAACCAAAAACCGCCAATGTTGAGTTATAATGATAATGTACGATTGGTACATCATGTTTGTCAGCACAAATGAAAAAGGGGGTTAGTAATGAAAGGTCGGTCTAAATTCGCAGCAGCTGCAATAATGGTTCTTCTGGTCATTTCGTTGAGCCTGAATATAGTTTCTGCTTTAAACCAGACGCCCGTACCCGGTTCCGATCAGGATCCGATCGTGAGCAAAAGCTATGTGGATGCCGCATTTGAGAAGCTGGTTACGGAAATTCAGAAGCTTGTGCAGCAGAATGAAGAACTAAAAGCCAAGACAGCTGATCAGGATAAAAAAATTAAGGCACTTCAGGATGAGATAAGTGCACTTAAATCAGGAGCCGCCAGCCCGCAGACATCGTCCGGAAGCGGGGATAAGAAGCCTGGTGATCAGACTGCCGCACAACCCTCCACGAAGGCTAAAGGCGTCGTAAATACAGCCGTGCTCAATCTGAGGTCACAACCCAATACATCATCGAGCATCCTTGCAAAGCTCTACAAAAATGAAACGGTTACGATCGAATCTGAAAGCAACGGCTGGTATAAGGTGACCACATCAAAGGGTAAAGTGGGATATGTATTCAGCATATATGTAACCAAGAAATAGTACGGCAGAAAGTAAGCAAGAAGAAAGTAAAAAGTAAAAGAAAACAACAAGGAAACGGAAAAAACAAGGCTGTGTTAAAGAACTTTGTTGATAATATGAAATTTTTTAAGGGAACTCGTTAAAAGTTACCTTAATACACATTTTTCCTAAAAATTATCTTCACTCGAAAATGCGTTCTATACTACTTTACTACTTTAAAATTTCCTTAAAAACAGGATTTGATTCCTTGCTTATAAACCAAGTTATATTCCCGCTCATTAAGACTCCTCGTACATTAACATCTTCATCAACCCACAGACTATACTCTTCATTTGATTTATCCGTAAAATATAGATTTACGGAATAATCATGCGGTCGTATATCTATCTTTGCATTAGATTTCTGCCTATCGTTTAGTGCTTTTACGAATTTGTTTATTGTATCTTTGTCTGAAAGCGTCCACTCTTTCTTGTCTGATTGCCTAATTACTTCGATTGAACTTATTTCTTTTCCTTTATTTACAAAGTTACTACTATAGACTATAAACAACGCAACTATCAATATGAGTATTAACAGTATTGAAATAAATCTTCTCATACTTCTCCTCCCTTCAATAATAAGAAGTTAATTCACAATAAAGAATAATAGTCCATTTTATAGTTGTGGTTCACACACCGTCCCTTTGCTTTTATTGCAGCCGACATCTCCATTAAATGCAGCAGTTGTCCTTAATTTCTGATTCAGCCGTCATCTCCATTTACAGTTTTATTTTTCCGGATCTTATCAGTTCCATGTTTTTATCTATGAGATCCTTTCTGATTTGAACGCAGGCGTAGGATCTCAGCGGATCTTCGGGAGTATTGATGACGTAGTCCAGCATTTTGTCAACTGTTGTGCGTGCCACATGGACTCTGGTGTCGGAGGAGGCATAGTATATGAGGAGTTCACCGTCTGGTCTTGCAACAGCGCCATTACAGAATACCACGTTGGAAACGTCCCCGACTCTTTCATCTCCTTCAGGTGCTATCAGGTAGCCACCGGGTCTGTGGGTCACTGCCTCAGGATGCCCGAGATCCGAGAGGAACGCATATACGACATATCTGAGCCCGGCTGCGGTGTTCCTTACGCCGTGGGCTATATGCAGCCAGCCCTTTGGAGTCTTTATGGGCGCAGGACCCTGGCCGTTCTTGACTTCCTTGATGGTGTGGTATTCCTTGCATTCCATCAATATTTCATCATCTATCCTTGCATTTTCGATGGAATCGGAAAGACCCCATCCGATGCCTCCGCCTTTGCCTGTTTCGATGAACCCATCCTGTGGCCTTGTATAAAATGCATATTTCCCGTTGATGAACTCGGGATGCAGGACTACGTTCCTCTGCTGCGGCGACTTCGTCTTAAGGTCGGGGAGACGCTCCCATGTCACAAGGTCTTTTGTCCTTGCAATACCGCATGCAGCAACGGCACTGGACGTGTCGCCGAACGGGGCGGAGGGATCCTTCCTCTCAGTGCAGAACAGACCGTACATCCAGCCGTCCTCATGCTTTGTTATCCTTATATCATATACATTGACATCAGGATCATCCGTCTCGGGCATGATTATCGGATAGTCCCAAAACCTGAAATTATCGATACCGTTTTCGCTTTCCGCAACAGCAAAGAATGATTTCCTGTCGCAGCCTTCAACACGTGCTATAAGATATATTTTGTCATCCAACTCTACTGCTCCCGGGTTGAATACACAGTTGACGCCCAGTCTTTCCATCAGGTACGGGTTCGTTTCTTCGCTCAGATCATACCTCCAGAAAAGCGGCACATGGTCCCTTGTGAGGACGGGATATCTGAACCGTTCATATATGCCGTTGTCAGACTCTTCCGGGACATTTTTCCTGCTGATCGTCTCATTATACATTTTTGCAAGTTGTTTCAGCCTGTTTTCAAAACAACTGCCCATACAGATCCCTCCTGACCGCAACTTTATCCAATTTGACTTTAACTGTATCTCAGATCAAATTGGATCTTTAGAAATATCACTGATCAATTCGACTCTTAGCTGCACTTTCAGATTATTATGGCTCTTTAGCATCATCTTCAGTGCAATTCGACTCTTAGCATCATCTTCACAGCAATTCGACTCTTAGCATCATCTTCAGATCGATTTGGCTCTTTGGCTATATCCTGCGTTCGACTTTGATTCCAAGACCGCAGACCATACTTACGATAGACCTGCTCTGCTGATGATCTCAAAACACATCCTGCTGTTGTGATACGGGCATTTCCATGACCCGGCCTTCACGCTGCTCGTGACGCTGCTGCCATCGCGTGTCACACCCCAGTGCCATTCACCGTTTTTATAGTCAACGATATGCTTCTGTATAAAATCCCATGTTTTGACGGACGCGTCCAGAAACGTTTTATCTCCAGTCAGCTGCCATGCGTTGAAGAACCCTACCACTGCTTCTGCCTGCGGCCACCAATCCTTATTGTCGTCCAGCCTGGAATCGTGCAGTTCATTGTATATACCGCCGAACTCGGCATCGAATCCATTGAGGAGAACTTTCTTGGCCATGCATATGGCCGTTGTGCGGGCTCTTTCAAGCAGCCCGCTGTCTCCGAGGACTTCGGCCGCTTCATATATCAGCCAACTGCCTTCAATATCATGGCCGAAGGAGGTGATGTCAGAGCACGGCGTCCAGTCAAGACCGAAGAAGAGCTCAAAACGCCATGAACCGCTGTCCACTATATGATCCAGCACATTTTCAAGCAAGGCCGTAAGGCTCGACCTCAGTCTGTCGGACTCCCATACCCTGAACAGACAGGTATAGGCTTCGAGCATATGGAGATGGGTGTTCATCGATTTCGGGACGTTCATGTCCTTTTCACTGAGGCTCATATCCGCCAAAGGAGACCAGTCGTGTGAAAATGCTTCAAGATAGCCTCCATGGGTCTGATCCTTTGTATGCTCTTCAAGGGATTCAAACAGGCTGACGGCAAGGTCCAGGGCGGCTTTGTCGCCTACAGCCCTGTAATACTCCGACAATGCGTAAATGACAAAGGCATTTGCATAAACCTGGTTTTTGGTATCCTTTGGTCTGCCATTATGATCCAGGAACCAGTATACTCCCATGCCCCTGTAGTTGATAAAATATCTGCGTACGTATTCAAAGGCCCGGACAGCCATGTCCAGAAAGCGTGCTTCTCTGTACATCCTGTATGCGGATGAGAATGTCCACAATATTCTTGCATTGAGGACCGCGGCCTTGTCGTGCCGCACATCGGCTTCAAGATTGCTTGAAATATGTCCATAAAAACCGCCGTTTTCATCATCGACGGCATGTTCGCACCAGAACTTCAGAATATTGTTCTTCAGCTCATTTTCAACCTGTTCTTTCAGCAGACTGATAACTTCATGCATCAAGGCACCGCCTTCTTTATCTGAATTCGATGTTATCGCCCGGCACGACCTCTGAGTTGTTTTTTATGTATTCGATAAGTTCGTCCGCCTGTGCAAAAGCAATGGCGACATATGTGTCCGCCGCTCCGTAGTAGATGGTTATCCTGCCGGTTGCCGCATCATGCAGTGTTGCACACGGGAATACGACATTGGGAACGAAGCCTGTGGTCTCGTACGGCATTTCGGGAGTGAGCAGATGTTCGGCAGTCCTGTACTTAACGATAGACGGGTTGTCTATATCGAGGATCGCCGCACCCATGCTGTAAACAAAACCGCTGCAGGTCGTGGTGACTCCATGATAAAAGAGCAGCCAACCGTCGTCAGTCTCGATCGGTATCGGGCCTGCGCCTATCTTCGTGCTCTGCCACCAGCCGCTGCCGCCTCTTGACATAACGCGTCTGTGCCTGCCCCAGTATTTCATATCCGTGCTTTCGCTGATGAATATGTCTCCGAACGGTGTATGGCCGCTGTCGCTGGGTCTGCTCAGCAATCTGTACTTTCCGTCTATTTTTCTTGGGAAAAGTACGCCGTTTCTGTTGAAGGGAGGGAATGGGTTTTCGAGTCTGACGAAGCTCTTGAAATCGGTGGTCATGCCCAGACCAAGCGCGGCGCCTCCAAAATCGGTGCACCATATTATGTAATAGACTCCGTCTATCTCAACAAGCCGGGGATCGTATGCATAATAGGGGTCATAGGGTTTTCCTTCTTCGTCCTTCCATTTGATCGGCTCGTCTTCTATTTCCCAATGGAGTGCATCCTTGCTCCAGCCCATATGCAGTCTGGCCTTCCCGTCGGTGTGATCCGCCCTGAAAACCCCGACAAACTCGCTGCCGTAGGGAATAACCGCACTGTTGTAAACACGTGCGCAATGTTTGGTCGGATTGCGGTCGATTATCGGATTTCGGTCATATCGCCATATAACTCTGCCGTACCCTTTTGGTTTGTCCTGCCAGGGGATGTTGCTCAAAGGTTTGCCGATTATACCCATATTCAGACCTCCCGTATTGTAATATTACAACTCACGTATTGTAATATTATTTTATCAGATGACAAGGAGGCAGTAAAGTGGTAAAATAATATACACAGAGTATTCGGACTCTTGGGATAGAGCGGTAAAATGATGGAGGAAGTATGGCCGACAAGGTAAATATGACTTCGATAGCCAAAAAGCTTGGCGTCTCAAAGAACACTGTTTCACTGGCGCTGAGAGGCGCCGGAGGCATCAGCGAAAACACGCGGAAGCTTATCATAGAGACAGCGGAGCAACTGGGCTACAGGTACAAGTCTGCCGATAAACAGGGTGAAAGCAGGAATCTTTGTCTTGTGATCCCCAGGATCGCTCAGAAGTCCCTTGAGTTCTTCAGCGAGATACTGATGGGCATCGAAGATGAGGCAAAGAAGAACAATTTCAATACTGTTCTCCATTATTACGACGACACTGCAAATGGCTTTCAGACGCCATTGTGTATAAAGGAAGGCATGATCTCCGGGATAATAACGCTCGGCAGGGTAGGGCAGGCCACTGTGCAAACGCTGAGATCGTACGGATTGCCTGTGGTCATGGTAGATAATTATTTTGATGACATGGAAGTCGACTGTATATTGACAGACAATCACAGCGGCAGTTATGCGATCACCGAATATCTTATCAGGAACGGCCACAGGAGCATAGCTTTCTACGGCAATATCAACGTGTCCGTCAGCTTCTACGACAGGTATATGGGCTACAGGAAGGCCATGGAGAAGTCTGGACCGAATATGTCGCCTCAAAACCAGATACTGACCCTTTGCCCTGAATGGTTCTTAATGGAGGATGCGGTTGCAGTGATCAGAAAAGTTCTTGCCGAAGGCAGGTTCCCTTCTGCCCTTGTCTGCTGCAACGACATCGGTGCAATATTGATGTGCAAGGTCTTTAGCCAGCTTGATGTAAGTGTTCCTGGTAAAGTATCCATAACAGGTTTTGATGATATAGGAGCAGCTTCCGATATAATACCCGAACTGACAACGATGCATGTCAGAAGGGAAGCGATGGGGAGAAAGGCAGTAGCTAAGCTGCTTGCAAGGATATCCGGCAATGACGGGATCCCTGAGAAGCTGCTGTTATCCGCACATCTTATCGAACGTAATTCAGTTAAAAAACACTGATTTATCCGCAGTTTTGTTCACTATCTGAATATGCTATCCGTAACCAAATCTTAACTTGAATTTAACAGTTTGTTCAAAATAATTCTGAAATTATGTCATAAATTTAGGGTAATATTCTATTGTACCGATAAAGATAAATTATTGTAAACAGGAGGTTTTCCATGTATAGCGGTTTTGATTACAATGGACATAACTATCATGGCTATCGGAAGCCGGGTGCCAGAAAAATACTGCCTTACATAGCCATCATTATTATTACTTCGATTATCAGCAGCGTTACAGTCGGTACGATAATGTATGACAAATTTTTGGCAGAATTGGAGCAAGTCCGGGCTTCGGCCATCGATACAGCAAATGAAAACAGTAATAATAAAGCCTTATCGGCAGATAAAAATGCGGATGACGGGTCGGCCTTGACAACAGGCGGCCTGCAGCATCAAGAAGAGACACAGAAAGATCTGTACACATCGGCAGGAGAGGCAGCAGGCATAGAAGAAAATGACAGTACAGATGCAGCAGGCATAGAAGAAAATGATAGTACAGATATAGGCAGAGATATCATCGGCGGATCAGGAGAAAGAACAGCAGCAACGGATGGCATAACAAGCGCTGCTCTGCCGAATGGCTCGACTGTCACTGCCATAGCGAAAGAGGCTGGACCATCGATAGTCGGCATCAGGATGACTATTCCGGGAACGAGGTATAATTATTTCGGTCTGACGAACGATCAGGTAAGTGAAGGCTCTGGAATAATCATAAATAAAGACGGATATATAATGACCAATTACCATGTCGTCAGCGGAGCCGATACTAGAAAGACAAACAGTTCGAGAACGATACTCGAGGTATTCCTTCCGGACGGAAGAGAAGCCAAAGCTGTATTCAAGGGCGGCGACGAAAAGACAGATCTTGCGGTGATAAAGATCGATCTGAAAGACCTGCCTGTGGCCGAAATCGGCGACTCTTCCGAATTGGAGGTGGGAGAACTGGCAGTGGCCATAGGAAACCCGCTTGGAATGGAGTTTGCAGGCTCTGTTACTGTTGGAGTAATCAGCGCATTGAACAGGACTATCGAAATGAACGGCAGGACTCTTAACCTGATCCAGACAGATGCGGCAATAAATGAGGGCAACAGCGGAGGTGCGCTCCTCAACTCACAGGGGCAGGTAATAGGGATAAACTCAGCAAAAATTGCAGCATCAGGCGTTGAAGGACTGGGGTTTGCCATCCCGATAAACGATGCATGGCCTATAGTCGATCAGCTCATAAAGTACGGCTACGTTAGAGGAAGACCCTATATAGGCATATCCGGGAGAGAGATATCAAGCGTATATGCAAGCTATTACGGCATTGCCAAGGGCATCTATGTAACCGACGTGACTGCGGGCAGCGGTGCTGAGAAGGCCGGGATCAGGACAGGGGATGTTATTGTGTCCATGGCAGGCAAGACTGTTGAAACCGTCCGTGATCTGGATGCGATCAAGGAATCCTGCAAGCCGGGAGATACTGTGAGTGTTGTAGTTGACAGGGACGGCAAAAAAATAAGACTGAGTCTGACTTTCGGTGAAGAAAAGTAATTCCAGACAAAAGGCAAAACTTAATGAAAATCGGCAGGGGACTGCAAGTCCTGCTGCTTTAATATAAAAATCCCGGGTGTCTTACGACCCCGGGATTTTGTGTTGACTTCAGAGGATAACACTTTCATGCATATCGATATCTTCGCCTGCAACCAGCGAGATATCAGCGCCCAGCTGCCTGAAATCTCTTACGATATCTTCATAGCCTCTTTCGATGTGCTCGACCCCTGTGATCCTGGTGGTGCCGTCTGCCAGCAGGCCCGCGAGTACCAGAGCTGTACCTGCCCTGATGTCTCCGGCATGCACCCACGTGCCTGTCAGATGCCTGTGGCTGTTGATCCGTGCTATCCCGTTGCTGACTGTTATATCTGCACCCATCCTGTTAAGCTGTTCGCAATGGTTGAATCGCTTGGGATATATCCTGTCGGAAATGGAGCTTCTTCCCTGTGCTTTCAGAAGGAGCACGGTCACAGGCTGCTGGAAATCGCTTTCGAACATTGGATACTTGCCTGTCCGTATCCTCGCAGCTCTGATCCTGCCGCCTCCGTGTACCGTGATGCTGTTTTCCGTCTGCTCAAAGGACAGACCGATCTCTGTAAGCTTTGCCATACAAGGTCCAAGGTGTTCCGGGATGACATCCTCGACAGTCAGAGTACCTCCGGTTACACCGGCACCTATAAGATATGCGCCTGCGATGAGCCTGTCGGGTGCAGATGAGTGGGTACAGCCCCCAAGCTGCTTAACACCATGGATGCGTATCGTATCAGTACCTGCACCGTAAATCCTTGCTCCCATTTTGTTGAGAAGGACTGCCGTGTCGACCACTTCAGGATCTCTTGCCGCATTGTACAATATAGTTTTGCCTTTTGCCAGAACGGCTGCCAGCATTACATTTATTGTCGCCCCGCAGGTCACAACATCGAAGAAGATCTCTGTTCCGTAAAGGCTGTCTGCTTCGACAAGATAGTGGTCGTCGAAAAGCGTGACACTCGCACCGAGGGCCTTAAGGCCTTTAAGATGCTGATCTATCGGACGGGACACAAAATTATCGCCGCCGGGATATCCTATCGATACGCTGCGGTGCTTTGCCAGCAAAGCTCCTATGAAATAATATGCAGCACGAAATGACGATGAGAGACCGGGATCGATCTGTGCCGTGTGTATGCTTCGGGGGTCTATGGTACAGACACCGTTTTCCTCCGAAATAACGGCACCGATACCGGACATTATTTTGAATACTGCATCTATATCTGAAATCCTGGGAATATTCGAAATATGTACAGGCTCATCAGCCAGGCAACAGGCTGCAAGCAGCGCCAGAGAGCTGTTTTTTGAACCGGGAGCCTTTATCTTGCCGTTCAGTGGTTTGGAGCTGTTTACTTCAAGCCATCTCATTTGTTTTCCCGCTTTCTTTGTCGTATTGTTTGTATAACTCTATTATATCCGTAAATGTAATAAATGTTAAACAATTTTTTGACACAAAAGCCAAAATCGTGCCGAATTTGGCTTGTAAATCATGGCAATACATCTGCCTGTCCATCCCTTCTGAAAAACATTGTAAAATAGCTTGTCGTATATTCATAGCCGCTTTGTGTAATGCGTGCCGAGTTGTTGTGTCCTGTCAGTTCGATGTTTTTGGCTGAAACAGCATCCATTGCAGTCATCAGGGCAGTTATCGCCGGGACGGTGTCCAGATTGTCGTTGCCCATCAGGCTCAATGCTTGCAGATCCCATGTTCTTATGGCATTCCATGTGATGATGTCCATTTTATCAGCCTGGGCTGTGTTAAGGTAATGTGAAAAATCTATGGATGCGATTACAATAGTGCCGGGGTTATCGGATACTATATCACCGAGAATGGAACCAAGTTTTGTTGCCTCTTCGAGCGGATAGCTTCCGTGCAGCAATACAGGAACGATTTTTGTCCCTGGCAGATAATATTTTATGTATGGCACAAGAGAAGATATGGAGTGTTCATTTTCAAACAGTTCATCGTTCTGAGACTTGCCGAATTTATCAGCTAATATGCCTGCAATTTCCGGGTTTGCCTCCAGGATACCGTAAGGGGTGCCCCAGTCTGTCGAGGAGATCTGGATCTCGTTTTTGCCTGCCAGCTTATGATTCGGACCGATGACGATCACTGTTTCAGGAGGATCCTCGGCGAGCGTATCGAAGAAATTTGCCATCAATCTGCAGGCCAGCAGATGATGAGGGACGATGCCGCCTAAAATCATTCCGGAACCGGCACCGGCATCTTTTTCGAAAACCCTTGTATCTGAGCCTGTCGATGTCTCATTGACGGACCGTATAAAGTCTTTTTCATTATAGTGCAGACATCTGAGTAATCTTGTCCTTTTATCAGCGCTTTGGACCGGCTCCGGTTCGGCGTTGCCGTTTCCGGCGCTGCCGGCTGCAGGCGGGATGGCATCCTGAGACTGTGTGGCGGGCAGCTTATCCTGTGATTGTACGCCAGACAGTTCATCCTGAGGCTGTACGTCAGACATTTCATCCTGTGTACGAATCAGTTCGTCTGGTGGCTGTGCGTTTGGCAATCCACTCTGTTTACCGGATAGCCCATCAGGTGACTGTGCCTTGGACAGCACATCCGGAGTCGAAACCGGACTGATCGTACTCGCTGCTATTCCTATGCCAAAAAGGCAAAGCACTGCCGCAGTCAATAATAATATTGCTTTACGGCAGTGCATTTTCAATCCGGATACCTCCATTTCACTAAAGCTTTAGTTGTACATCACTTGCTGACTGTTATCTGCTCAGTCGGGGAGAAGCCTGCAATCTCATTGTCTGTGTGGCGCAAAGCGGCGCTGTCCGCAGTGTAGGTGCCCGGTGATACCGCTTTTGCAAAGTATATGATACTGTTTATATCATCCTTATGCTTCTTGTTGTAATAATACCCGAACACGACCTTCTGGCCTGTGACTTCAGAAGGATAATACCTGGACTGGTCAGGGGCTATGCTTATACCCTTATCGCCATATTGTGCCTGCGTAAACCTGAGGCCGGCCGGGAGCACATCGGTGATCTCATAATAACCGTCGGGAGCATTTTCGCCAAACTGCGGCGTCAATATGACCTTGATGGTGTCGGACCGCCCGAAAGCAGTTACAGAGCCTTTTTTGCCTGCAACTTCATAAGTCCGCTTTATCGATACGATATCTCCTTTGGTCTTCATTACCTGACTCACCGGTGCGGTATATGATCGGGCTGCCAGTATTCTGCCGGTTATGCCGCTGAACTTTATCGAGGCCAGCTTTTCCGGGGTCAATACGAGCCTGAAATAGCTTCCTTTCTTCAGTTCAATCTGCTTCTTGACTCCGTCGAGCTCATAAGTGAAGCTGTTTGTCAGCGAAGCATCCTTGACATAGTTCGTTACGAATATCATCCTCTCCATATTGACCAGAAGCATGGACGTGGAGTTGGATTTGATGTAATTGAACAGCTTCATCTTTTCAGGAGCATTTGTTTTCATTGCTATCAATGTGCACAGCGCAGTTGCATCGATACTGTCATCCCTGGTTCCCGCATCGACCCATGCATACATATCGGTGACGGTCGCTGAGGCTGCCATTATCTCGTTGTATATCTGAGCGGCTCCCTGGTAATCTCCTGCTTCTGCCAGCGCAACGCCAAGCGCAAGTCTGGTTTTCATGTCCAGACCTTCCTCAGCCAGCAGCGATCTGATATCAAGCAGCACCGGTTCTTTAAGTGCGGCAAGCCCCCAGTATGCATATATGACATCTTCCGGCACTGTTTTTTCATTTTCTATAAGGCCGTAGAAATAGGATGCAAGTGCGTTCCTGTCTATACTGTCTGCTGCAAGGGAACACATCTTGGCCGACAATTCAGGACTGCTGCTGTCGTATGTCAGGAGTGCCAGACCGCCGTCGTCGGTTTGATATTTCTGCAGATCGAACTCCTCTTCAATGTACCTTTCTTCATTGAAGTAATTCTGCAAAAGCTTGCCTGAGATCTTCCTTGCAAGTACCTGGTCGAGGCGTGAGCCCCAGCTCCAGTACAGCGAGCGCAATTCATTGTAGAGAACTGACGAATCCTCGTTATAGAAGGTCAGAGTCGTAAGTCCTTTGACATCGCTTGCCATTGAAACTTCTTCGGTCAACGGGATTATATCGGTGACCGAGGTTTCCAGAAGACTGTCGGATACTCTGAAGGTGCGCTCCATGGCATCCTTCAGATTGCCGCATGCGCCTTCGATCCTGACTGTATAGCTGCCCTGTGCAAGGGAACCCAGCTGGATCTCGCTGTATATGTTTGCTGTGCCTTTTCCCGTGTAGGACTTTGAAGTCCCGTCTTCTGAAGTAACCGTTACCTTGAAGTCCACATCGGATCCTTCCTGAAGTTCTTCTCCGTTAGCTCTCACAAGTATCGAGGGACTGTCGCCGGTTATGAAGACCTTGTTGAAAATGGTATCCACGAAGAACGGAAGCTTCGAAGAAACATTGATCACCTTGGTTCCCGCCTGAAGATCATTTGTGAAGGCCTGGCTTGTGACTCTCCAGGATGTCAGATTGTCGGGCATCCTGAACGATGCCTCGCCCTTGCCGTTTGCGCCTGTCTTGACAGTCGTGAATACGGCGGTATCTTTGAAGTCCTTGCGGACACCGGCATCGTTGCCGCCTTCTCCGCCATACTCCGCCATCGGAGGACCGAAATCCACCAAGGGCTCATATGAAACGTAATCCGAGAGGAAACCGGATGATACATACATTCCATACAATCCGCCTAGTATATCGGCGTGTTGATCATACAGCGCGAAGAATGCCTCGTCTACAACGCTGATATTGACTTCGGCTGATACAGGCCTGCCATTGCCGTCCTTCACTTCCACCGACAGC
>CAZQUQ010000006.1:21241-29339 GCA_964596445.1 uncultured Oscillospiraceae bacterium
GAATCGGCGGCGAATATCTCGACCACATAGTGCTTGCCGCTTTCGGAGTTATACTGTATTTCATGCTTTCCGCCTGCTGTGGTGAAGTTGTATTCGGATATAAGATTCTGTACTTCGTAGTACTCATAATAATCGCGTCTTACTTTGTTTATATAATCGTAATAATCACCGATTTTTCTTTTTTCATAATGTCTCTCATACAGCTTTGCTTTTACCGGTATATCGACGCTTTCGCCTCTGTAGTCATCTGCTGTGGGATAGCCGGGGTTCCTGCTGATCAGGCCGGAGAGATCGATCCTGCTTGTAGTAAAGGTTATGGTGCCTTTGCCGTTTTCAGTTTTTGATGCTACCTCGACCATGGTATCCTTTGGGAAGACATAGACATACTCATATGCTCTTGTCTGCTGTTCAGCAGCTTCGTTGTTGCTGACTGAGAAATACAGCATTTCAGGCATCCACCCCTCGTATTTCATAGCGGGAGTAACGGAAAAAGAGGTTTTTCCCTTGCTGTCGCTGGTCAACACGCCGTATTTTGGATCGGTATAATTCAGTATCGAACTGTAATCCAGCTTCATGCCCACTGCAGGAGTACCTTCGAAGAAGGAGGAGGTGATATCGAAATTCACTGTTTCCCATGCAAACATATATTTGCGGTCAGGTTCGATATTTATCGTGTATATTGGTTTGGTATAGTCCATTATCTGCAGGTAACGGCCGAGCATGATCCTGCCGTCGATTTTGACGCGGACGCTGTATGAGCCGGGATTGAAGTTTGAGACCCTGAGATCCCCTATGAAGGTGCCGTCAGGCGACAACGTTATGTTCTGTGATGTCAGTACCGAAGAATTATCATTTTCCGGTACGTACCAATCATTGCGGACCAGCTCCAGAACTCCTTCGCTGCTGATGTCTGCGCCATGCCGCGGCTTTATGACGCCCCATACGTTGATGGTATCCTGAGGAAGGTATACGCCTCTGTCAAGATACAAATATGTCCAGAAATCGTCGGTCACATCCGATCCGTAATAGCTGTACCATGTCGAGCTTGAACCGACGTTGGACATGCATGCGACAAACGGCAGCTGTGATTTCGGCTCTACTATGAAGAAAAGCTTCGATGCATCGGTGACATCCGAAGGTGCGTCAAATACAGCAAGCCCATTGCTGTCCGACACTGCCGATTTTCCGTCTTCATATTTGAACACGGCTCCGGATATGGGCTGGCCTGTAACGGTATCATTGAGCCATGCAAGGTATTTGTTGCTTGTTGTCATTATATACACCGAAGTACTGTTTATCTGCATCGGAGTATAATACTTGCTGCCGTCGACTTCGGCAGAAACAAGATAATATCCCTCCTGCAGTGTTGTGGGGAGAAGGAGGTAATACCTGTTCCAGTAGTATTCTCCCTGCTTTGCAATAGTGCAGTTTATCGCAGCGACCGTCTCCAGTGAACCTGTATCATAATCTGCATTGATGCTTCTTGCTGCCCAGTACGGCATCGAATGTGCAGTCTTCAAAGCATTCAGGAAGCTTGTCGTATCGGGATACCTGTATATGGTGACCGGCACCGTGCTGTCGGACATGTCGTTCTGGGTATACACCTCCAGTGCAGGAACCGTCCCGGGAAGGAAGTTGTAGAAGTTGCCGGAGAACTGAAAATATGTTTTCGATTCCGTACGCGGCTGTGTCTGGAACTTGAAGGTGTAATCATTTTGCAGCGAATCGTCGCTGCCTTTTACGGATAATCCTTTTTTGATTGTTACGGTATATACCGTGTCATATTCCATATCATACGGAATAAAGATCAGCGTCTTTTTGTTCCATTCGAAGCGTCCCTCGACTTTGGGCGTTATCTCGAAGTACTCCTCTGCGTTTTCTATGCCGTCGTGGCTGAAGGTGATCTCGATGCCGGAGTTGACAGGAACATATGTCCCTTTGTCCCGGGGCAGTGTGCGGATCACATTGAATTGCTTTTTCGTCTGGAATGCCCAGGATTTCTTTGCCCCGTTGTCCTTGTCGCTGAGCGTGAAGTTGTAAATACTGTTGCCCTGTAATGGCTTGTCGAATGTCAGGCTGAACTCCTTGCCTGAGACCTTCCCTATACTGAAGGTTTGCGCCGGTTCTACGCTCAGTGAGGATGCCACGGTCGTTTCGTCGGTTTCTTCACTGAATAGCAGCCTGAATGACGACATTGGGCTGACACCCAGACTGTCAGACTCCGTCGCTTTTATTTCGACGGCTGTATCGACCGGGCTTGGTCGCTTCACAGGATCCACGACCGAATCCTGTCCTGTGCTCGAACCCGGCATATCTGCAGAGGTGCCGGCCGTTTTGCCGCCGCTGCTGAAAACACCGGTCAGAGCCGCAATTCCTAATGCTGCCGACAGTACGAATACTGCCGCTATAATGATAACTACTGTTCTGTTGCGAAACAACCCTCCGATTTTACTCATACCTCTCAACCTTACCTTTCATTCCGTACTGCCGGTAATATCCTATAAAGCCTGGCCGGCAGCAAATTATGAAGACTCTGCCATTGCATACACATACATAGACGAAGCGGCATCCGGCTTTGTTTCAAAAATATTATAATTTTTTCCTGCCTGATATGCTATAGTTATTTGCGGTTTCATTCGAGAATGACCAAATTATCAAAATATTTAGGACCTTTTGCGTAAAAAATCAAGTAATGGGATAATGATTCACTTATTTTCACATTGGAAGGGAACATAAATGTATGTTTAAACTCGTTATGTAATCTCTTCCGGACAAATTTATTCCCATTAACTGAAATTTTGAGCAGATAAGTCAGAATGAATAAATCCGTGATACAGAAAATGTTTTTATATAATTTTTTAGTGTATACTGGAATTGGTACAGGATGAGGCCTTCAATGCAATACCGGCTTTACAAAGATACAGTGCAGGTTTTGTATAGATGCAATGCCAGTTTTATTTATGCTGATGAAGGCTGCTATCTGAATGAGTATCCTGGAATTTATCCAGATGTAAACTTTTTATGAGGTGATTTCTGGATCAGAATCGTTCCTCCGGAGGGCGTGGCGAAAATACTTAAAGTGTTAAGCGGGCTAGGTTTTGAGGCATATCTGGTCGGGGGCTGCGTACGTGATGCCGTAATGGGCAGGGAGCCCAAGGACTGGGATATTGCAACTGATGCACGTCCTGAGGAGGTGGGCAGGCTCTTTGAGAAAACTGCCGATACAGGGATAAAACATGGTACGATATCTGTTATACTGGGTAATAAATGTTATGAAGTGACCACTTTCCGCATCGACGGCGGATATGCAGACAGCAGGCATCCGGATAGGGTGGAGTTTACTTCAAGACTTGAGGATGACCTGCGAAGAAGAGACTTTACAATAAATGCAATGGCATGGGACCCCGAAAGAGGCATCATCGATCCTTTCGGGGGAATGAGGGATATTTCGGATAGGGTCATACGAACTGTAGGCAAGCCGGCGGACAGGTTCGGAGAGGATGCTCTCCGTATGCTGAGAGCAATCAGGTTTGCGGCTGTACTCGGATTCGGGATCGAAGCAGGGACCCTTGACGGAATAAGGCAGAACAGCAGCCTGATATCCAGGATCAGTGCGGAAAGGATCAGGGAAGAGCTGACGGCGGTGCTGGTTTCGGACGATCCCGGCAAGTTCATGCTTTTGAGTGATACGGGACTGCTTCGATACATATTGCCGGAGATCGATGAATGCCTTGCTCCCGATGGCAGCCGTACTGGTATTTTGGAGCATCGGCTGAACTCAGTTACGGCTGCTGATGCTGATATGTGCCTGCGATGGGCTATGCTGCTGCATGATACCGGCAGATGTACCGATGCCGGAAATGATGGAAGTACAGGTGATTTAGAGCTGCCGGAGACTGAAAATCGGACAAAATATGAAGAATGTAAAGAATATGAAGAGTCTGAAGAATACGAAGATTCTGCAGACGCTGCTGAGACTGCAGGCATCATATTGGAACGGCTCAGATTCGATAACAAAAGCAAGAACAGGATATTACACCTCATAAGGCATCTTGATATGAGGATAGAGCCTGAAAGGAGCGCTGTTGCGAGAGCTGTGCTAAAAGTCGGAAAGGATATATTTGCCGACCTTCTTAAGGCAAAAAGAGCTCATATACAGGCTGTGCTGCATCACAGCAGCAGTGTTGATGCCTCAGAAGAACTGCATCGGCTGGAAAGGACGGAAGCTGTCTATAGATCACTGCTGGAGGGCGGATATTGTCTGAGCCTCAAAGAGCTCGCAATTGATGGCAATGACCTGAAACGGCTGGGTTTCCGCAAAGGTGTCGAAATCGGTGAGACGTTGGATGATCTGCTGGGCAGGGTCATAGATGAGCCGGGAGTCAATAAAAAGGAGATCCTTGAAAAGATGGCGCTGGATCATTTGAAGAGCAAACGGGAAATATCAGCACAATAAGCAGGAAAACCATTATAATTAACGGGAATGCCATTATAATAAACAGGAATGCCATTGCAATAAACAGGGTATATTTGAATCTGTATCAAACGACTATTTGAGTCCGTATCAAACAACTATACATATACAGCAGGAGGAAAGATTTACATGAGTAATTTGCTGAAGGACAAAAACATTATCGTGATGGGTGTCAGAAACAAATGGAGCATTGCCTGGGCAATAGCAGCTGCGGCCCACAGAGAAGGTGCGTCGCTTATATTCACATATCAGGGCGAACGTGAAAAAAAAGATGTGGCCGCTTTGGCTGCGGAGCTAGGCGGCGTTGATATCTTCCAGCTCGATGTGACATCCGACTCCGATATCGACAATTTCTTTGAAGCGGTAAAAAACAGGCATGGGGTGATCCACGGCCTTGTACATGCAATAGCATATGCCAAGGCAGAAGACCTGCATGGCAGATTTGCGGATACATCAAGGGATGGGTTTGCACTTGCCATGGACATCAGTGCTTATTCTCTGACGGCTGTCAGCAGGAGAGCCGCTGAGCTGATGACTGAAGGCGGCAGTATAGTGACACTGACCTATATGGGATCTGAAAAGGTCATGGCAGGATATAATGTAATGGGCCTGGCAAAAGCTGCGCTCGAAGCAGGCGTCAGATATCTGGCAAATGATCTCGGACCTTCTGGAATAAGGGTGAACGCCATCTCCGCAGGTGCGGTGAAAACATTGTCGGCAAAGGGAATCAAGGATTTCGGCAGCATACTGGAGCATACCCGGCAGAAAGCGCCGCTCAGAAAGAATGTCGAACCCGAGGAAATAGGGAACGCGGCAGTGTTCCTGCTGAGCGGGATGGCAAACGGGATAACAGGAGAGATACTGCATGTCGACTGCGGTATGAATATCATGGGAGTATGAAGGGTTAACATAAAAGGCTGCCATAAATGGCAGCCTTTTATAAATCCGTATTCTATATTGTCATAACAGTTGCATCTGTTCTGCAAAAGGTTCCAGACACTTATTACTTTCTGCAGATATCAATTACTTCCGGCCTGCTGAAGCACCAAGCTTTTCAAAGACCTTGCGGAAGGCTTCGAGTGCATAATCCAGCTGTTCCTTCGTATGAGTCGCGGTATAGCTGGTCCTTATCCTGCAAAGACCAGGTTTGACAGCCGGCGACAGAACAGGATTCACATATACTCCCTCTTCGCGGAGGAGTTTTGTGACGACCAGCGTCGGCTCGTTTTCATAGGTCATTACCGGAACTATCGGAGTGATTTCGCTGTTGGCTTCGTAAATCGGTATGCCGAGTTTCTTGAAGCCGTCTCTCATATATTTCGATATGTCTCTCAGCTTTTGGACACGCTCGGGTTCAGCTTTTATGATCTCCAGCGCCATAATGGCGGATGCGGCATTTGACGGTGGGATCGAAGCCGAGAATATGAACGGTCTTGAATTGTGCTTGATGTAATCGATGACATCCTGGCTTGCCGCGACAAAGCCGCCGAGGCTTGCCAATGATTTACTGAAGGTGCTCATTATGATATCCACTTCGTCTTCGAGTCCGAAATGCTCTGCAGTACCTCTGCCGTGCTCGCCCAGAACGCCGAAGGAATGGGCGTCGTCCACCATGACCCTGGCTCCGTATTTTTTCGCAAGCCTGACTATGGACGGGAGGTCTGCGATATCACCTTCCATGCTGAATATGCCATCGACTACTATCAGCTTTCCATGCTTGTCGTCGATCTTGGACAGGAGCCTTTCCAGGTCTTCCATGTCATTGTGTTCGAACTTGAGCGTTTTGGCAAAGCTGAGCCTGCATGCGTCAACTATGCTTGCGTGGTTTTCACTGTCACACAGTATATAGTCGTTTCTGCCTGCTATTGCAGTTATTATGCCGAGGTTTGTCTGGAAACCGGTGCTGAATGTGATCGCTGCATCCTTCTTAACGAATTCGGCCAGCTTCTTCTCCAATTCCAGATGGAGAGTGAGTGTCCCGTTCAGAAACCTTGAGCCGGAACATCCCGAGCCAAATTTTTCCACAGCTTCGATCGCCGCCTTTTTAACTCTGGGATCGGAGGTCAGGCCCAGGTAATTGTTGGAGCCTACCATGACAGTTTTTATTCCTTCTATGACAACTTCAGTATCCTGTCCAGTTTCAAGAGCGTGAAAATACGGGTAGAGACCCGCTGCCAAAACTTCCTTGTAATCCGTGTAGCTGTAACATTTCTCAAAGATATCCATAATAAAGCAATCTCTCCTTCGTGATTTGTATAGCTTAAATATATTCCAGACTGCAACTATTTTACCACATAATATACTACAAGTATATATAACAAGTCGAGCTATTTATTTGCAGCAGCGGCAGATGGCCTGACAGAGCCGGGCCACAGCTTTCAGCGACTGTTCGTCTGTTTCAGGAAATTATCGGGATCCCGGGACAGGCTTGAAATATTCTCTTTAGCCTGGCCTCGATAAAATATCTGAATAGTTGTCGTTTCACCTGCCGTTTTATGATAGAATGTTTTCGATGACAGGCTGCATAGAGCCGCAGGAACTTATTGGATCGGGGGAGTCGGAATGAAGAAGCATTATGGAAATATAGTCCTTGTAACCGGTGCATCTTCAGGCATTGGAAAGACGTGCGCCGAGTATCTGGCAAAGTTGGGATACAAGGTATACGGCACTTCCAGGAAAGCGCCGGAGGCAGCCGATGTTGACGGGATCACAGGGGAAAACGGCGTCACAATGATCAGGATGGATGTGTGCAGCGATGATTCAGTTAAGGCTGCGGTCAAAAGGATCATCGAGCTAGAGGGAGAGATAGGCATTGTCGTCAACAATGCGGGAATGGGCATTGCAGGCTCGGTTGAGGATACGTCTCCGCAGGAGGCGTTTTTACAGATGGACACGAACTTCTTCGGGATGCACAGGGTGATCAGACAGGTACTGCCTCATATGAGGGAAAAGGGCAGAGGCCTTATTATCAATATTTCATCAGTCGGTGCACTGTTCCCGATACCATATCAGTCAATGTATGTTGCATCAAAAGCGGCGGTCGAAGGGATGACCGGCTCTCTGAGGAACGAGCTCAGACCTTTCGGAATAAAAGCTGCATATGTGGAGCCTGGCGACACAAAGACAGGATTTACGGGCAGCAGGCTGTTCGTCAGGGATGGCGGGGAAGGCTCCGCATACAGGCAATATAGCAGCAGATCCATAGCAGTGATGGAAAAGGATGAAATGAACGGACCTGACCCGATCGTCGCTGCAAAGGCGGTCGCAAAGCTGGCAGCGCACAGGAATCCGCCTGTCTGCATTACGGTAGGGCTGAGCTACAAGCTGCTTGTGTTCCTGAAAAGATTAGTTCCAAGATCACTGGAATCCTTTATCGTTTCGAAGATGTACAAATGCTGAGCATATTAGCTTTTATGATCGAATGCTGATCGATGCATAAAGGCGGTCATGCAATTGTCCATGATGAGCAAATGCTGATGAAGATCGTTATCTGAGAAGCGGTGAGTAATGCCTTTCCATTTTGCCGGTGGCGATGACCTCGGCGATCTTGGCGACGCCAAGTTTCCTGGCATAAAGGAAACCGTCCCAGGCAGCAAGAGAGAGCTTGCCGTCCACAAGGTAATC
>CAZQUQ010000007.1:0-29337 GCA_964596445.1 uncultured Oscillospiraceae bacterium
CAGAAGGAGATAGACTACTTCTGGGAAAAGCTTTCGGCGGTGCCCGAGGCGGAGAGCTGCGGATGGTGCAAGGATCGATTCGGGATCTCCTGGCAGGTTTTGCCTTCAAACTGGGAAGAGATCCTTTTCGGCGGATCTGAGGAGCAAGTGCGGAGAGTGAATAAGGCTGTTCTTGAGATGAAGAAGTTGGATCTGGAAGTCCTGGAGAAGGTCAGATTTGGAAAATAAGAGAACCCGGTATGTTAACATACCGGGCTCTCTATTGGAATCCAAATCTAATACATAGGTCTGGGGCCGCATCAGTATACGAATACCCTCCGTCCTATACATGCTTTTATCGGCTTGGACCATAGCCATTTGTTCGTTGCACTGTCATCGAAGTAAAATAGTGCGCCGTTGCTTGGGTCGCTGCCGTTCAGCGCTTCAAGCGCCGCATCTCTGTCCTGTTGTGTTGCAGGCTTTTTGATCATTCCGTTTTCTACAGGCGTGAACTGATAATACCCGTTGCTGCTTACCTCATTTATTACCGAGGTAATAGTATCAGGGAACAGATCACTTTTTATCCTGTTTACTATGACTGCCGCTACGCCGACCTTTGCGGCATAGGGTTCACTTTCGGCCTCAGCCTTGACCAGTCTTGCCAACAGGTCGAGTTCGGCTTGCGTGTATGAAACGACAGCCTTACTGCTGCTTGCAATTGTGACTGTGCCGCTGCCGGATGATGCCGGTATATTGAGCTGCTGGCCGGGATAGATCATATTATCCCACTTGTTGTTTGCCTTTCTGAGTTGGGCAAGTGAAACGCCGTACCAGCCTGCTATCTTGCTCAGCGTATCGCCGCTTTTTACCGTATGCATACGGGCTCTTACATAAAGCTTCTGCCCCGGATAGATCGTGTCGCCTGACAATTTGTTGTCGGTCTTGATAACTGCAGCTGATGTTTCAAACATCTTACCGATCTGGTACAGCGAATCATTTTTCTGTACCGTGTAACTTGCGCCGAAGGCATTGCCTGCCAACAGCGTGACTGATATGACAGCACCTGTGATAAATATTGCTGCCCTCTTCAAAATACTCATTTTTATCCCCCTTTCGCCTCCGAGGTTAGTTGACGGGTTCGGGTCGAGGCACCCTGCTCTTTCGAGATTCACCATGAACGTCTGGAAGGATCACTTCCATGTGTCCTGTTTACTGCTGTTCCCCCGTACTCCTTGCGGAGATTCGGCTGTTTGATTTTCAGGCGGGCCAATGTATTTCATAATTTTGGCGTCGCCTTTTTATGTCGACCTGTATTTTAACAGATGTGGGTAACAGTTTTCTATGCTATATTTCTGGCAGATTTGGAGGTATAATGGAAGGGGGACACACCAGAACAAGGTAAGGTGACACTCCTCTGTTTAGGGTAAAGCTTCGGTGGATGAGGAATGTCACCTTGAAGATAGTGGAGTGCCTGCTATAAGGAGCAGTGGTCACACCAGAACAAGATAGGGGATACATAAGTGTGTGGGGTAGTGCTTCGATGGCCGAGGAATGTCCCCTTTTGAATGAGTAGGGGGACACAGGAGGGGTTATGGCATACGGATAGGTACTGGAGGGCGGAGCAGGACGCGGAGCATATCAGATAGGAGCCTGCAAGGCTATAAAGGAAATGGGGCTTGAGTTTTCTGCGGTTGCCGGCACATCTGTCGGAGCTCTCAATGGAGCGATGGTAGTACAGGGAGATATAGACAGGGCTTATGATATCTGGTATGAGTTGCGGCCTGAAAATGTCATCAAGCTGGCTGCCGACTATTTTGAACTGATCGGAAGCAACAGCCTGAAACCTGAGGCTCTGAGAAAGTTTGCAGGTCATATCAAGAAAATCCTTAATGAGGGCGGGCTTGATGTAGAACCGCTGGAGAAGCTGGTGAAGAGTGTTATTGACGAAGACAGGATCAGAAGCTCGCAGATCGGGTTCGGAGTCGTCACAGTTGATCTGACGGCAAGGAGAGCGGTCGAAATATACAAGGAAGATATTCCGAAGGGCCAGCTTGCGGATTATGTGATTGCAAGCGCCAGCTTCCCCGCATTCAAAAGGACCATCATAGACGGCAGAGTTTTCATAGACGGAGCTCTATATAACAACCTTCCGATAAACATGGTCAGCAGTAAGGGAGTCAAGGATATAATCATTCTCAGGACATACGGTATGGGAATAAAAAGGCGTGTAAACACGAAAGGACTGAACATAATCAGCATCTCACCCTCCGAGAGTCTGGGCTCAACAATGGATTTCAGCAACAGTACTGCCCGCAGGAACCTGAAGCGAGGCTATGAAGACGCGTACAGGGTGTTGGAGCAATACTTTGCAGCTGCCAGGACTGCTGTCGATAATTAAGGAATTATTTGGATTTTATCATGAATATCACCGTTTCAGGGCATGCTATATGAACGTAAATAAGCATGGAACGGTGATACTTTCGAATGATCTTTCTAGTTGCGGCTACATATGTTATTTTGATGGGTCTTATTGCTTACCTGCTGGCAGCGCTCCATTCCCGCAGAACGGAATGCGCGGCGGAAATCAGGGATACCGCTCTTGATGCTGAAGAGCTGCAAAAGCACGCCGCCGAGATCGCCAGAAACCACCCGGTCGGCAGGCCCTCCAAAAATCTGAACTGGCTCGTAAGAAGGCTCAATGACAACTATAATCTCATCACCGGAGTATACAGATCACTGAACAAGGATATAAGAGAATCCTTTCCAACCGCTCCGTCAGCCGAATGGCTTCTTGACAACTTTTACATCATCGAAGAGCAATTCAGGCTGATAAGAAAAAACCTGTCGAGGGGCCGCTATTCCAGACTTCCTGTTCTAAAAAAAGGCTATCTTAAGGGATATCCGAGGGTATATGCCATAGCTCTCGAGATTGTAGCCCATTCTACAGGAAGCATAGATGAAAAGAGCATAACAACGTTCATACAGGCATACCAGTCGCAGTCGCTGCTTTCAATGAGCGAACTGTGGGCTGTTCCTCTCATGCTCCGCATAGCATTGATAGAAAGTATCAGGAACACCTGTGAAACTATAAAAGCATCCAGACAGGAATGGCACAGGGCTGAAGCGCTTCTCCCGAAAATCTCTGAAGCAGGTTCGGACGAACGGCAGATCGATCTGATACTTGACAGAGAGCTTGGCGGAAACGTCGGAAGCATAACACCTTCCTTTGCCGAGCATTTGACGAGACGGCTGAGAAAACAGGGCAAAATGCTTTCCGTTGTCACCGCTTTGCTGGACCAGCGGCTGAAAGGAGAGAGCGCTTCGACTGCAGAGCTGACAGCCGCAGAACACCAGATACAGGCAGAGATCCAGGTGGCCATAGGGAATTCGATTACAGGACTCAGGCTGATTTCGGAACTGGACTGGTCTGATATATTTGAAATGCTGAGCAAGACAGAGCAGATACTCAGGAGGGACCCCAACGGCGTCTATGCCAGAATGGATTTTGAATCGAGGGATTATTACCGGCATGAGGTCGAAAAACTGGCCAGAGCATTTGGTCTGACCGAGATCCAGGTGGCGGAGCGTGCCGTAAGCTGTGCTGAAGGAGGCGGTGACAGCAGTCCGAAAAATCATGTCGGATTCTATCTTGTTGGAAAAGGAAGAAAAATTCTGCTGGAGCAGATAGGAAAGACTTCGGTGAAAAAATGGCGTCTCAGCTTTACCAGATGTGAAAAGCCAAAAAGCGTATATATTACTGTGGCCCTTTTCCTTACAGTTTTCCTGGTAACGTATTTTATGTATTACACAGGCACTCATGACGGTACTTCGTCGATATTCTGGCCTATACTGACGGCCGTCCTTGTCTTCATTCCATGCAGCGAACTTGGCATTAGTCTGTCAAATACCATAATCAGTCACATATACAGTCCCGTCATGCTTCCGAAGCTGGAACTCAAAAGCGGGATCCCGGAAGATATGACCACATTCGTCATCGTGCCCGCGCTGCTGACAAGTCCTGCAAGAGCAAGGGAGCTTGTCATGCAGATGGAAGTACATTATCTGGCAAACAGGGAAGCAAATCTCTATTTTGCTCTTGTGGGCGACTTTAAGGATGCAGATTCGGAGAAGACGGAGTCTGATGATGAAATATCGGAAGCTGCACTGAAAGCAGTGGAATGGCTGAACGCAAAATATTCATCGGGGAATGCACCTGTCTTTTATTACGTTCACAGAAGCAGGAAATACAATGAATCACAGCGCAGATGGATGGGATGGGAACGCAAGAGGGGAGCTATTGTGGAGTTCAATAAGCTCCTCAGAGGTGATGGCAATACCGGATTCAGTATTATCTCCGGTGATATTTCCGCATTGCCGTACGTCAAGTATGTTATTACGCTCGACGCCGATACCAGCCTTCCCATGGGAACTGCGAAAAAACTCATAGGAACGATGGCGCATCCTTTGAACAGAGCGGTTTTCAATGAATCGACCGGAATCGTGAGCGAAGGGCATGGGATCCTGCAGCCGAGGATCAGCGTCAGCATCCCGGGAGCGAACCGTTCACTGTTCACAAGGATATTTGCAGGCCAGGGGGGCATCGATCCCTACACCACTGCTGTTTCCGACATATATCAGGATCTGTTCGACGAGGGGATATTCACCGGCAAGGGTATCTATGATGTAGATGTTTTCACTTTATCACTGCATGACAGAATACCTGATAATGCCGTGCTGAGCCATGACTTGCTGGAGGGGTGTTATCTGAGGGCGGGGCTGGTGAGTGATATCGAGCTGGTTGACGGATATCCCGGCAGCTATATATCATATGCCGCGCGCCTTCACAGGTGGGTGAGAGGAGACTGGCAGCTGCTGCCATGGTTGGGAAGCCGGGTGAGGGACAGGTCCGGAGCTAAAGTGAAGAACAATATTTCTGCTCTTTCCAAATGGAAGATCCTTGACAACCTCAGAAGAAGCCTTTTATATCCTTCACTGTTTCTTTTGTATTTGTCCGGGATTATCCTGCTTCCGGGAAATGCTTATGTATGGGTCGGACTGGCTGTTTTTACGACGGCGTCCCCGCTGATCAATTCTCTTGTAAACTCTTTGCTGGCAGGCAGCAGCCATATCAGGGGGAACAGAAGCAATACCACCGTGATTTCAGGCATCAAGGCTGCTGTATATCAATCTCTTCTGTTATTTGTGCTGATACCTCACCAGACCTATATCATGCTGGATGCTGCGGTCAGGACCGTCTACAGAGTTTATTTTTCTCACAGCAATATGCTCGAATGGGTGACTGCTGCCGACGCCGAAGCCCGTGCAGTCAACAACGCCCGCGGCTATTACAGGAAGATGTGGTTTTCACTTCCGTCAGCGGCAGTGATGCTTCTGTTGTCTTTGACGAACCGAAACGGTGCGGTTTTTGCTGCTGCAGCCGCATCGGCGGCCTGGCTTGCAGCGCCGGCAGGAGCTTATTATATCAGCAGGCCTTCAGCTGAAAAAAAGAGCAGGCTTACTGAAGAAGATGAAGAAATGCTAAGAAGGATATCAAGAAAAACGTGGCGGTATTTTGAGGATTTTTCTTCAGAAAGCGAGAATTATCTGCCCCCGGATAATTATCAACTGGATCCGCCTAAAGGTACAGCTCACAGGACATCTCCCACCAATATCGGGCTGCTGCTGCTTTCGGTGTTGTCGGCCCGGGATATGGGATATATGGGTGCCGACGGGATGGCTGCAAGGCTTGACATGATCATTGGGACAATGCAAAGGCTGGAGAGGTGGAAGGGACACTTTTACAACTGGTATGATACTGTCACGCTGGAAACGCTCAGACCGCTTTATGTATCGACCGTAGACAGCGGAAACCTTGTAGGTTATATGATGGTTCTCAGGGAAGGTCTTAAGGAATATCCTGACAGAAAGCTGCCCGATGCAGCTATGGCATCAGGACTCAACGACACTATCGGACTATATGGCGGCGGATACCGCGATGAACGTCTGAAGGATCTGGCAGCCGCAGAGGCAATTGACATAAGGGAATGGGAAATTTGTCTTGCCGGCCTGTCGTCCTGGCTCGAACAGCGGTTGCCGGAGGAAGGCTCCGATCCGGATGGCTGGGGCGGCAAGCTCTCGGAAATGATAAAAGAGTTCATGGATGAGCTTTATTCATATTATCCGATCCTCAAAAATGCCGATTTGGCAGATATACTGAAAAGTTGTGATCCTGGACACGCCGAAGCCATGTATTCCGCAGCGTCTCCGGCTGAGCTTATCACACGATACAAGCGTGCTGTTGAAATGCTCGTGTCTACACCGGGAGAAGACAAACAGCCGGCCGGACGTGCTATCGATCCTGCCCGGCGAGATGAGATGTTGTCCTCACTCAGGCAGGCTATCGGGCACATCGATATGATGACCGGGAAATACCGGGATCTGGCGGATCGGATATCGTCGTTTATTGACGAGACTGAATTTTCGCCGCTCTTTGACAGAAAGCGTTTGCTGTTTTCCATCGGATATAATGTGGAAGATGGTCATCTGAGCAAATCATATTATGATCTGCTTGCCTCTGAAGCCAGACAGGCGAGCTTTATTGCCATAGCAAGGGGAGAGGCCGACAGGCGGCACTGGGTGCGCCTTGGTAGGAAGCTTGCCGCTTCGGATGGCGGCATGGGCCTGGTTTCATGGACTGGCACCATGTTTGAGTACCTCATGCCGCTGCTCATAATGCGCAATTATGAAAACACGATACTGGACGAAACTTACTCGTTCGTGGTCAAAAAACAGAAAAAGTACGGCAAGAGCCGTGGCATACCATGGGGCATATCGGAGTCAGGATACAGCGCTCTCGATTTCAGCCTCAATTACCAGTACAAAGCCTTCGGCGTACCGGAGCTCGGACTCAAGCGCGGACTTGCCAATGATATGGTGACGGCACCGTATGCCTCGCTGCTAGCGGTCGGCATTGATCCCGTTTCGGTCGCTGAGAACCTGAAAGAGCTTCAGCGTCTGGGAATGGAAGGGACGTGCGGCTTTTACGAGGCTATTGATTTCACGCCTACAAGGCTGGATGCAGACAGCAAATACAGCATAGTCAGGAGCTACATGGCTCATCATCAGGGAATGAGCCTTGCCGCGATGAATAACTTCTTCAACTCGGATATACTGCAGAAGCGTTTTCACAATATCCCTGTCGTAAGGTCGGCAGAACTGCTGCTGCAGGAAAAAGTGACCGGAAGGGTAATCTACACAAAGGAATATAAAGAGGAGAGTGTGATCCGAACCAGGAAAAATGATTTTGCCGACGGTGAAGCTTACAGGACATATGGTATCCCGAAAACGTTGCCTCCGAATGTGCATATCCTGACAAACGGCGATTACTCCGTGATGATCACGGACGGGGGATCGGGCTTCAGCAAGGCGGGGGATTTTGCGGTAAACAGATGGACGCCTGACTATTTCGATAAGAAAGGTTTTTATATATTTATCGAAAACATCAATTGCAATATGGCATGGTCGGCGACTTACGAGCCGTATGGACAGGATCCTGACAAATACAAGGTCGTGTTCTCGCCTGACAAGGCGCAATTCACAAGAAGGAACGGCAATATAGAATCACATCTGGAGATTACCGTTTCTTCCGAGGACAGGGCTGAAGTAAGAAGATTATCGCTGACCAACCACAGCGAGCATTCAAGGGTGGTGGAACTGACCAGCTATTTCGAGGTCGTTCTGGCACCGGAACGGGAGGACGCCTCTCACCCTGCCTTCAGTAAGCTCTTTGTAAGGACGGAATATGACAGGGAGCACAAGTGCCTGCTTGCCTCACGCAGGCAGAGGAAGGAAGGGCAGGAGCAATTGTGGCTGGTGCATACCATGGCGGTGGAGAATGGACAGACCATCGGCGATGTGCAGTTTGAAACGGACAGGATGAAATTCATAGGACGGAACCGGGACATCACATATCCTGAAGCCATGGATCCGGACCAGCCTCTCAGCGGCAGCCAGGGCTCGGTGCTGGATCCTGTCATGAGTCTGCGCAGGAGGATAAGGATCGAACCGGGGTGTACAGTAAGAGTCGTATATGCTGTGGCTCTGGCAGGCTCGAGAAAGAATGCTGTAGAACTGGCGGAAAAGTATAATGATTTCAGGGTGTCGGAAAGAGCGTTCGAGCTTTCGTGGACCAGAAGCCGGGTGGAAAGCAGGTATCTGGGCCTGCCGCCCGAGGAGGCCGCTGCATACCTTGATATGGCTCCATTCCTGCTCTATGGCAGTTCCATAAAAAAAGACTATTCGTCATACATCGCAAAGAACAGCGGATCGCAGAAGGATCTGTGGCCTTTCGGCATCTCGGGCGACCTGCCGGTGATACTGGCTGTTGTGAGTGATTCGGAAGATATCGACATAGCCGACTGGATCCTGAAGGGCCATGAATACTTGAGAATGAAAAATCTGTATACGGATCTTGTTATATTGATCAACAGGACCGAAGGATATGACCAGCCGCTGAACGACAAGGTGAGGGATTCAATTGCGTCGAGCCATGCCAGGGAGCTTGTCAACAAGCGAGGCGGGATATTCGTCATAAATCTGTCCGACATATCGCCGCAGCAGGTATCATTGCTTTATACTGCGGCAAGGCTGATCGTGCGGGACAGTATCGAATCGTTCAAAAGAAGCCTGAAGGAGTCAAGGACAGGCACAGATGTATTGAATGTCGCCAGTGCGTGCCATGATTATGACAAACCTTATCGTGTGACAGTATATGACAGGCCTGCTGAGAGACGGCTGCTGTTTTTCAATGGTATAGGCGGATTTTCGGAAGACGGACGCGAATATGTGATCAAGCTCGAAAACGGCCGCAGAACTCCGCTGCCGTGGACTAATGTCATTGCCAGCCGGAATTTCGGTTTTCTTGTTACGGAAAGCGGCGGCGGGTATACATGGTTTAGAAACAGCCGTGAGTTCAAGCTGACACCATGGTCGAACGACCCTGTGACTGACCGGCCGGGAGAGATTTTTTACATCAGCGATATTGAGGAGAAATGCCACTGGAGCCTGACGCCGATGCCAATTGCCGGGAACGGTCCTTATACGGTCCGTCATGGACGGGGATATACCGTGTTTGAGCATGAGAGCAGCGGTATAAGGCAAAGCCTGACTGTTTTTGCCGCTCTGGACCAGCCTGTGAAGATTTGTATTATTTCTCTTAGGAATCAAACGGGAAGGCAGCGAAAACTGAAGATCACATATTATATAAGACCTGTCCTGGGCGTAGATGACAGCATCACTTCGCACTATATCCTGACAAGGACCGATGAAAACGGACTATTGTTTATTGAGAACACATTTTCACAGGATTTCCGGGGAAGGAATGCATTTCTTGCAGCAAGCGGCAAGAACCTTTCCTGTACAGGAGACAGAGCATCCTTCATCGGCAGCAGGGGCGATCTGACAGAACCGGCAGGCCTTTCCGGCGAGAGCCTGACAGGCACCGTGGGAGCCGGTGTCGATCCGTGTGCTGCTGTCAGCTGTCTGGCAGAACCAGCGCCTGAGGAAGAAGCTGTGATCGTTTTCCTGCTCGGTACCGGGAATGATGATGCACATGCGCAGCAGATGGCTGAAATATTCCTGAAGACGGAAAATGCGCTGTACGAGCTCGAGAGAGTCAAGTCTTTCTGGAGGGAAAAGCTGGAGACAATACAGCTTCATACGCCGGACGATTCATTTGATATGATGATGAACGGCTGGCTGCTGTATCAGGTGACCGCCTGCAGGCTGTGGGCGAGATCAGGATATTACCAGGCAGGGGGAGCTTATGGTTTCAGAGATCAGCTGCAGGACTGCATGGCGCTGCTTGTGATATGGCCTGAGATCTCAAGGGAACAGATTTTGCTGCACGCATCACGTCAATTCATTGAAGGAGATGTTCAGCACTGGTGGCATGCGGAAAGAGGAAACGGCATACGGACAAGGTATTCAGACGACCTTTTATGGCTTGCATATGTTACTGCAGAATATCTGGAGAAAACCGGTGATACGGCTGTCCTTGATGAAGTTGTCCCGTTTCTTGAGGGAAACCTGCTTGGTGACGGCGAGGACGAGAAATATGAGGAACCGCATATATCTGGGCATTCTGCGAGCCTTTACGAACATTGCGTTCTTGCAATAGAAAAGTCTCTTGAAACAGGACCTCATGGTCTGCCGCTGATAGGCGGCGGCGACTGGAACGACGGTATGAATACAGTGGGACATAAGGGGCTGGGTGAAAGCGTATGGCTGGGATGGTTCCTGTTGTCGATACTTAACAGGTTCACTCCCGTCTGCAGGCTCAGGAACGATCATGCCAGGGCGGAACTTTTCAGCAGCAAGGCTGCCGAACTGACCAAAAACATGGAAAAGAATGCATGGGACGGAAGCTGGTACAGAAGGGCGTATTTTGATGACGGAACACCGCTGGGATCTGCGGCGAATTCCGAGTGCATGATAGATTCCATATCGCAATCATGGTCGGTTATTTCAGGGGCTGCTAAACAGGAACGCGCCCGTGAAGCAATGGCAGCCGTACAGAGGTATCTGGTCGACGCCGATGAAAGGATCGTCAGGCTGCTGACGCCTCCGTTCAGCGACGGAGCACTCCAGCCGGGTTATATAAAAGGATATGTGCCCGGTGTAAGAGAAAACGGAGGTCAGTATACCCATGCGGCCGCATGGGTGGTGCTGGCTTACACCAGGCTTGGCATGGGAGATAAGGCCGGTGAAATATTCCATATGCTCAATCCGATCAATCACACCAGGACTGATATAGAGTATTCAAGGTATAAAACTGAACCGTACGTCATGGCAGCAGATGTGTATGCCGTAAGCCCGCATGCCGGAAGAGGAGGGTGGACATGGTATACCGGTGCTGCAGGATGGTTGTATACGGTAGGTCTCGAAAGCATGGCCGGGTTTGTCAAAAAGGGCGACAAGCTTTATATCGACCCTTGTATACCGTCCTCCTGGAAATCCTTCAAAATCATATACAGATATGGCAGCTCTGAGTTCCATATCATGATAAAAAATCCCGATGGAGTAAACCGCGGAATATCTTATATATCAGCCGACGGAGCAGTATGCGCCGAAGGTTGTATCGACCTCTCATCTCCGGGCAGACACAATGTCGAAGTCGTCATGGGGCTGCCTTTTTGCGATCATCAGACACCTGGCTGATCGTGATGGGATCAAGCAACGGAAATTGATATATACTCAGATCCAGATCTGCCAAAGCATTGACAGAAGCGGAAAAATCCCTGATCAAATCAAGTCCCATGCTTTCAAGAATATGCTGCAATATACCGCTCTCACGGTACACCCAGCGTGAATATCTCGAGCGTTCCCTCATCAGCTCATCATATATTTCTCTGCTTTCCACAGAATCGAGTATTTCCTGACACAGGAACAGATTACATACCGTTGTTCTGAAGCGTGCAGGGAAACTGCAGCCTTTTCCGGGAATCACGTAGGGGCATGTCCTGAAGAATATCGTATGATCTTTTATGCTGCCTGTATCGAGCAACTCTCCTGAAGTGATATATCTATCATATGCTTCCTTGTCAAATTGACCTTTTGAGTATATGCTGAATCTGTTCACCACCGTCCCGGGATTGGACAAAATAATATCCAGCGCTTTTTTGCCGCCTTCCAGCACGGCCATTCTCTGTATGTCCACAAGAGTGAACTCGGGAAAGTAGTGGCAGCATCCTCTGTTGTCAATACTGCACAAACTTTTTCCCATAATGCTGCTGCACTTGCCGCATTCGGTACATCCGATCTGCGGCACGCCCATATCGAAAAAAATATAAATATTTCCCATAAATCGCCCCCTTAATATCTTGTCATTTTACAAATTTTTCTGCTTCCAATTTTGCTCTGTGAGGTTCATAACCCTTTATTTTTCATCACTTATTATAATTACGTCGGACTTCGACCGCAATATTTTTTTATATACAAAAGTTGACAGTTAAGGGGAAATTATGTTGATTACGTAACACAATTGTAATATAATTAGTATAGAAGCAAGTATATAGAATATTTTTCCGGTTATAGGTTTTAAGGCTTTTATCCCAACCTTTCAGGTAGTCCAGGCTTTAGTGTCGAAATTTGTATCTGTAGGAAGCAGGTTGCCGTTCTGTTGTAGAAC
This sequence comes from uncultured Oscillospiraceae bacterium, assembly GCA_964596445.1. GTDB lineage: Bacteria > Bacillota > Clostridia > Acetivibrionales > DTU013 > DTU013. The sequence goes on from CAZQUQ010000007.1 coordinate 12,167, forward strand.
TGGGAGGTGTATAGCCTTGAAAGACAGTAAGTGCGAATGCCTTCAGAAAGAGATCAATCGGTTGAGAAGCGAACTTCATCAACTGATCGATTCGGAAAATCTGGCCAGCAGCATAGTTCAAAACCGCAGCAGGGAGCTTGATGACCTGATACTGCTTTATATCCGGCTTAAGGATCAGGAATTGAAGGATCCATAGAAAAGTATGACAAGAAACGGCAGGACGATCAGCGCCACAGTAATACTCCCGGCACCTGCCGCAGAAGGTTCCCAGCAGGATACACCCTGACCTGTGATGAGACAGCCGGCTGCCATACCTGATATCAGCCCGCCTATCGACCCAGATATGACCATGAGCGGGTGAACCTTGTCACTTGAAGGTCTGCTTATATCGTTCGGATGCATAATATCTGTCCAGAGCAGCTTGTTTTTCTTTGCAAATGAATACATAAGGGGAAGGATGATCGGCCCCAGAAACAATGTCGTTACAATATTGTTCAGCGCTATCACTGCTGCCAGCGTCTGAAAACTCGCCATTTCAAGCAGGCTGATCCCCCATGCTATCGTAACCGCGCATGCGGCGCTGGAGATAAAAGCGGTAATGCCAAACCTTGCAAGCTTCCATGGCGAATTGATGGTCGGCGACCTGTCCTGACCGTGTTTATGGTTCAAGTGGTACCAAAGCTTATACGGTATGTATGCGTATAGAAAATTCCCAATAAATCCGAATATGGAACCGGCTGAAAAGGTGCCGAACAAATCGCCGCCAAGGTTGCCTATCGCAGATCCCCATGCGCCTGCAGGACCGAACAGCAGCCCGAATATCACGGGCAGAAGCGATGCCGGCCTAATCTCCGTTATACCGGGAATTATTGCTATTGATTTGGTTGGAAGAAGAAACAGCATATAGATGCCTGCGCATAAAACCGTGATGGCGATCATCATGCTGTATTTCCACATTTTTATTAGTTCTTTCAAGGCATTCCTCTATATATCCGTTATATCCGTTTTTCTCGGGGTCAGGCCTGAGTATTTAACTTTTTGCAAGAAAAGTAAAATAATCAAGCCTGGCCCAAATCAGTATAGCATTTTTATCAAAAATGTGCTAGTATTGTCTAAAGTCGGTATTCATTTGAAACCGTACTGAAAGAATATATTAAAAATACGACTTATATCCTTCGGGAATAAGAGCGGGAGGTCGATTGTATTGGAAAAAGCAATTGGTAAGAAGAAGTTTGAAACAAGACAGATCGCTGTCGTTGGCATGCTCTCGGCGATATCCATAGTGCTCGGAGCATCGGGCGTCGGATTTATTCCGCTTCCCATGGCCAAAGCGACCATCATGCACATCCCAGTCATAATTGGGGCCGTACTGGAAGGCCCTGTCGTAGGTGCTATTGCAGGTCTGATTTTCGGTATCTTCAGCATCATACAGAATATGACGAACCCGTCACTGCTTTCATTCGCATTCCTGAATCCGCTGGTATCGGTACTTCCGAGAATATTGATCGGCATTACCTCATATTACTCCGGCAAGCTGCCGTTCATAAAAAGCACTGTACTCAGGACAGGCATAAGCGCAGCAATAGGAACGATAACCAACACCGTAGGTGTGCTCGGAATGATATACCTGCTGTATGCAAAGGAGTATGCCCAAGCCATAGGCATCGATATCAGCGCTGTTCCAGCGGCGATCCTCGGCATCGCTGCAACGAACGGGCTGCCTGAGATACTGGTTTCGGTAGCGATTTCGATACCTATAGTGCTTGCTGTCAGGAAGATGCTGAAGAAGTAAGCTTCTTTGTCATTTTCATAAATCTCATTATATTGTCCATGGTCAGATAAAGGTCGTCCCTGCAGCGGAGCCTGGCCTTTTCAAATGGTACGGCGACCCGGTTTATGCTGAATACTGCGCTGACTCCTTCGGCATATGCATTTTCTATATTGTCGCCTATATCGCCGACTATAGCTATAACCGGGACGCCGGCTTTCGCTGCCCTCCGTGCGACGCCTATCACCACTTTGCCTCTCAGCGACTGGAAGTCTATCTTCCCTTCGCCTGTGAAAACCAGATCGGCTCCTTCCAGCAATGAGTCGAAGCCGGTGATATCCAGCACGGTCTCGATGCCCATCTGCAGCCTGCTGCCGAAGAATGCAGCCATTCCGGCTCCCATTCCGCCTGCTGCGCCGGCGCCGGGCATGTCGGCAATGTCCTTTTCAAGGTCCTTCTTTATTATGACAGCCAGATGCAGCAGATTCTCATCCAGTATTTTGACCATTGCCTCGTCTGCTCCTTTCTGAGGACCAAATACGTAAGCTGCGCCGTTTGGACCGCATAAGGGATTGTCTATATCACACATTGTGATTATTTCTGCTTCCGCCACAGCCGGGTCCAGGCCAGTGATGTCTATGGATGAAATGTTGCTCAGTGTTTCACCTACCGGTATGAAGGGTTTGCCGGAAGCATCCCTGAAAACGATGCCTGCAGCAGCAGCCGCACCGCATCCGCCGTCGTTGGTGGAGCTTCCCCCGAGACCGACGATTATTTTTCTGCAGCCTGATGCTGCAGCATGCAATATGAGCTGACCTGCTCCGTATGTGGTCGTCTTGCCTGCCTGCCTGTTCTCACCGACAAGCGGAAGGCCTGCCGCTGCTGCCATTTCGATTACTGCGGTATTGTCAGGAAGGATGCCGTAAAAGCTCTCCAGATCCTCGAAGTATGGTCCTTTAACCGTAACGGTGACTTTCCTCCCGCCGGCAGCCGACAAAAATGAATCCACACTGCCCTCGCCGCCGTCCGCCACGGGAATGCTTATAACTGAAGCTTCCGGGTAATGCGGGCTGATTGCTTTTTTCATGATGCCGCATATTTCGGAAGAGGTCATCGTACCTTTGAATGAATCGGGTATCAATATGATTTTGCGCATGTCTTTCTCCTTATGCTGTAATATCAGGTACAGTGCAGAGTCACTGCGACTGTCCATAAGTCTATTATATCATATTGGTTAGTATTTCCGCCTATTTCTTTGCGTGACACTTTTCAGCCATAGAGGAATACCTCCATGCAGAGGTGTGTCACCATACCTGGTTCAGCGCCAATGTCATTTACTCCGGTTATGTTTCCAAAGCATCGACCATAGTGTTCTATTCCAGCGGCAAAGCGGTTCAGGTAAGATGCCGTATCTTACGGGTATTGCAGACACCTCTGTGCTGGCTTTCTCACTGAAGCAGTGCTCCGAAGTGTGGAAACATAACCTCCGCAAATGGCATTGCCGCTCTTATGCATTTGGTGCCACCATACCTCTTACAGTACAAGGGAGATCAGATATACACCGACCATTGCCGCTATGCCCTCGACAAGGGTGACGACGGTTTGGGTCCTGTATCCCTGATCCGGCGTCATAGCGCCGAAGTTCGTTACGACCCAGAAGTATGAGTCGTTTGCATGGGAAACAGTCATTGAACCAGCGCCGATGGCCATTACGGTTAGGGTGGCAAGTGCGGGCGTATCCAGACCGAGCAGACCGAGAAGCGGAGCCATGATGCCTGCAGTCGTTGTTATCGCAACTGTGGATGAGCCTTGTGCTGTCTTTAAAATCGCAGCCAGCAAAAATGGGAAGAATATGCCGACAGTCTGCAATAATTCGGCATTGGCTGTGATGAACTGTACCATCCCTGATACGGCTATCACTTTGCCTAAAACACCGCCGGCTGCCGTGACAAAGAGGATCGGCCCTGATGTCCTCAATGTCTCATCCGTCAAACTATAGAAATTTTTCATTTTACCTGTATCAGCCAGCAGCCATATTCCAAAAAGTGTTCCGACAACCAGTGCTATTATTGGTGTGCCAAGGAAAGCGCTGATATCATAAACGAAGCCGGTCCATTTTGCCACGGATGCAATGGAGCCCAGCGCCATAAGCAATATCGGGACTATGATGGGACTGAGTGCAAGCAGTCCGTTAGGCAGCCTGCCATATTCAGCCACGATCTGTTCGTATGTCTTGACGACCTCGCCTTCCTTCAGTGCCGCATCTGCTTCATCACCTGCTTTTACCCTTTTGCCTATATATCTTGCATAACAGTATGCCGCAATCAGTGCAGGGATCGAGACAAGCGTGCCCATCCCTATTACAAGCAGAAGATTGCTTCCGATGCCCAGCGTGTTTGCTGCGGCTATAGGACCCGGTGTCGGCGGGATGAATACATGAGATGCATACAGACCGGCAGAAAGACAAACGGTCATTGAAACACTGCTCAGCCTGGTACGCCGGACCAGTGCTCTCCGTATCGGGTTCAGTATTACGAAACCGCTGTCGCAGAACACCGGAATCGATACGACCCAGCCCATGATCAGCAGCGCCAGATCAGGACGTCTTGAACCGACCAGCCTGATGACCATGTCCGCCAGCTTGAAAGCAGCTCCGGTTTTCTCGAGTATCGTTCCTATGAGCGCGCCCAGGATGATAACGATGCCTATGCTGGTGAAGGTGCTGCTGAAGCCTGCTCCTATTACATTGGGAAGTCCCATCACCACCGTCCCGTCAGCCTGTGTCACATTCACGAGCGGGATACCGGCAACCAGTCCCAACAGCAGCGATACTCCCATTATGGACAGGAACGGGTGGACTTTCAGCTTTGATATAGCATAGATCATCAGGATAATAGCGACGACAAATGCAAAAATAAGTCCTATACCAGTCATATATACCTCCGATAATGATCATATTGATTTGCATCTCAGCTTTAGTATTCGCATTGCACGATATTATTAGCAGTCAAATATTTACAGAGAGACTGATATCCGATTATGAGCATGAATTTTTTGGGAAGATATATGGAAAGATGTGCCCGAATGTATTTTGACTTTGCATGAATCCGTGCTATAATACATTCTGACGGCAGTGGAATTTCTTTCAATCTATACACAAAGGAGCTTGAAGATGGGACTTTACGAACAATGGAAAAGAGCGGCTGAGGCAGGTACGAACCCGCAGATGCAGAATGCATTCTGGAAGGATTACCTCGAAAGAGAAACCGAGAATTACCGCTATATATTGGAAAACAGGATCGAAAAAATCGAGGGCAGGCTGGCAGACGCCGCAGCTCGCTTTAATATGGATCCTGCAGTGTTCACCGGTTTTCTGGACGGGATCAATACCAGCCTGACACAGGAGCTTGATCTTGATTCACTCAGCGAAGATACGGAGCTTTCGGCAAAGATAGATTTTGAGAAGCTGTACTGGAACATGCATGAAGCCAAGGCAGACTGGCTGTATAATTTGAAAGAATGGGACGGAATACTTCCGGAGGAAAGAAGAAGAGAGATCGCCAAGGAGTTCCGACTGTCGAAAATGGCTGTCAGCAATAAAGTCGGCAGGAATGATCCGTGCCCCTGCGGAAGCGGCAAAAAGTACAAGAAATGCTGCGGAGCACAGCAATAACAGCAGCCAGGGCCTGCAGGAGCGATATACACATCCGGCATAATGGATACACATTCAGCATAATGAAGGGGAGAAACCGATATGAATGAAAAGATAAAAATGTATGTACCCATAGTAGAAATGGATGGGGACGAAATGACCAGGATCATCTGGAAGCTGATAAAGGATGAGCTGTTGATTCCATACATAGAGCTGAATACCGAATATTACGACCTTGGTCTGAAACACCGCGATGAGACCGATGATTGTGTAACGACCGATGCCGCTCTTGCGATAAAAAAGTATGGAGTGGGCGTGAAATGTGCAACGATCACACCCAATGCACAGAGGGTCGAAGAGTACAGTCTCAGGCAGATGTGGAAGAGTCCGAACGGTACGATAAGGGCAATACTGGACGGTACTGTTTTCAGGGCTCCGATTATAGTTGACAGTATAAAACCCTTCGTAAGGACATGGAAGAAACCCATCACACTGGCAAGGCATGCCTATGGCGACATCTATAAAAACGTGGAATACCGTTCGGAGGGGCCGGGGACCGCTGAGCTTGTGTTCAGGGGACAGGACGGCAGTGAAGTCAGACAGACCATCCATAATTTCAGCGGAGCAGGTATCATAATGGGTATGCACAACACGGATGAATCGATAAAAAGCTTCGCCAGATCCTGCTTCAATTATGCGCTGGATGTCAGACAGGATCTCTGGTTTGCAGCAAAGGACACCATCTCCAAGAAATATGACCATACATTCAAGGATATTTTCCAGGAGATATTTGATAGTGAGTACAGTGAAAAATTCAGTGAAGCCGGGATCGAATACTTCTACACCCTCATAGATGATGCCGTTGCAAGAGTTATAAGGTCCGAGGGCGGTTTCGTATGGGCATGCAAGAACTATGACGGAGATGTTATGTCCGACATGGTAGCCACAGCATTCGGAAGCCTCGCAATGATGACATCCGTGCTGGTTTCACCTGATGGCTGTTATGAATACGAAGCTGCTCACGGCACGGTGACAAGACACTATTACAAGCATATCAAAGGGGAAGAGACCTCCACCAATTCGATGGCAACACTTTTCGCATGGACAGGAGCGCTGAGGAAAAGGGGCGAACTGGACGGGAATGCTGTTCTCGTAGACTTTGCCGATACTCTGGAAGCCGCTGCCATAAAGACGATAGAAGAAGGAGTTATGACGAAGGATCTGGCTGAGCTTTCAGAGCTAAAGGAAAAAAAGATCGTCAATACGGAAGACTTCCTGAAGGAAATCCGTAAACGCCTGGACTCGATGCTCTGCGAAAAAGAGCAGGAGTGATTTGAATGCTGCAGATGGCAGGTAGCATAGCGTCAGAAATGCTGGAAGCATTTCTGGTCGATTATTTTTTCATAGTTCTGTATATTCCGGTAATTTTCTTCGTGAGGGCTCAATACCGGAAATATTCGGAGCTGCAGACAGAGATATATGGAAAGCCTGAATTCAGTCCCAGGGAAGTCGCGGAAAGAATAATACTCACCGGACTGACGGCAGGTTTTGCAGCCAGTTTTATTACAGTGGCGGCAGAAGTGACGCTTGAAACAGATACGATCAGGTATCTGTTTTATGTTATGTGCTTTTTATTACTGATAGATCTGAGATTGGTCAGCATGCCATATGCCGCCGGCCTGCTTGCAGCAGTGAGCCTGATCTTTGGCAAGCCGGATGTCAGCATCCCTTCGCTGCTTATACTTGCGGCAGTGCTGCAGATGACTGAAAGCATACTTATCTTCCTGACCAGGAAAAGGGACTATATACCTGTTTTTTTCAGCCATCATGATGAGATAACCGGAGCTTTCCTGATCAGAAGATTCTGGATGATACCGATCGTATTCTTTACCTATATGTTGCAGTCCGGATCTGCATTATCGTCATTTTCGGCTCAGCAGGCGTCACGGGCCGTGCCTTCGCTGGAAGGCGCTGCTGCAGCGCTTGGTCTTGACTGTATGATAACGCTGCTTTGTTATTCGGATATTTCCATAGCTTCGAACCCTGTGGAGAAAACTTTGCGGAATGCGGCAGCTCTGATGGGACACAGCATTATACTGATGGTTATCGCATTCGTATCTAAAAAGATACCATGGGTTGGCACTGCCGGAACAGCATTTTGCATTCTGGGACGGGAGGCTGTTTTTGCATGGTCGCGGATATCGGAGATGAGGGGGCAGCCGCTTTACAGTGCCGTAAGAAGAGGCCTGAGGGTAATGGATACCATTTCCGGCGGACATGCGGAAGCGATGGATATGAAGCGCGGTGATATTATATTGGGCATAAACGGCAGAGATATCCAGACAGAGGAAGGCATTGCCGAAGCGCTGAAGGATTATCCGTCATACATATGGATAGATATTATCAGGGATGGTGCCGCAAAAATGCTGGAATACAGATGCTACCCGGAAGGCTGCGGTTCTCTTGGGATCATAACGGTACCGAGGGAGAAAGAGGTAACATATAATACCGCACACTTCGAGCATATGAGTATAATCAGGAATATCGTAAGCCGATTCAGGGGTATCGACAAGGCAGTATAACTGCCTAATACATAGACAACGGCAAACAGACATGCGGGGAAAGGGTGATGATTATGGATAAAGCCGGAGCAGACAGCAAATATACCGCTGCACGAAGACTTGGTCAGAGAGAGTACTCAAGAAGCATATCAAATGGCCAGACAGGATACCTTCCGTTCCTGGAGGGGGTGCTCAAAAATATCGAGATCATTTATGAAGTGGACCTTGGCACAGTGGAGATCCCTCTGAAAAAAATCATCGGAACGTACACATATGCCAGGAGCAGGTCATTTGCCGTGAATTTCATGCCGCTGCTGACTCAGAAGACCGAGTTTGCCACAAAATGGACAAATTTATGTGAAGCGCATATAAATGAGGGCATAAGGGATCCGATAAAGGTGTATGAATACCTCAATTGGTTCTATGTGGTCGAAGGGAACAAAAGAGTCAGTGTTTTAAAATATTTCGATGCATATTCGATCCAGGGAAAAGTATCAAGGCTTGTACCCAAAAGGGATGAAAGCGACGATACTATTTCAATATATTACGAGTTCCTTGATTTCTATAAGAAAACTGGCATCAATGTGATCTGGTTCAGCAAGAGGAACTCGTTCAACAAGCTGCTGGGATATCTTGAAAATTTTGAGACGAAGCCTGAAATGCAGATCGAGAACAAATACAAGTATTTTGCCAGTTCAGTATACCTCCCTTTCAGGAAGATATACCTGGCCCTCGGCGGACAGGATCTGCCGATAACGACGGGCGACGCATTCCTGGAGTATATCACGGTATACGGGATGCCGCAGGACATTGACGAGCAAAAGGTGAAGACAAGGCTCAACAGCTTTATTCTGGAACTGGATCAGATGAGCAGCAACAAATCGGCAGACATCCAGACAACGCCTATCGATACCGGTGAGAGCCTGATATCGACACTGACGACGTTCGTGATGCCGAAGAAGGAGCTGAAGGTCGCATTCGTCTATGCGAAGGATGCGCAGACATCGAGCTGGACTTATGCCCAGGAGATGGGAAGAGTTCATGTGAGCAAGGTTTTCGGCGAAGCGGTCAGCACATCGTTTGTCGATAATGTTCCGGAAACGGCGGAAGCTTACCGGACGCTCAAGCAGCTGGCACGTGACGGCAATGATGTCGTTTTTGTCACCAGCCCGTCATTTATTAACGCAACGCTCAAAGCTGCGCTGGAGTTTCCTGGAACGAAGTTTTTGAACTGCTCGGAGACCCACTCCTTCAAGCATGTCAATACATACTTCGGCAGGATATACGAGCCGAGATTCCTGGCCGGGATAGCGGCCGGAGCAGTCACAAAATCCAATCTGCTGGGATATGTAGGCACAACCCCAATTCCGGGAGTGATCAACGGCATCAACTCATTTGCACTTGGTGCCAGGATGATCAATCCGGATGTCAGAGTAAAGGTCGTATTCCTGAATCGCTGGGATGACATCGAGAAAGCCGGAGCGGCAAGCAAGGCGCTTATCAGCCAGGGCTGCGATATTATAGCACATCATGATACGCTTTCAGACAGGAATGTGACCGGTGAATACGGTGTTTACCTGGTATCGGAAGGCGAAAATGGGCGGACCAACGAGTATATTGCCGCGCCTGTCTGGAACTGGGGCATATTCTATGAAAAGATGCTGCGGAACCTGATGAAAAGCTCATGGAAGCCTTTTCAGAAGGTCATCAACTTCTGGTGGGGTATGGATTCAGGCATTGTGGACTTCTTTTATTCCAGAAGGCTGGTGCCGGCTGAGACACAGAAGCTGCTCGACTTTATGTCAAAAATGATAATAAACGGTCTGTATCATCCTTTCACAGGGCCTGTGTACAGCCAGGACGGCATACTCAGGGTAAGGAAGGGAGAAGTTGCCACCAGGGAGCAGATCATCGGGATGGACTGGTTTGTCAATATCATAGATGACGAGCTTCCGCCGTCAGAATGAGCAATCGATCAGATAATAGCCGTATGTGTTTACTATGGTGGTGTTTTTATACTGCATCGTCCTTGGCTGCCGCTTATAGGTCAAATGCTGATGACCATGGAAGAAGTATTTTGGGGAATACTCGTCCAGCATCTTCACAAAACTCCTGAAACCTGTATGGGCACGGTCGTCGCCATCGCCAAGCCCAAGGGCAGGCGCATGGGTGAGGAGTATATCGAAGCCGTTGTTTTTTTTGATGGTACGCCTGAGCTTTCGGATCCTTTTTTCCATCTGCTCTTCGGTGTACTGAAACTCCATGTTGCTGTAGTTCATGCACCCTCCAAGCCCGACTATCCTGACGCCCTTATAGGCCGTCAGCGTGTCGTCGATCGATTCGCAGCCCTCAGGAGGATGTTTCAGGTAACTTTTGTCATGATTGCCCGGGACATAGAAAAGGGGAGCCTGTATCATTGTTACAAGAAATGAAAGGTATTCCGCCTTTAGATCGCCGCATGACAGAATGAGCTCCACATCCCTGAAGCGTTCCTTGTCGAAATAGTCCCAGATGTAGGGCTCTTCGTGGTCTGAAACGAGTAGTATCTTCATGTTCACCTTGTTTTCTCCGGCTTGATTTTTGTATCTCCTAAGTATTATACTTGATTAAGACAAATTAAACAATCAGCTACATACAAAGGGAGGAAGTCCGGTGATGGCAAGCATAAAGCAATTGTACAGGGATCCGGCGGCATACTGCGGAAAAGAGGCGGAAGTCTCCGGCTGGATAAGGACGATACGCGATTCTAAAACCTTCGGGTTCATCGAGCTCAACGACGGGTCTTTTCTTAAAAATCTGCAAATCGTTTTTGAAGAAGGTATCATAAATAACTTCAGGGAAATAGCCAAATTGCCCCAGGGTTCTTCGATAAAAGCGAGGGGAACTGTCGTCGCCACTCCTGACGCCAAGCAGCCGTTCGAACTGAAGGCCTCCGAGATCACTGTAGAAGGGCTGTGCACACCTGACTATCCGCTTCAGAAAAAAAGACATTCATTCGAGTTCCTGAGGACAATATCTCACCTGAGACCGAGAACGAATACATTTTCAGCCGTATTCAGGCTGAGGAACGCACTCTCGTATGCGATCCACCGTTTTTTCCAGGAAAGAGGCTTCATATATGTCCATACGCCTATAATCACCGGAAGCGACTGCGAAGGCGCAGGCGAAATGTTCAGAGTCACTACGTTCGACTTTGATGAAGTTCCAAGGCTTGAAGACGGAACTGTGGACTTCACGCAGGACTTCTTCGGAAAGCAGACCAGCCTGACGGTAAGCGGCCAGCTCAATGGAGAAGCTTACTGCCTGGCGTTTGGCAAAATATATACATTCGGTCCCACATTCAGGGCTGAGAATTCAAACACTGCCAGACATGCGGCTGAGTTCTGGATGATCGAGCCCGAGATAGCATTTGCCGATCTCAATGACGATATGGCGCTGGCTGAAGATATGATGAAATATCTCATCAATTATTGTCTGGAAAATGTACCTGAGGAACTTGAGTTTTTTAATTCATTCATAGATAATACGCTGCTTGACAGGCTGAACAGCATAGTAGGATCGGATTTTGGACGCCTGACATATACTGAGGCAGTGAAAATCCTTGAAAAGAATAACGACGGATTTGAATATCCTGTGAAGTGGGGCAGTGATCTGCAGACAGAACATGAGAGATACCTGACGGAGAAAATATTCAAGAAGCCTGTTTTCCTGACGGATTATCCGAAGGATATCAAAGCATTCTACATGAGGCAGAATGACGACGGCAGAACCGTGGCAGCAATGGATCTTCTCGTGCCGGGAGTCGGGGAAATAATTGGAGGAAGCCAGAGAGAAGAAAGATACGATCTGCTTGTAAAACGAATGGATGAGCTTGGAATGCAGAAGGATGACTACAAATGGTACCTGGATCTTCGCAGATACGGAGGAACAAAGCATGCCGGATTTGGTCTCGGCTTTGAAAGGGCTGTCATGTACCTGTCCGGGATGACGAACATCAGAGATGTCATACCATTCCCAAGAACTACAAAATCTGCAGAGTTTTAAGCAAATTTTGAAACAAATCGGTCAAGGAGGCGTATATAATGAGTGAACTGGTGAAAGAAACTAACAGGGAGGACAAAATAAGGATCTCTGAGGAAGTGATTGCTACGATAGCCGGTATTGCCGCATCTGGCACCGAGAATGTGGCATCGATGGGCGGAGGCTTCGTCGACGGTATTGCGGGTATGCTGGGAAGAAAAGCTCCCAGCAAGGGAATAAAGGTAGAAATGAAGGATAACCAGGTCGTTATCGATCTTGCCGTAGTGATGCAATATGGCTGCAAGATACATGAGGTCGCCCGTGAAATGCAGAGCAGGGTCAGGGCGGCAGTTGAGGATATGACAGGACTCGAGGTGCTCAATATCAACGTCAGCGTCCTTGGTGTAAACATCAGCAAGGATGGGAACAAAGTAGAGGTTGTCGAGGAGATTCCCACTAAGGCATGATTTCCGGCAATATGTGATCCAAAAGACAAAACATGAAGAAAAAAATATTTCAGACCTTCGTTGTATTATCATCTGCAATACTGCTGGTTGCGCTGCTGTTTTTTACGGACAGCACCGATGCCCTTGTCAGGATCGCAGGGAACCTGAAGGTCCAATGGCTTTTGGCAGGCTTTGCATGCATGGTCGGATATTGGATATTTGATGCCGTCGTCTTGCATGTCATTACTTCAAATGTCCAGAAAGGATATTCTTTCCGAAACTCTGTCAGAGTAACGATGATAGGACAGTTTTTTCACAGCCTGACTCCCTTTGCCGGCGGGGGAGAGCCTATCCAGGCGTATGTGATGGTAAAGGACGGAGTCAAACCCGGACTGGCGGCGTCCATATTTGTTGTCAAAACTTTTATCCATCAGGGCGTGCTCGTACTTTACGGCATCATTGAGTATATAATATACGGCGGCGTTTTCTCATCAAGGATCCCTGAATTCAATTATTTCTTCATAACAGGGTTCATACTGAACACAGCTTTCCTGACTTTTGTGATATTACTGCTCTATAAGGGGCATACGGCAAAGAAGATATTGTTGCTTCTAAACAGGATCCTTGTTAAAATCAGGCTTGTAAAGGATCCCGAAAAAGCGGAAAGAAAAATAGATACGGAACTCACGAGCTTCAGCGGAGGCGCTTCGATAATAAAGAAGGACAGAAAGCTGCTGTTCCGTCTGATGCTTTTACAGGTGATGCAGTTCACATCGCTGTTTTTGATAACCTACTTTATACAACTGGCAGTTGAAGCTTACAGAGTATCACCGTTTGAAGTCGTGGCGTCCCAGTCGATGATCGTGCTGCTGTCGATGCTCGTACCGACGCCGGGGGCAACGGGCGGAGTGGAAGGCTTGAGCTATATGTTCTACAGCATGTTCTTCACAAAAGCATATATCATTCCGGTGATACTTATATACAGACTTCTCAGCTATTATCCGTCGGTCGTGTTCGGCGGGCTTTTTGCGCTCTTTGCGCCGGAGAAGCCTCTGAAGCATGCAGCCGGTGGTGATATCCGGCATATACAGAGGGGAAGTCATAGCAGATATAAACTGATAAGCATTGAAAAGAACAGATATATATGTATCAAGGGTTATGGAGCAAACCGCACATGAAACTTAAAATGATATCCTGTGAGGTGTTTGCCAGGCTCGTATATTCGGCTGCAGCAAAATCACCCCACATAGTTGATCTGGAATTTACAGCATTGAGATCCCATACAAATCCCGGGAAATTAAGGCAGGAGATACAGTCCGCCATTGACAGGGCATCCGAAGGGTATGACGCGATACTTCTTGGTTATGGTTTGTGCGGCAACGGCACGGCAGGATTGAAGGCACGTTCCATACCGCTGGTTATCCCGCGGGCACATGACTGCTGTACTGTTTTTCTGGGAAGCCGTTCTGCATTTCTTGAGCATTTCGGACAGACACCAAGTGCAGAGTGGTCGTCGGTCTGTTATTACGAGCGTCTTGGAGGATGGTATCACGATGGTGCAATGGGAGGGGCGGATGCCGGCAATGACGAGTATTTCAGGGAACTGACAGAGAAGTATGGTGAAGATAATGCCAGATATATCATCGAAATGATGGAACCGAAGAATGATATCGGATTTCTTACATTCATCGGACTGCCTGGCATCGACGACACAGAGGCAAGGGAGTCATTTATCAGACATGCCGGGGAGGCCGGCAAAGAAACCCGGTTTATTGACGGAAGCACAAGGCTGATCGACATGCTGGCTGCAGGCGGCTGGAATGATGAAGAATTCCTTGTGGTGCCGCCCGGAGCAGAAATAAAGCCTGTTTATGACCATGATATTATTTTTTCGGCGGATCGAAAAGAAATGTCTTCAGAAGATTAGACATTAGTGCGATATCTTCGTATTATCTTGTGAGATACATTTTTTAGATAAAAGCAAAGGAGATATTTTTATGGAAAGATTGCATCGTTCAAGAAAAAACAAGGTATTGCTGGGAGTTTGCGGCGGTCTGTCCGAGTACCTGCACATAGATGTTGTGATTATCAGAATAGTAAGCATACTTGCATTGTTCATGGGATGGGGGATCATCATCTATCTGGCGGCTGCTCTGATAATGCCTGAGGACAAGGGATATATGCCCGATGAAAAGCAGTGGGGACAGGGAAGTACGGAAAACTACGGCGCCGCATATTCGGACCCAGGTACAGGTACAGGCAACAGTTCCGGAGAGGACTTTGGAAGTGATTTTTACACCGATCAGGGCAGTTGGGATCCGCCGGCAAAAAACAACTCCGAGAAGACCAGACTGATCCTGGGAGCGATCCTTGTTGGAATCGGCATAATGGTACTTGGCAAGCAGTTCCTGCCGAGAGTATTTGAGCTCAAGTACATGGTTCCTCTGTTTTTCATAATCATCGGAGGAATGATCCTTTACAAAGGCAGAAGATAAAAACGGAGGTCCGATGTATACAGATATCGACAATAATACATCCAGAATATATGAACTGAAGAATATCTGCAGAAAAAAATGGGAGAATACTCCGGATTCATTCCCGGTACAGCTCCAAAGGTACACCGGCATTGAACAGTCATCCCGCCAAGTCCGTCTGATGTCATTCATCGACGACATCATAAAGCTTATCGGAGGCTTTGACGGCAAATACGGGAAGGATCCGGTCATGTGGGGTTCATCACTCAAGAAGCTCCTCTATGACTGCGGTATCGAAGTGGCATGTCTTGACGGTAATGGAATGAAACTTCTATTAAACGGCGGCTTCTGTGATGTGACAGCCGCCTTCATTTCGGAAGCTCGCACGTTTGACGCGGCTTTTAAGCTGGACGATATGCTGCAGTCGCTCAGAAATGTATGGATAATGAACTGCATACAGGTACTGATGGGCATGAAAGTCGGGATAACCCCGTCTGTCTTTGCATACAGCATGCTTTACCCCTATACTGATAATTATCTGGATGCCGGTACCGTTTCTTCAGTAAAGAAACACAGTATAAATCACAGATTTGGAAGAAGGCTGTCCGGTGAACGGTTAAAGGCTGAAAATCCGCTGGAGGGCAGATTGTTCAAACTGGTTGATATGATAGAGGGACAGTATGAACGCTGTCTTTATCCTGCTGTGTATATGAGCCTGCAAGGGATACATGAAGCCCAGATCAGGAGCATGCAGCAGGACTGCGCAGCATTGACGGCTGAAGATATACTCGATATCAGCGTGCATAAAGGCGGGACCTCTGTACTGGCAGATGCATGCCTGATAAAGGGAAGCTTATCCGAAGAGGAGGCATTGTCGGCTTTCTGCTTCGGTGTTTTGCTGCAGCTGGTGGATGACCTTCAGGACGCGGCGGAAGACAGGAGTGTCAGTCACTATACGTTGTTTTCGGTGGACAGAGGCAGCGTTAATGCGGAAAGTATTACCAACAGGCTGATAAACTTTACGATCGATCTGCTGGATAACCATATGAATTTTTTTGGGACTGAAGCAGTATTGATCAGAGAGGTCATGAAAAAAAGCATCATCTTTCTTATAATGGGTGCGGCCGCATGCAACAGCAGCATGTATGGCAGGGATTATCTGTCGAGGCTGGAGGAGTTGTCTCCGGTCAGCTTCAGGTGCCTTAAGGATTCATACCGAAGGATCGGAAGAGAATATACCAAGCTCAGGCTGAAGCTTACTCTAAAATCGCTGGAAGTTCCAATGGCACAGGCGTTTGCCAGCGGGATCCTTTCTTAGTCGGCTCAGAAAAAACAGTATAATATAAATCTCATCTTTATCCGATATGTTATTTGAATAGCGTATTCTATTACCTTTCTACTGCAAAGGATGAAATGATATGGATTTAGGTTCGATTTTAGGTCTTGTTTTGGGAGCAGCGAGTATCATTATTTCAATATTTATCGGAGGCGGTGAGCTCAAGTCATATTGGAATCTGCCCTCTGTTTTTATAACTGTGGGCGGCGGCATATGCTCGACTCTCATCAATTTCAGGCTAAAGGATCTTATTGACGTAGTTAGGATCATAAAGCATATTTTCACTGATAAAGCATCTTCAGCCAATGAAACGATAGAAATGCTGGTAAAGCTTTCCGAAAAAACCAGGAGAGAAGGACTGTTGTCCATCGAGCCGGAGCTTGAGCAAATGGATGATCCGTTCATAAAACAATCGCTGCAGTTGGTCGTCGATGGTATCGAGTCCGAAACGATAAAGGATTTCATGGATACCGAGATCGAGAATATGCAGGCACGGCATGGTAAGGGACAGGCAATATTCAACATGATGGGAGCTATTTTCCCTGCATGGGGAATGATAGGTACGCTTCTTGGCCTTATAAATCTGCTTCTGAAACTCGACGACCCTGCTCAGATCGGACCTCAGATGTCGGTTGCTCTGGTAACGACATTCTATGGAAGTATACTGTCCAACTTTGTCTGTATCCCAATGGCAGGCAAACTTAAAATGAAGAGTGATGAGGAAGTCCATCAAAAGGAAATGATCGCAGAAGCCGTAATTTCGATCCAGGCAGGAGAAAATCCCAAGATGCTTGAGCAGAAGCTCAAGATTTTCCTGACGCCTGATGAAAGAAAAAAGGGCGAAAAGAAAAACGAAGAGGAAACGGACAATTCCGTATCAGCATAACAGGAGTGAAATAGATGGGCAAAAGAAG
>CAZQUQ010000008.1:0-20145 GCA_964596445.1 uncultured Oscillospiraceae bacterium
AGAAATCTCAAAGGAGGAATTTTTTGAGACAAGGGCCGACTATATCCAGCCTGTTTTGCACTGCAGCAATAAAATCAGCTTCTGCTTTTCATACCCTGCTGATATTATGCCGGATAAGGACGGCAGAATGATCAAGTTCAGCAAGGAAATAAAGGTAAGAGATGTAAAGGGAGAACTGCTTGGCAAAAATCTCATGGATGTCTTTGCAAAGCGCGGGTTTACCGGAAGAAAGAGCATTATCGTCCTCAATGATACTGTGGCAACGCTTCTTGCAGGTATGGCTGCTTCTCCCGGCAGGACCTTTGACGGATATATCGGCTTCATCCTTGGGACCGGTACGAATATATGCTACGCAGAGAAATGCAGCAATATAAGAAAGGTACCCGAGCTTGCGGCAAAGGACGGTTCGGTACTTATAAACATGGAATCCGGCGGGTATGATAAGGTGCCGCGTGGGCGGATCGATGAGGAGTTTGACAGCACGACATTGAACCCTGGTGATTTTGTGTTTGAAAAAACGATTTCCGGAGCATATCAGGGTGGGCTGATACTTGCCGTGATAAAGAAAGCTGTTTCGGAAGGATTGTTTTCCGCAGGATTTTCAGCGGAACTGAACAATGTGAAAGAGCTTGCGGCAAAGGAAATCGATGATTTCCTCTACTGGCCGAAAGGCGACAATATCCTCGCAAGGTGCTGTTCAAAAGGCAGCGGAGAGGACGGCATCATATTGTTCCATATCATAGACAACATATTCGAAAGAATAGCCATGTTTGTCGCATTCAGTCTTACGGCAGTCATGGAGAAGACAGGAAAGGGGACAAACCCGCTGGAACCTGTCTGTATCACTGCCGATGGCTCTACATTCTATAAATCAAAGCTGTTCCGGAGCAAGCTGGATCATTATATAAAGGTTTATACGAATGATATAAAAGGAATATATTGTGAGTTCGTAAAGGTTGATAATGGAACGCTGGTGGGCACTGCGATCGCAGGGCTGCTGAACTGATGCCGGAGCAGGTCCGCCGGAAGATAACAGTGCATGAAGAGAAACATCAAGCTTACAATTGAATTTGACGGTACTGCGTACCATGGGTGGCAAAGTCAGGAGAATGCGGTCACAGTACAGGATACTGTGACCGCTGCAGTCTGCACTCTGACGGGCGAGAACTGCAGCCTTACAGGCTCGAGCAGGACCGATACCGGAGTCCATGCCCTTGGGTTCGTTTGCAACTTTTTCACAGAATCGTCGATACCGGCAGATAAGTTTGCTTTTGCTTTAAATACGCTTCTTCCTGAGGATATCGCAGTAATCAGATCCGAAGAAGTCCCGCCGGATTTTCATTCCCGCTTCAGTGCAAAAGGTAAAAAATATAGCTATCTCATATATAATGCTGTCTTCCCGTCAGCACTCCTGCGGCACAGGGCATATCATGTCTATTACCCTCTGGATGTGGGTGCTATGAACGAAGCGGCGCAGTTTTTTATCGGCACCCATGATTTTCTGGCGTTCAGTGCATCCGGATACAGCGCTAAAACCACCGTGAGGACTATAATGGAAGCGGCTGTGATCACAGTATCGCAGGCCCAGCATAGTATCCTCCCCGGAAGCGGCGGCGGGCAACTGATAGAGTTTTCGGTTATCGGTGACGGCTTCCTTTACAACATGGTCAGGATAATGGCAGGTACCCTTGTGGAAGTTGGTTTCGGCAAGCTCAAGCCACAGGACATGTCTGAAATCATATCCGGCCTCGACCGGAGGAAAGCCGGCAGAACGGCACCGGCCCATGGCCTGTATCTGGCGGAAGTATTTTACTAGACAGTTTGACTATTTGAATTGACAAATCTGTGATTGACTGTATCAGACACAGTCGAAATATATCCAGTATGACCGGGATTCAACTCCGATGTCTCCATTTCAGTTGACAAGATCTCACTTTTGGACAATATATGGCAATAATCCCTCTGCGACAGGGGGGAACCAACAGTTCGCCATCGTATATACATATGAAGGCCTTCAGCAAAATATCTTTTTCATTGCACAGGAGAGGAACCCATGGATGAAAGGCAATTGATCAGCAAAATAAAACGAAAACCCAGAGATGGCCTTATCGATGTGTTTGAAATATATGGCCCGCTGGTCAAGGCCATTACTGTCAAGGTCCTTGGCAAGAGCAGCTCAGATGATGTGGAGGAGTGTATCTCAGACACGTTCATCAAATTGTGGCAGTCGATCGGATCATATGATGAGCAAAAGGGAAGTTTGAGATCGTTTATTGCAGCAATAGCACGGAACACCGCAATAGACAGATACAGAAAGAATAGATCAGGTATCATATCTCTCCCGATCGATGGTTTGGAGGAGTCTTCACCACAGGATACGGAAGCTGCCGCGATAAACAGGATCGACAGTGATCTGGTAAGGGACGCGGTCAATGATTTACCTGAACCTGATAGGGAGATCTTTTACAGAAGGTTTTTCTTGTCAGAGACGATCAATGACATAGCGGATAAGATGGAGTTAAAAAGCAAGCGGGTAGAAAAAAGACTTTACAAAGGCAAACAAAAACTGCGTGATCAGCTGATCAGCAAAGGAATAAATATCTGAAGGGGATGATGATATGCTCGATAATAGCATGGATAATATCATTGATATACAGGAAGAGCAGATAAGCGATATGGAGGCGGCTCGTATCAGGAAACTGATCGTGAAAAAAGTAGGTCAAAAACAAAGAAGCAAAACAAGAAGGCTGGCAGCGGCTCTCGCGGCATGCTGCCTTATGCTGACCGGTGTGACGGCATTTGCGTTGACAGAACTGAACATTGCTGATATGTTCCGGGCGGTTTTTGGAGAAAAAGCTTCCTACCTTGATAATATTTTCCCTATCGAAAAAGGCGTATCAGAAGCAGGCTTGTCTGCTGCAGTACCGGGCGTGTCAGGGTATGACAGGAACGTGTTCATAATGATGGAGATAGCCAGGGACGATGGTATGCCTTTCATTGGCGATAATGTGGAACTGATGGGCTGTTCTCTGAGAGTCGACGGTGTCTCCGATCTCAGTGTAAGTACTTCGAATGCAAGTGTTGTTGATGGAAAAGCGATAGTTACCTTTAATGCCGGATCGACTGATGGACTGAAAGGGAAAAGAGCATCAGCAGAGTTTAACGGTTTGGTTTACAGGGAACTGAAGCTTGATAGAGCGTCTCTTGAAATATCGGACATTCTGGATTCCTGTCAAACTGATGATGTAAATCTGATCGAAAACACCGCAGAAATAGCAAGATATCTGAGAAGGTATGAACCCAGAAGCATAAGAAGGCCGTTCTTTACCGAGTATGTCAGGAATCGGACCATGATCCCTGCAAAATTCGCGGCAAGCCAGAACCTCAACTTGCAGCTACTTGAGAATAAACAGGGATTGCTTCTGGACACGGCAAGCTTTATTGACGGAAAGCTGCATGTCCGGGTGCTGAATACTATAAAGGATGATGAAGAGATATTACTGTATATGATGGACCCGCAGACCGGTGAGATCGCGCCGATGATGTTCTGGTCAGATCCGACTGGAAACGAGGATGCAGTGTATTATGTATATGATATCCCGGATGCTGCGCAGTTGGAACAGTATGAGTTGATGGTCGAGTATTACGGAGATTATGTGACTTATACGGGGAACTGGAACGTGGAATTCGACCTTGACTACGAAACGAAGGATATCGATTTCCGACCGGTCGTTGACATGCAGGGCTTTGATGACAGCTTTGTTCTGGATGAGATATATGTTGCACCGACTGCTGCTTATATCAAATTTTTGCCCGGAGATGGAAATAAAGTCAGGACGGGCTTCTTCCTGGCGGCAGATATAAGGATGAAGGACGGCAGCTATGTATTTTACAACAGCTGTGACGTCACCTCGCTTAATCAGGATTACCTGGAATACAACTGCTTCTATGATCCTATCGATATAAACGAAGTCGATTCGATAATCATAAAAAGCTGGGACCAGCAAGGAAGCGATCAATATGACATTTGGTTCAATAACACGATCAAATATATCGATTGATGAAGCTGTTATAACAGGAGGATCCAGCGTTATCGTCTCAGGACCGGGGGCTGACCCTGGTCCTTTTTATATCTTTACGGAGGCAACGAAGCATTCTGCTGCATTTGCAGATTGATTGCCGCAGCCGGTATGGTATAATTGGACTGCAGAGTGGTCAAAAAATGAAATGGCGGACGACTATAGAAGAGATACGGGTATATTTAGGCAATAAATAAGAGATAATGAGAGATAAATTAAAATTATCGAATTTTGTACTTGACACGTCCTGCCGACCTGTATTATTATAGTAAAGTGCCTGAAAGACCGGCCAGTTTCAAGTTGTGTTTCGGCCGGTTTATAGTATATATGTGAAGTAATCGAGGAGGAAAAGTAATACATGAAGACTTTTATGGCAAAGGCCGAAGAAGTTAAGAGAAAATGGTATGTAGTCGATGCCGACGGCAAGCCGCTGGGAAGACTTGCGAGTGAAGTGGCAAGCGTACTGAGGGGCAAGAACAAGCCCACATATACGCCCCATGTCGATACAGGCGACCATGTGATCGTAATCAATGCGGAAAAAGTAGTGCTGACCGGAAACAAGCTTGATCAGAAGGTCTACAGACATCATTCAGGCTGGCCGGGCGGAATGAAAGAGACGAAGTACAGGCAGTTGATAGCAAAATCGCCTGAAAAGGTGATCGAGCTTGCAGTAAAGGGCATGCTCCCCCACAACAGCCTTGGACGCGCAATGTTCAGGAAGCTCAAGGTATATAAGGGCGCAGAACATGAGCATCAGGCGCAGAAACCCGAAATTCTGGAAATCAATGTTTAATGAGGAGGGAGGAGTATAGCGATGGCAGCAAAAATACAGTATTACGGAACAGGCAGAAGAAAGAAATCAGTAGCCAGAGTCAGGCTTGTGCCTGGAGACGGCAAAATATTGATAAATGAAAGAACTATTGACGACTATTTCGGACTTGAGACCCTTAAGGTCATAGTAAGGCAGCCTCTGGTACTCACAGAGACACTGTCCAAATTCGATGTATTGTGTAAGGTCGTAGGCGGCGGTTTCACAGGCCAGGCCGGTGCGATCAGGCACGGCATAGCAAGAGCGTTGCTCAAGGCTGATGAAGAGTTCAGACCTGCATTGAAAAAAGCCGGTTTCCTGACGAGAGACCCGAGAATGAAGGAAAGAAAGAAATACGGTCTCAAGAAAGCCAGAAGGGCGCCGCAGTTCAGCAAGAGGTAATATTTCTGAAATCAGGATCCTTCAAACATATATGTTGGCGTTTATAGAGATATATTCTGACCTATGCACAAAATGGCGGGCGGGTAACGTTGGTTACCCGCCCTAATGCTGTTTATGCGGTCATTTACTCACTATCTTCGTGCCCAGTCAACTCTTTAGTCTCATTTCGGCATTCTCCCCACCGGAAAGGCAACCCGTGCGGAGATGGCCCAGGTGTTGTATAACTTACTGAACAAGTAATCAATAATATCGGCATGCTATAACAAGCAGGAAGTTAGCCACAAAATCGTGACTGACTTCCTGTTTTTCTGCTGCCCCGCACCGGTTACTCCTTCGGTTCAGTAGTTATACCTGTGGGTGATAACGCTTATGTTTGGGCAAAATATTTATTTACGGTTTTGCTAGAGCTCTTCAGCAAAATAGTAATTCATGTCAAAACAACATGATTCATGCAAAGAATGTTTCCTTGGTGCGATATATGATAGATTGAGTATGAAAGATCAGCCCTGTGAGGATACCAATGCACCGAATAATGTCGAGTTTAGATTTTTATTTGCGAAATAAGGATGGAGCAGACATATTTGCCATTTTATATAATAGAGAAAAGAGGTATAATTATGATGTGTTATTGTATGCTTCTTTTGGCCGCATCTACCTATTGGATGGACAGATGATCAGAAAATCTCCAGCATCGCTGAAGATCGCTGCAAAAGCGCTCAGTGATGAGGATGACTGATACAATGGAGGTATTAGATGCTTCGTCTGGCGGGATATCAAATCAATACAGAAATTTCAAAAAGCAGCAATTCTACAGTCTTTCGAGGGACGCGGGAAGATGATAACCTTCCTGTTGTTGTAAAATTATTAAACAGAGAGTATCCATCCGAGAAGGAATTGTTTGCTTATATCCGAGAGTATGAAATTATGCAAAAGATAGGCGGAGGCTGCATTGCAAAGCCATATGCGCTGGAACAGTTCAATAACGGCCTTGCAATTGTTATGGAGGACATTGGCGGAGAATCAGTTTCAAATATAATAAAATCAAGAAAACTCTGGATGAGAAAAAATTTTGCTGGCGATCCGGATGGCTCAATCTCTTACCCAGATTCACCAACAAAGGGTTATCCATAAAGATGTAAATCCAACCAACTTTATCTGGAATACCGCAACGGGTCAGGTAAAAATCATTGATTTCAGTGTTTCTACCCAGCTGACCAGGGAAGCATCCCGATATGAGGGCTTGAATAATCTGGAGGGAACGATAAGCTATATATCTCCCGAGCAAACCGGCAGAATCAACAGACCTATCGATTACCGCACGGATCTGTATTCTCTTGGGATCACTTACTATGAAATTTTTACCGGGCAGCTGCCGTTCAAGGGCGAAGACGAATCAGAGATCGTATATAGCCATATTGCTAAAAAACCGCTTCCGCCGAATCAAATTAATCCTGAAATTCCTGCTGCCATTTCGGACATTATCCTTAAGTTGATCTCAAAAATGCCGGAAGAAAGATATCAGACAGCGTTGTGCCTAAAAAAGGATTTGGAATTCTGCCTGCAATGTTTGGAGTCAGGCAAAGCAATCAAAGGATTTAAACCCGGGAAAGAAGAAATCGTGGACAGGTTTGAAATACCGCATAAATTATATGGCCGTGAAGAGGAGACAGCGATCCTGATCGATGGTTTCGAAAAAGCAGCAGCGGGTCATTGCGTCTTCTTGCTGGTCAGTGGCTATTCAGGGGTTGGGAAAACTTCACTCATAAATGAAATACGAAAACCTGTCACAGGCAAAAAAGGTTATTTTGCATCCGGAAAGTTCTCACAGCTTATAACCAATACTCCCTATTCAGCGTTTGTTCATGCTTTTCAGGAGTTGATCAGACAGCTGCTGTCGGAGCCGCAATCCAGGCTGGACGAATGGAAACAGCGTCTGCTGGATGAACTCGAAAATAATGGTCAGGTTATTGTGGACATCATACCGGAGCTGGAGCAAATTATTGGACCCCAGCCCAAACTAATTGAATTGAATTCCACAGAGGCGCAAAACCGGTTTCAGATGGTTTTCCGCAAATTTATCACAGCCATTGCCGGAATCGATAATCCTTTGGTCATTTTTCTGGATGATATGCAATGGAGTGATGCGTCTACACTGAACTTACTCAAATATCTGCTGGGGCCGGATAAATTACAATATGTTATGCTGATCGGCGCTTACCGTGACAATGAAGTACAAGCCGGGCATCCGCTGATGCAAATGCTGGATGAGTTGGGAAATAGTCAGAATGATTTGATATATCGGCAAATCATTCTTAAACCAATGGAGATCGATACAATCAACCAAATGATATCGGAAACATTGCATTGCTCACCTTCTACAAGCATCTCGCTGGCAAGGCTCATCTGGCAGAAAACCAAGGGGAATGCGTTTTTTGTTAACCAACTGCTGAACTCACTATATCTCGATGGGGCATTTACGTTCATACCTGAGAAAGGACAATGGGAATATGATCAGGAAAAGGTCGAAGCTGCTGAAATCAGTGATAATGTTGTAGACTTGCTGGTCAGGGGTATTCAATTACTGCCTGCCGACACTATCGATGCTCTCAAGTTAGCCTCCTGTATTGGCAATCAGTTTGATTTGGCGACTTTGCTGCACATCACGCACAAACCTGTCGCTGAACTGGGAGAAGACCTGTGGGTGGCTATTGAAAAAGAATTTATTGTTCCGCTGAACAGTAATTATCGGTTTATCAATACATATAAAGATATGCAAATCACACCGGATATGGAAGTCCGTTTTGCTTTTGCTCATGACCGGATCCGGCAAGCTGTAAATTCACTTCTGGATGAAGAGCAGAAATCTGCAATGCACCTTCATATAGGGCGTACCTATCTTGAACTTTTCGACAGACAGGAAAGGCCTGACTTGATCTTTGAGATAGTAAATCATTTGAATGCTTCCCGGGGTTTGATCCTGGAGAAGGATAAACGAATAAGGCTGATGAATTTGAATGTTGAAGCCGGCAACAGGGCAAAGAAATCAATTGCTTTTTCAGCCGCAGCAAACTATTTTGCAATTGCAGGATCTTTATTGGCAGAGGAAGAATGGCTTCAAAGACCCGATGAACTGTTCAGGATTCTTTTGGAGCATGCCGGGGCTGCCTTATTATCCGGTGATTTGGATGCAGCTGATGCACTGTGTGATCGAATGATGCACAGAGCCGTCGGCAAATTCCAAATCAGCGAGGTTTCCAACATCAGGGCACAAATTTTTGAATTCCGGGGAAAGCTCGCTGAAGCGATCGATGAAGTTCGGAAGAGCCTTCGTTTATTTGGTGTGATATTGCCGGATACCGACGATGAAATCCAACAGAGAATAAATGAAAGCATGATGAGGATACAGGCTTTTCTGAAGCAGACGCCTGTTGAAGAACTGGTAAATCTTCCTGAAATGAAGGATCCTGAAAAAAAGATGGTTATGCAGCTTCTTTATCAGGCACTTCCGTCTGCTTTTCACTATAATACGTTCCTGTTTATTTTGATGCCGCTGATGATGCTTGAACTGTCCATTACTCACGGAATTTCCCCATTAACCTGTAAAGGCCTGACAGATTGCGCGATGGATATGGCAACAATGTTCCAGGACTTTGAGACAGCTTATAGGCTTGGGAAATCTGCATTTTTAGTTATAGACAGGTTTAAGGCGGAATCGATGAAATCTGCCGCTTATTTCTCCTTTACCTTCTGTTCGTACTGGCGTGTTCATTACAGAGAAAGCCTCAGCTCTTATGAAATGTCATTCCGGAAGGGCCTTGAGACTGGCGATATGCAGCATGCATCCTATGCCATAGCGCATAAGGTACATTTAATGATGTGGGTCGGGAAAAATCTTACCGAATGCAGTGAAGAAACAGAAAAGGCCATCAGATTTTTAAGTGAGTCGCAAACCGCTATGCCGCTGCTGTCGACTCAAATCGTACAAGGAGCGATCAGGAAGCTTCAGATCATACCGGAAGATTGGATGGACTTTAAAAAGCAGGAGCGGGATATGCTCATAAGGCTTGAAAAAATCGGAGACATGGCCTTTTTAGCAAGATTTTATCAATATAATACATATGTCAGCTTTATCCTGGGAGATATGGAAGAAGCAGAGAAATGGAGCACGCTGGCTGATGGCTGTATATTTGCGTCAATGATGGATTTTCCTTTGCCCGATCATAATTTGATAAAAGCGCTGCTCCTGATTTCAAAATGGAAAAGGGCGACAGAAGAAGAACATGTGAAAATGAAGGAAATACTGGATGGCATCTGTAACAGGATGAAAATATGGAAAGAAAGCTGTCCTGATAATTTTGCGCATAAATACTATTTGCTGTCCGCTAATATTGCTGTCATTGAAAATCAACCTCTTGATGTCATAGTTGAACTTTTCAATAAAGCGATGGGTTCGTTTGGTGCTGATGACTATATCCAATACAGGGCACTTTGTAATGAGCTGTATGGTGAGATGTGGAAGGAAAGAGGAGACGAAACCATTGCAAAAGCATATATCAGGGAAGCATACTATTTATATAGGCAATGGGGAGCTTGCCGAAAAACGGAATTTCTGGAGAAGCGTTACCCGCATTATTTTATGCCTGATGATACATATAGAGACAGTGAAGCGGCCAATATGCCGATAAACCATAGTTCGATCGATATGGCGGCCATATTGAAATCCACGCAGGCAATATCGAGTGAAATCAAGATTGAAAAGCTTTTATCCATTTTGCTCCGTACAATGATAGAAAATGCAGGTGCGCAAAGAGGGTGCCTTTTATTAAGAAATGAGGAAGATGATCAATTATATATTGAAGCGATGCAGGGAAGCAGCCCTGATCAGTTCTATGTGATGCAATCCATCTCCTTAACGGAAAGCGACGAGCTTTGTCATGAGATCGTGCGGTATTGCGTCAGGACCGGCGAGACGGTAGTAACCCATCATGCTCTTTCTGATGATCTTTGGCAGAATAATCCCTACATCACAAAAAACAAGATAATATCTGCATTATGTATGCCGGTCGTCTACCGAAATCACCTGAAAGGTGTTGTTTATCTGGAGAACAATCTTTCTGACCATGTTTTTACTTCTGAAAGGCTGAAGATTCTTCAGATTTTATCTGCACAGGCCGCTATTTCCATTGAAAATGCAAGACTGTACGGGAATATGGAGGACATCGTAAAGGAAAGAACAAACCAATTGAACAAGGCAAATGAAATACTCAAGGAGTTGTCATATCGTGATTCATTGACCAACCTGTATAACCGCAGATATACTTTTGAAATTATCGCTAATGAGGTTGGCAAATTTATTGAGCATAAAAAACGAGCAATAAATCATAGTGAAAAAAGAAAGTTGTCGTATGATGAAAATGTTATCGGCATATTCCTTTTGGATATCGATTATTTCAAAGAGGTGAATGATACCTACGGTCATCTGGTTGGCGATAAAGTATTGGTTCAGATTTCAAAAGCACTGAAAAAGATGATCAGACAGGATGATTCGCTGGTCCGGTGGGGAGGCGAGGAGTTTCTGGTTATTCTGTACAATGCAAAACCGGAATACTTAAAGAAGTTTGCAAGGAATGTCATTGATACGATCCGACATATGCCTTTGAAAGTATCACACGATGAGAACATATACAAGACCTGTTCCGTGGGATTTGTCGAAATGCCTCTTGATGGCTCCAATCCTGATTTTCTGAATCTGGAACAGATGATAAATCTTAGTGATTACGCACTGTATTGCGCAAAAGAAAACGGAAGGAACTGTGCGGCTCAATTTGAGCTTGTAAAGCAGACCGAAACAGATGAGAACGTTAAACAGCTTTTACGGAACCTGTCGAAAAGGACTAGAGTCAATCATGAGTATTTTAATATCGTGCTATTGTAATGGAAAAGGTATGCGACCGCCGGAGAGAAACAGCCTCTGGCGGTTTTTTATGCGCACGGCATGACTTCAGGAAAACATGTCTGCGAAGTATTTGCATATGGAGTTTGAACAGTATAAAATATATAGCAAGGCTCTAATCACCGCCATCTGTATGCAAATTTTCGGCCTTCAGACTGAAAAATCGCCAGATGGCAGGTGGTGTTATACTTTGAGAAATATTTTCAATAAACAGGAGGTCATAAATGCTGCTGATCAAAAATGCAAAGCTTGTTACAATGACAGGGAAAGACTATAATAACGGATACATCGCTGCGGATGGGGAAAAAATAACAGCACTGGGCGATGATGCTGCGGAACTGGCAAGACTGGAGGCATCGAGTTCCGAAGTCATAGATGCTAAGGGATGCTATGTGCTGCCGGGTTTTGTGGATGCACACTGCCATGTCGGGATGTGGGAGGACGCCGTAGGATTCGAAGGCGATGACGGGAATGAAGCGACAGACCCGGTCACTCCTCATCTTCGTGCGATCGATGCGGTCTACCATGCGGACCGTGCATTCACGGAGGCAAGGGAAAACGGCGTCACGACCGTAGTAACCGGTCCGGGCAGCGCGAATGTTATAGGCGGGCAGTTTGCGGCCCTGAAGACATATGGGCGCAGAGTCGAAGATATGATAATCAGGGAGCCGATCGCCATGAAAGTGGCTTTCGGAGAAAACCCCAAAACGGTCTATCACGAAAAAAGACAGGCGCCTATGACAAGAATGGCTACGGCAGCACTGTTGAGAGAGAACCTTATGAAGGCAAGGGAATACAAAAAAATGAAGGAAGACTATGAGCGGGACAGCGAGAACTTTGACAAGCCGGATTACGATATAAAAATGGAAGCGCTGCTCAGGGTCCTGAATGATGAAATACCGCTCAAGGCGCATGCGCACAGGGCTGACGACATACTTACTGCTATAAGGATCGCAAAGGAATTCGGACTTAGGATCACTATCGAACACTGTACGGAAGGACATCTTATAACAGACATACTGCGCGAAGAAAATGTCAGCGTGATCACGGGACCGTTCCTGACGGACCGTTCAAAAATAGAACTGAGAAACCTAAGCGTAAAAGCGCCTGGTATATTATCGGCTGCGGGAATTAAGACCGCGATCATGACGGATCATCCCTGTACTCCGATACAGTATCTGTCATTGTGCGCCGCTGCAGCAGTCAAGGAAGGGATGGACGAGACCGAGGCTCTCAAGGCTATCACTATAAATGCGGCTGAGATCGCAGGGATAGACGACCGGGTCGGGAGTCTTGCGCCTGGCAAGGATGCCGATATCATAATAATGGACGGACACCCGCTGGAGTTCAGGTCAAAGGTGCTGTACACGATTATCAACGGTCAGGTGGTAAAGCGAGCATGATAAAATATAACGTCCATTCGGTCGACGAAACTGTTGAACTGGGACGAAAGCTTGGCAGCATGCTGCAAAAGGGCGACAATGTATGCCTCACAGGAGACCTTGGTACCGGCAAGACGGCTTTTGCCGGAGGTATCGCCAAGGGTCTTGGCATCGGTGGTTATATAACCAGCCCTACATTTACTATCGTCAATGAATATGAGGGAAGGCTCCCGATGTATCATTTTGATGTATACAGGGTGGGCGATGCGTCAGAAATGCTTGATACCGGCTATTACGACTATATTGACGGAGACGGCGTGACTGTGATAGAGTGGGCGGATCTGATAAAGGAGATACTGCCGGCGGATCGTATTGATGTACATATCGAAAAGACCGATCTTGAAGGGACCGACAGCAGAACAATTACTATTAAATTTGCTGGTGAAAAAACGACAGGTTACGAAAGGAGGCTGGAGAATGAGAGCGCTTGCGGTTGATACATCCACTGCGACAGCAGGAGTTGCGGTAGTTGATGAAAAAGGACTGCTGGCTGAGTTCCTGCTGAAGGATCTGAAAACTCATTCACAGAAGCTGGTTCCGATGTTGAAGGAGCTTCTGGACAGCCTCGGCCTGACGCAGTCCGATATAGACATTTATGCGGCTGTGACCGGTCCCGGTTCATTTACCGGGCTGAGGATCGGTGTTACGACCGTAAAGGCACTGGCATATGCTCTTGGGAAGCCAGTCGCCGGGATAACGTCGCTGGATGCGCTGGCAAATGCGGCCGCCGTTTATGATGATACGCTTGTATGCCCTATAATGGATGCCAGGAACAATCAGGTCTACACTGCCATTTACAAACCACAGAATGGTCTTATGAGCAATCTGTCGGGCTATATGGGATTACATGTTTCAGAGCTCGTGAAGCAGTTTGAAGAAAAGTATGAAAACACAAGAGTCCTGTTCGCAGGCGACGGAGTACTTCTGCACAGGGATTTTCTTAAGATAGAGCTGAACGACAGATGTATTTTCATGCCGGATTTCACGCTTCAGCAAATGGCGGCGTCCGCGGCCCATCTGGCGCTTTGCAGACTGTTGAGGGGCGAAAGTATGGATCAACAGGAGTTGACGCCCTTTTATCTCAGACCTTCGCAAGCCGAAAGAGAGTATGACAGGAAAGCGGCAGAACAGGAACGGAGTGCTGGAGAACAGGAAAGACGATAAGACAGGATTGCAAGCCGGGAGGATAATACAGGATGATAAGCGGTCTTAAAATCGTCAGAGCGGGTAAAGACCATATAGATGATATAGTCGAGGTCGAGAACCTGAGCTTTAAAATACCATGGTCCAGGCAGTCCATCATCGAAGAATTCACACAAAATGACGCGGCTGTTTATTTTTGCGCGCTTGCCGATGAGAAAGCGGTCGGTTATGCCGGAATGTGGCAGGTGTGTGATGAAGGCCATATCACAAATATAGCGGTCCACCCGGAGTTCAGGCGCAGCGGCGTCGGCAGCATGCTTATGGAAGCATTGCTGGAGGAAGCGGACAAAAGAAGCTTGACTGCGCTTACGCTGGAGGTGCGGAAAAGCAATCACAGTGCGCTTACATTATACAGAAAGTACGGTTTTGCAGAAGGTGGCCTGAGAAAAGCTTATTATGCCGACAACAACGAAGACGCCATAATCATGTGGAAGCGGCTGGGCAAGTAAATTTTCAGATGAAGTATTTCGGTGTTGGTCAGGTGCGGCGGATATTGTCGCCGGATGAGGCTGCAGCCTACGGCTCACAAGTCGGATCAATTTTTGATTTCAATGAGATCCCCGATTTTAGTACTTGTTGCATGAACAGTTCCCGATGGAAGTTCTAATACGCTGCGTGCTTTTCCAACCGTTTTCGATATCCTCCAGGGCTTAATGTTCTCCTCAATATGGACTATCACATTTACAGCATCTATAAACACTGCATCGATGGGAAACCTCATAAAAAACATATGGATCGAATTACATGGCGTAAGCAGTAATCCACTGCCCTTGTGAAGCTCTTTTCTGAACTGCAGGCCCTTTAATCTGGCAAAGAATGTGGAGGCTGCTTCGCATCTGTCGGCCAACACCGTTCTTTGTGAAGTATTTAATATAACCATAAGCACACCGTGTTTATCAGATAATTGTGGTTAAGCGTTCTTTTTACATTATATCATCAAAAATCTGTATATTACATAAGACACAAAGCTTCTTTTATCGTATAATCATATATAGGCAAGGTGGTGAGAACCGATTGGAGCTGACCGACTATGAACTGATACAGAAGTGTCTGGCAGGGCAGCAGGAATATTTTGAGGAACTGGTGACACGATATAAAAAGTTGATATTCAGCGTCGTATATAATATGATAAATGACAAAGAGGAGGTCAGCGACATCTCCCAGGAGGTTTTTATCAGGATATACAAGGCGCTCGACAGGTATAATCCGGAATATAAGTTTTCCACCTGGGCGGTTCGGATAGCGACCAATCTCTGTCTGGATATACATAGGAAGAAGAAGGTCAGCACATCGCCTATCGAGGAGATGCAGGATATATCGGACGGGATAGATACACCAGAAACAAGCTACCTGCAAAAGGAACGTTCCGAACGGATACGAAGAGCGATACAGGCACTTCCGGAAAAATACAGGACACCGATAATACTGTTCCACCAGAATGGACTATCATATGAAGAGATGACAAGGGTACTCGGGGAACCCATGACGATAATCAAGAACAGGCTGTACAGAGCAAGGTTGATGCTGCGAGAGGCATTGACGCCGGATAGAAAGGAGGAAGCGCTGTGAACTGTGATACATCAAAGGAATATATGATGAAGTATTTTGACGGAGAAACGGACATAGCTGAAGATATAAAGTTCAGAGAGCATTTGATCAACTGCTGCAGCTGCAGTGATGAGTTCAGATGCATGGAGGCGATCTTCTCGACACTTGATAATAAGGAGGAAATAGAACCACCGGCGGATTTTGAATCCAGGGTCATGGATAAAGTTGCAGCAATCGAACAGCAGCGGAAAGAAAAGAGCTCAAAAATGATCGTCTGGCTCTATAATGGTGCAACACTTCTTTCCATAATACTGCTGCTGATATTCGTAGCCGACATCAAACAGGTAAGCGCATTAAGTGCATTCAATAAGCTGGGAGAGTATTTCAGCTCATTCTCAAGTACGACTGAGGCTATCACCGGCGCTGTGAAGGATATTTTCAATCTGTTGGCAAATGCTGTTATGGCAGTTGTAGATGTGGCATTCTCCATTGTCAGGTCATACTACTATGTCTTTATAACATTGCTTCTGATGCTGTTCGGCACACAAAGGCTTCTTCATTATGTCGGTACTCACGGCGGGGGGGAAGCTGAATGAGAAAGCTGGCGGCATTCCTGATCATCCTTCTTATTATACTCACATCGGCTGTTTCTTCATATGGAGAGGGCATATATGTGAGTTCCGACAACGATGACATTATCCGGATATTTGAAGATGCAACAGTATCTGAGCCTGTCAGAGGGAACATCATAACTGTCCTTGGAAACATTACAGTAAACGAACGTGTCAACGGTCACGTCGTTACAGTATTTGGAGACTCTGAAGTAAATGCTGAGGTCACCGGACAGGTGGTTTCCATATTCGGAAGCGTATTTCTGAAGGAAAATGCTGTAGTCATCAGTGATGTCATTACCATTGGCCCGCTGCACAAATCTGAAGGTGCTGTCATTCACGGACAGGAGGTCAGGATATTTGGAGAATCGATGAACCTTGACCTGGGAGCATTATCATATCTGAGGCTTCTGATCCTGATATTGTTTACGCTGGCAGTGCTGATCATTGGTTTTCTGATGCTTTTGATATCACGAACCAGATACAAAAGCATATCCAGGAGTATCGATAAAAATATCGGGCGGAAGTTTATCCTCGGTATACTCTCCTTCATCGGAGCTTCTTCCTTGCTTGTAATACTGTTGATGACACTGATCGCGCCGCTGTTCTATATAGTATTGCTTATTATTTCTACGGTACCGGCGTGTATGTTTATCGGCAGATTCATACTCAGGACATTCAGCCAGAATAACAGCATTTATGCCGAGTTTATCACCGGACTTGTATCTGTGACGCTGGTAAAGCTTCTGATATTTTTCATGACGCCTCAGCAGAACATGTTTATAGGTCTGATAGCTGTAGGACTTCTCAATATTGCCATATATTCGCTTGGTATGGGGATCTTTATGGAGCAGTATTACCTGAAGAATGACAGCGCAGAGCATAAAAAGGGCAAGCCGGACAGCAAAAGTGAAAAGCGGGACGGCGAAGGGACAAAACCGGAACCGCAATAACTGATCAATAACTTATTAAAAAGCAAAGCATCGGATAAACCATCCTGAATGCTTTGCTTTTTTAATGCGCAAGGCTGTATTACAGAACTGCCGCGTCTTGTGCTATGCAGAACCATCCCGCTCAGTATTGCGCAGAACTGTCCGCTTATGTGATGACCGTAATATATTTTTATGGCAAAAGTGATATACATTTGCTATAATAAGTGACAAAGCAGGCCGACAAGGCGTAGGATATATACTTTGGCAAGTGAAAGGATAAAATATACGGAGGGTAAAGCATGATTGTCAGAGAAATTACTATAAAAAATCCGCAGGGGCTGCAGTCAAAATGCGCAGCTATATTCATACAAAAGGCTACAGGATTTAAGGCGAGCATATGGATAACAAAGGGCGAGAGAAAGGCAAACGGTAAAAGCTTGCTCGGCCTGTTGTCGCTGGGTATAGTCAGGGACGATGTTATTTTACTCTCTGCTGAAGGCGAAGATGAGGCTGATGCAGTTTCCGAACTGGAAAATTATTTGCAGGCAGATACAGGTGAGAATTGCTGATCATGTTCGATATACAGGAAGAGCTGAAAAAACTGCCCGATAAACCGGGCGTTTATATTATGAAGGACAAAAACGGTTCTGTCATATATGTCGGCAAGGCAAAGGTGCTGAAAAACAGAGTCAGGCAGTATTTTCAGAGTTCTGCGGCGCATACGTCGAAGGTGGATGCCATGGTGGCAAGGGTAAAGGAGTTTGAATACATTGTCACCGATACCGAGCTCGAAGCGCTTATCCTTGAATGCAATCTTATAAAGGATATAAAGCCGAGATACAATATACTGCTCAAAGACGACAAATCATACCCCTACATAAAGATCACAATGAACGAGGAATACCCAAGGATATATATGACCAGAAGGGTCGAAAATGACGGTGCAAGGTATTTTGGCCCGTATTCCAATGTGATTTCTGTTCGTGAAACTATCAATCTGATCAAAAAAGTGTTCCCGATCCGGACCTGTAAACGGATCCTTCCCAGAGATATAGGCAAAAGCAGGCCATGCCTGAACTATCATATCGGACAATGCCTTGGTCCGTGCAGCGGACGTGTCGGCAGCGAGGAATACAGGTCGACGGTGATTGATATATGTTCATTCCTGGAGGGCAGACAGGATGCTGTTATTGAGAAGATCGAAAGACAGATGAAGGAAGCTGCGGAAAAACTGGAGTTTGAACAGGCTGCAGCATTGAGGAACAAGCTGTCGAGCCTGAAGCATATCACGCAGGAACAGAAGGTGCTTTCGGTCTCAGGCACGGATCAGGATGTTGTCGGATTTGCCGCAAGCAAGACAGATACATGTGTCCAGGTGTTTTTTATCAGAAGCGGGAAGCTTATCGGGAGAAGATACTTTATTATAGAAGGGAACGGCGAGACGGAACTGAAGGAAACTGCCTCATCTTTCCTCAAACAGTATTATGGGTCGGCAGACATCATACCCAAAGAGATCATATCATCCGTAGATGCCGATGACAGAGAGCTCATAGAAGACTGGCTCACCTCTCTCAGAGGCCGCAGAGTACATGTGCGGGTGCCCCGGAGAGGTGAAAAGCTGCATATGGCGGAGATGGTATCCAAAAACGCTGGACTGGAGCTTAAACGGTTCAATGAAGAAGTGAAGAAAACCGGAGGGGTTCAGGAAGGATTGCGGGAAATGGCGGAGATAATAGGGTATGATGGGATCCCCGGAAGAATCGAGGCATATGATATATCTAACACAGGATCCTCCGAAATAGTGGCATCGATGGTGGTGTTTGAAGACGGGACTGCAGCCAAAAAGGAGTACAGGCGCTTCCGTATACGGTCTACTGAAACGCAAAACGATTATGCCAGCATGCAGGAAGTATTATACAGGAGATTCAGACATGCCCGGTCTGAAAAAGAGGAAGCGGCAGAACAACAGGGTGCAGACGCAAGCAATGCAGGTAAGCATGATACAGGCAAGTTCAGCAAGCTGCCGGACCTGATAATGCTCGACGGCGGAATAGGGCATGTGCATGCCGTACAGGAAGTTCTTGACGAACTGGAAGTGGACATTCCTGTATGCGGGATGGTGAAGGATGACAAGCACAGGACCCGTGGACTGGTTCTGCCTGACAGGGAGATCGATCTGACCGGAAGCCTCACAGTGCTCAGATTTGTTACATCGGTCCAGGATGAAGCGCACAGATTCGCGCTTGAATACAACAGAAAGCTGAGGGCGAAGAGATACAGCAAGTCGATACTGGATGAAGTCGAGGGCATCGGGCCGAAACGCAAGAAAGCGCTGTTGAAGCATTTCGGATCGGTAGCCCGAATGCGCAAGGCGGGCATCGATGATTTCCAGGCTGTTGATGGAATCAGCAGGCAGCTGGCGGAACAGCTTTATGAATTTTTCCGTTCGATCAGGTGAGCAGGGCCGATCCGGAGAGCCGTCCCTGATAAGCGTATCCTGGAGAACTGTTCCTGATCAGCACAACTGGAAGAACCGTCCCCCGATCAGCCAATTTTGAAGAACCGTCCCTGTGGTAATAGAAAGGATTTTATATATGGCGCTGTATGCAATATCAGATCTGCATCTGGCGATGAGCATCGAAAAGCCGATGGACGTATTCGGCGCCAGGTGGGCCAATTACATGGAAAAGCTCAAGGAGAACTGGCGCCGCATAGTCAAAGATGAAGACTATGTGATCGTGCCCGGAGATATTTCGTGGGCGACCTATCTTGAGCAGGCTTATGAGGATTTCAAGTTCATGCATGAGCTTCCCGGAAGGAAGATCATCTCAAAGGGCAACCATGACTATTGGTGGACGACAAAAAGCAAGCTGGACAAATACATAAACGAAAACGGCTTTACATCCATAAGCTTCATGCATAATAACAGCTACCGTATAGGAAATGCTGCGGTCTGCGGGACAAGAGGCTGGGAGATGCCTGGTGAGATCGGGTTCAGCTCCGAGGATGTAAAAATATATCAGAGGGAACTGCAGCGTCTGGAGTTGTCGCTGAAGGATGCTCAAAGCAAAATGTCGGCCGGAACAGGATCGGAAGAAAACGGAGCGACATTGATCGCTGCACTCCACTATCCGCCGTATAATTCTAATGGTGAGTTTTCCGGCTTC
>CAZQUQ010000008.1:20155-29251 GCA_964596445.1 uncultured Oscillospiraceae bacterium
ATGGAATAGTGTTCAGGCTGGTATCGGCTGACCATCTGGGATTTGCACCGCTGCCGCTGGACCAGCATCTTTTATCGGCGATTTGAGGAATGATGGCATAGTTCCACAGCGAGTGAGTCCGGCGGGCAATATTTCAACAAAATACTGTTTTGTATTGGCTTTACAAAAATATTTTGTTATAATGTATGAGATAATCGAGGGGGTATGTCTACCCCCGCTAATTTTGTCAGATAATGATAATTTGTAATGATGGGAGAATGAAAACTGATGCAGGTAAAAGTAGAAAATGTAGGTAAGAATGTTGTTCAACTCGAAATAGAGGTTGATGCCGAGAAATTTGAACAGGGGCTTCAGAAAGCCTTTGCAAAGAACTCCAAAAAATTCAACATTCCCGGTTTCAGGAGAGGCAAGGCTCCAAGGTACATGGTCGAAAAGTTCTATGGCGAGTCCGTTCTTTATGAAGATGCTATAAACGAGGATTGCCCCGAAGCATACGACAAAGCTGTGGATGAGACCGACATCCACCCGGTCGAAAGACCGGAAATCGATATCAAACAGATCGGAAAGGGACAGCCGCTGGTGTTCACCGCAAGAGTGACCGTTAAGCCGGAAGTAGAACTTGGAGAATATAAGGGCGTAGAGGTCACAAAGGCAAGCGCTCTTGTTACCGACGAGGATGTGGAAAAAGAACTCGAAAAGATCCGTGACAGGAACTCAAGGATCGTAACCGTCGAGGACAGGCCGGCTGCATCAGGCGACACAGTGACGATCGACTTTGAAGGCTTCATTGACGATGTGGCATTCGAAGGCGGTAAAGGAACCGATTATGATCTGGTTCTTGGTTCCGGCACATTCATTCCCGGATTTGAGGATCAGCTTGTAGGAGCTTCAAAGGGTGAAGCCCGGGATGTAAACGTTACCTTCCCCGAAGACTACAACAGTAAGGAACTGGCCGGCAAACCCGCGCTGTTCAAGGTTACTGTCAAGGCGATAAAGGTCAAGGAACTGCCGGTCCTCGATGACGAATTTGCTAAGGATGTAAGTGAATTCGATACGCTTGAGGAATATAAGGCCGATCTGCGGAAGAAGCTGGTCGAAAATGCCGAGCACAGCGCTCATCATCAGGACGAAGACAACGTTGTCGGAAAGGTTGTTGAAAATGCCGTTGTTGACATTCCTGAGGTGATGATAGAGAAGCATATAGACAACCTGATATATGATTTTGCGATGAGGCTGCGCTATCAAGGCCTCGAACTCGAAAAGTATCTTCAGATCATGGGTATGGACATGAATACTTTCAGGGAACAATTCAAAAAGAGGGCTGAGCAGGAAGTAAAGACACAGCTGGTCATCGAAAAGATCAGCAAGGTAGAAGCTATCGTTCCGACAGACGAAGATACCGCCGAGGAAATAAAGAGAATGGCTGAAAATTACAGGCAGACCGAGGAAGAATTCAGGCAACATTTACAGCCGGATGATATAGAATATATCAGAAGCACGCTGGTTGCAAAAAAGACCGTGGATTTCCTGGTCGAAAACGCGAAATTGATATAATGCATGGTTTATTTTATTTTTTTAGTGGGAAACAATATAGAAGCTTAAACTATTTGATATTAATGCCGTAATATATAGCAAAGTGAATTATGTCAGGAGGAATATTATGAGTTTAGTGCCGATAGTTGTCGAACAGTCTAACAGGGGAGAACGTTCTTATGATATTTTCTCCATGCTGTTAAAGGAAAGGATCATAATGCTCAGCGACGAGGTGAACGATGTGACCGCAAGCCTTGTTGTGGCACAGATGCTGTACCTTGACTCTGTCGATCCGGACAAAGATATACAACTGTACATCAACAGCCCCGGAGGTTCAGTAACTGCCGGTTTCGCAATATATGACACGATGCAGCATGTGAAGGCCGACGTACAGACTATCTGTGTGGGTATGGCGGCAAGCATGGGAGCATTCCTGCTTGCAGCAGGTGCAAAGGGCAAGAGATTTGCGCTTCCCAACAGTGAGATCATGATACACCAGCCTCTCGGAGGAGCCCAGGGACAGGCGACAGATATAAAGATCCGGACCGAATGGCTTCTGAAAATCAAATCCAGGATAAACAGGATCCTCAGTGAAAGGACCGGCCAGCCCCTCGAAAGGATCGAAAGGGACACCGAAAGGGATTTCTTCATGTCGGCAGAGGACGCAAAGGCATATGGTATTGTGGACGATATTATGATCAGAAAAAAATAATGGGGTGGAATAATGTCCAGATATGATGAGAAGAAACAGTTAAAGTGTTCCTTCTGCGGCAAAACTCAGGAGCAGGTCAAAAGGTTGGTCGCAGGCCCCGGCGTATATATTTGCGATGAATGCATAGAGCTGTGTTCAGAGATCATCGAGGAAGAATTCGATGAAACCAAGGCTGATGCGGAACTCAACGATATACCCAAGCCAAAGGAAATCAAAGCGATCCTGGATCAGTATGTCATAGGCCAGGAAGCTGCTAAAAAAACGCTTGCTGTAGCAGTTTACAATCATTATAAAAGAATCAACACCGATATCAGATCGAATGATGTCGAGATACAGAAAAGCAATATAGTAATGCTGGGACCTACGGGCTGCGGAAAGACGCTGCTTGCTCAGACGCTGGCCAAGCTGCTCAATGTGCCGTTTGCCATTGCCGACGCCACCTCTCTGACGGAGGCCGGCTATGTGGGCGAGGATGTCGAGAACATACTGCTTAAGCTCATCCAGGCTGCCGATTACGACATAGAACGGGCGGAAAAGGGCATTATCTATATAGATGAGATCGACAAAATTGCAAGAAAGTCCGAGAATCCTTCCATCACAAGAGATGTCAGCGGTGAAGGCGTACAGCAGGCGCTGCTGAAAATACTGGAAGGCACCACGGCCTCCGTGCCGCCGCAGGGCGGAAGGAAGCATCCGCATCAGGAGTTCATACAAATCGACACGACCAATATACTGTTCATATGCGGCGGTGCATTTGACGGTATAGACAAGATAATAAAGAACAGGATAGGGACCAGAGCGATAGGGTTCGGTGCAAAGATCGAAAGCAAGAAGGACGAAGATATCGGACAGATACTTTCGAAGATACTTCCGCAGGACCTGCTCAAGTATGGTCTCATTCCCGAATTCGTCGGCAGGCTTCCGGTAATAGTGACGCTGGGCTCACTTGACAGGCAGGCTCTGGTTCAGATACTTACCGAGCCCAAGAATGCACTGGTCAAGCAGTATCAGAAGCTGTTTGAGATGGATGACGCACTGCTGGAGTTCGAACCTGAAGCCCTTGAAGCGATAGCAGACAAGGCACTGGCACGCAATACGGGAGCCAGAGGACTGAGAGCCATTATTGAAGAGGTCATGCTGGATGTGATGTATGATCTGCCTTCTGCCAACAACATAGAAAAATGCATCATAACAAAGGACACCATAGAAAACATGACACCTCCTAGCCTGGTAATAAACGAGAACAGGAAACCGCTGAAAAAAGCAACAGGCAAAAAATCGAGGGTAAAAAAGGAAAGTGCATCATAATCAGATGCGCAGTCCAGACAATATACAGTGTTCCTAAGGACATCCCAAAATGGATGTCCTTTTTTCGTACAT
Organism: uncultured Oscillospiraceae bacterium; assembly: GCA_964596445.1. Lineage (GTDB taxonomy): Bacteria > Bacillota > Clostridia > Acetivibrionales > DTU013 > DTU013. Next base: position 23,781 of record CAZQUQ010000008.1, read on the forward strand.
ACGGCATAGCTCTCTATTTTCGATCAGCGGCGGATAAATTTATCTTTAAAGTCAATACTATTTAATAACAAAAATACTGCCCAAGTTGCATCAATACCCGAGGAGGAGATGGAATGCTAACCAATACCTTTCTGATAATACAGTTTTTCTTTTCTGTCATAATAGGCATATATTTTCTCAACCTGCTCAAATCCCAGCAGGGAAATAAGAGCGCCATTGAGAAAGAGTCACGGAAGGAATTGGAGAAGCTTCACAAGCTTAAAGAGATAAAGCTGTCGGAGCCCCTGTCGGAAAAGACCAGACCGGCAGCGCTGACTGATATAATAGGACAGGAGCAGGGCATCAAGGCCCTGAGAGCGGCGTTATGCGGGCCGAACCCTCAGCATGTGATAATTTACGGACCCCCCGGGATCGGCAAAACTGCAGCAGCAAGGGTCATACTCGAAGAAGCGAAGCATATGCCGATATCGCCGTTCAGAAGGGACTCCAAGTTCGTAGAGGTCGACGCGACCATACTGAGGTTCGACGAGAGAGGCATAGCGGATCCTCTGATCGGCTCTGTCCATGACCCCATCTATCAAGGCGCAGGCGCTTATGGCGTCGCAGGGATCCCGCAGCCCAAGCCGGGAGCTGTGACCAAAGCCCATGGTGGTATTCTGTTTATAGATGAGATAGGCGAACTACATCCGATACAGATGAATAAGCTCCTGAAGGTGCTCGAGGATCGAAAGGTCATACTTGAAAGCGCATATTACAGCACCGAGGATAATAATATCCCTGCACATATACACGAGATATTCCAAAAGGGACTGCCTGCGGATTTCAGGCTTGTCGGAGCGACGACCCGTCCTGCTGAAGAGCTGCCGCCCGCATTGCGTTCAAGATGTGTCGAGATATACTTCAGACCACTTACATCGGATGAGATAGCTGTAATCGCCCGGAATGCGGCAATAAGAGGCGGATTCAGAGTTGAGGACGGATGTGAGGATCTGATCTCAAAATATGCGCAGAACGGAAGGGATGCCGTAAATATCATCCAGATCGCCGGCGGAGTCATACAGGTCGAAGGCAGGAGCATCATTACGCGCAAGGATATCGAATGGGTAGTGGAATTCGGACATTACAGCCCCAGGATCGAAAAAAAGGTATCGGCTCAGGAAAGACAGGTCGGCTGTGTCAACGGGCTGGCTGTTTTCGGAAATGCAACAGGCATAGTGATCGATATAGAAGTCACAGCTATGAAGGCGGCTTCGGGCAAAGGCGGGATCAAGGTCACCGGCATCGTCGAAGAGGAAGAAATGGACGGAAGGGGACACAAGCTGAAAAAGTCGAGCTCGGCAAAGGCTTCTGTGGAAAATGTTCTGACTGTATTGAAAAAGTTTCTTGATGTTGATGCAAGAGAGTATGACATACATCTCAACTTTCCGGGAGGCATCCCTATAGACGGACCATCGGCCGGTATAGCCATTGCAGCTGCGATCTACTCGGCAATATTCAACCTGCCTGTGAACAATGATATTGCGCTTACGGGAGAGATATCGATAAGAGGAAAGGTAAAGCCTGTCGGCGGCGTGGCCGCGAAGGTCGAAGCCGCCAAGCTTGCTGGCATAAACAAGGTATTGATCCCAAGGGAAAACTGGCAGGAGACATTTGAGAATATGGGTATAGAGGTTATCCCTGTCGACGATATCTCGGAGGTGATAAGCCATACCTTCCATCAGGAGCCGCTGAAGCAGGACGAGGACATACCTGTGCAAAAACCTGCAGTATCGGTCCTTGCCGCTTCCCCGGCAATTGAAAAAAGCTTCTGACAGCCTTATCTTTCTATGTACTCACTATGTACTCACCGATTGTTATATGATATTATGATACGGCAGGGACAGTTCTCCAAATCATCAGTATTTTTCCTGCACAGAAGCATAGACTATCAGGGGGTATAAAAATGAGTCTGCTGGAGGCATTCATCTATGGAGTTTTACAAGGACTGGGCGAGTTCCTGCCTATATCGAGCACGGCACATATTACACTGGCGCCGTGGTTCTTCAGGTGGAAGGATCCCGGTCTTTCGTTTGATATAGCGCTGCATCTGGGAACATTGGCGGCAGTGATCATATTCTTTTGGAAGGATTGGATCAACCTGATCAAAGCCGGTCTGACCGATGTAAAGTCGGACGAGGGAAAGCTTTTTTGGTACATAGTGCTGGCCTGTGTGCCTGGAGGCATACTTGGGGTACTTTTTGAGGAGCATATCGAAACCACCTTCAGAAATCCGCTGCTGATCGGGATAATGTTTATTGTGATGGGCATTGTGATATATGCTGCCGACAAATATTCCGAATCGAGGTTTGAGCTGATGGATATAGGCCCAAAGAGGAGCTTTCTCATCGGAGTATCTCAGGCGATTGCAATGATACCTGGTGTATCGCGTTCCGGAATAACAATGGCTGCCGGCAGAGCTATGAAAATAAAGAGGGAGGATGCGGCAAGATTTACATTCCTGCTCTCCACACCGTTCATATTCCTCAGCGGCGTATACAAAGCAAAGGATCTTATCAGCGTACCGGTGGAAACTCTGCCGTTTATTATCGCTATACTGACCTCTGCGACAGTTGGGATCTTCAGTATCAAATTCCTGTTGGAATATCTGAAACGAAATGGCTTTGGAATATTTGCAGTATACAGGATAGTACTTGGGGCTATTGTAATTGCGACCGCACTGCTGAGGTGATCAGCCGGTATCGGAGGCATTTTGGTCTCATACCCATATAGGACAAAAGTCACGGTACATAGGACTAAATTCTGGATAAAAAAGGATAATAGGACTATTCAATGTACCATCAGCTGCTGGTATAATTTAGGTGAACATTAGCGTTTTCCCTTATATGGGCATGGAGACCAACTCCATGTTTTTTTTTGCTTCCTGTTCCGTGCATCAGAATGATACTGCCTTGTAAATCTGGCATATTTGGGCTATCATACATATGTACGTCTAATGTACGTTCTGCGTTCGTCCTGCATATGTCCATAAATTGGTCTGCCTTTATCGGCTAGTCCATAGAGGCCGGCATTTTTTGATGGTTCGGACGAAGTGCAAAATATGAGAATTGAAGGTGTCTTAGTTGGCTGAAAATTATATTGGAGATATAATGATACTTGCTGTCGAGACAAGCTGTGACGAAACATCCGCCGCAGTTGTGGTCAATGGCAGGAGTATCAGGTCGAATATAATCTCTTCACAGATCGATATCCACAAAAAGTACGGCGGAGTTGTGCCGGAAATAGCGTCGCGGAAGCATGTTGAACTGATAATGCCGGTCATAGGGCAGGCTCTTGAAGATGCTTCGGTCACGCTTGACCGGATCGACGCCATTGCGGTGACATATGGCCCGGGCCTAGCAGGAGCTTTGCTTGTCGGACTGTCCGCAGCAAAAGCTCTGGCTTTCGCCATGGATAAGCCATTGGTTGGTGTGCATCATATAGAAGGCCATATCGCGGCTAACTATCTTGAAAATGAAATGCTGGAGCCGCCCTTTGTGTGTCTTGTTGCATCCGGCGGTCACAGCCATATAGTATATGTGGCCGATTACCACAGGTTTGAAATAATGGGACAAACGCGTGACGATGCGGCAGGCGAAGCATTCGATAAAACAGCCCGTGCTCTTGGACTTGGATACCCGGGCGGGCCTCTGATAGATGCAGAAGCAAAAAAGGGCGACAGTTCTGCTGTGGAATTCCCGAGGGTCCATTTTAGCGATGGTTCTCTGGATTTCAGTTTCAGCGGCCTGAAGACAGCAGTGCTCAACTATCTCAATATCAGTGCTCAGAAAGGGCAAAGCATCGATATCCCCAACGTTTGTGCCAGCTTTCAGCAGGCTGTGGTCGATGTTCTGGTTCACAATACTGTCCGTGCGGCAGAACTGAAAGGTGTCCGGCAGATAGCGCTTGCCGGAGGCGTTGCGGCCAACTCGCAGCTTAGAAGAGAAATGAAGGATGCGGCTGAAAAAGCAGGTATGTCAATGTATTTCCCCAGACCAATATTTTGCACCGATAATGCTGCAATGATCGGAGCAGCGGCATATTATGAGTTCATAAGAGGGAATACAGCGGGTCTTGATCTTAATGCTGTTCCGGGACTGAAACTGGGATTCGCCTGTGGATAACTTTTTATTTTCCACATTTTTCAATGTTAAATGTGTGTTAAAAAAGTAACAGTAAATTATGGAAGAAAACGACAATTGGCAGATAATGTCGGATGGCATCATAAAGTGGAATGATATGGATTGTATTTCTGAAAGTACATAAAATGCGGTGTTTCAGGCAGTGAGATCCGGACAGGATCCTGTAGAAAAGTGCGAATTATGGTGGAAACCGACCTGTGAATTATGTGGAAAATGACTCTGAAAAGGCGCAAAATGTAGGAATTTCTTGTGTGGATAAGAGTGTGGATAGTGTGGATTACAGGTGTCGTAAATTGATAATATTGCAGGACATGAATACGAAAATACTACTCATTATTTGAGTATTTCAAATAATATTCCAGCACTTTCTTGATATATCCCTGGGTTTCAGCATAAGGAGGGACGCCGTTATATCTTGCAACACTTCCGGGACCTGCGTTGTAGGCTGCAAGCGCCAGCTCGAGATCGCCGCCGAATTCTACAAGCTGTGCCTTCAGGTATCTTGTTCCGCCGTCGATATTTTGAGCAATATCAAAAGGATCGGTGACACCGAGGGAGTCGGCGGTCCCGGGCATCAGCTGCATCAGCCCCTGGGCTCCGGCCTTTGATACTGCGTAGGGATTATAGTTTGATTCCTGTTTTATAACAGCTCTGATCAGGTTCGCATCTACATGATATTTTTTTGAGCTTTCCTGGATGCATCTCTCTATTTCTTCATTTTGCACAGTTCTATCAAGTATCCCGTTCGCCCTGTAGGCTGCAAGCGCATTCAGCGCTCTCTGGAGAGTGCTGGATATGCCAAGGCTTTCTGAAGTTAAGGCAGATGTGGAAGTTAAACTGCCAAATGAGCCCGATAATGAACTCGTATTATTCAATGCTGTCTTAAGAGCATCCGAAAGCGCATCTGCCGGGGATGTGGCCGTTGACGCCGTAGTTCTGGCGGTTGCATCTGACAGATACTTCTCAAATGGTACGGTATCTGACGAGCCCTTTATTTTGACAGGTACCCTGTTTTGTATCGAATTTAGCTTTTGCTGGAATATATCCGATATTTTTGGTATCAAAGCTATACCTCCGCTATTGCCTTAATTTTATCATATCGCATTATGATTATAAAGAGGCACACAATATATATCGGAAAATGCAGAGGAAAAATTGAGAAAGCATAACTATTGTGGAATTGATGCGGTCGGCATTATTATGGACAGTACTATGATGTTTGGGATGTCTGGCGTTATGATATATTGCGGTCAGCCTTTTTTGAAAATTTGGAGCATGCATTTTTAGTGCTGC